>JAKBCS010000040.1 GCA_021807595.1 Planctomycetota bacterium | reverse complement strand
TGGGTGCGAATCTCGCGGTCGGCGGCGGCGGCTACTTCCGCTTGTTCCCACCGGCTCTGATGCGACGAGGCATCGTCCAGACGATGCGCCAAGGCCAACCGCCCGTCGCCATGCTCTACTTCCATCCCTGGGAGTTCGACCCCGATCAAGAGCGTTTGCCCCTTTCCCGCCTCAGTCGCTTCCGCACCTACGTCGGCATGAACCGCTCGCGCCAGCGGCTTACCAGACTTCTGGATCAATACACCTTCGCACGGGCCGTGGACGTTGCCGACGCCTTAGCCCCCGACGCGCCCCTCGCCGAACTCTCCCTTCCTTCATAGTCATCCATCTACCGCATCTCAAACCGCGCCTACCCCCTTGGACGTGCCGACCCCCATCTTTTTTCAAGCCTTCAGAATCCACGATAATCCCGTATCGCCGCTCCTCGACCCGACAGAGGGGCTTTCAAAGCAGTCCGGCCATCTGTTTGCCGCCGTGCGCGGGGTTGCCGATCAGGCGCTGGCCGAGGGGATCGACTACGACTATCGAGGCTCTCCAGCGGGATTTGACCGAGGAGCGACGGGCACTCGTCTCATTTCTCGAGCGGATGCAGTTTCGGAAAATGTTTCGACACGAGCGTCTCGAACGCCTCGCCATCCTTTCGGACCATGCGCGCTCCAACCCCATCTCTCGCCTCGATGATTTTCACTCCCTTCTCCGCTCCTAATATAGCCACAACCTTGGTCAGGCTGTCCGAGTCGATGCCTTTACGCGCGACGACGGTGGCACTCATGCGGCCAATCAATCCCAAGCCCGTTCGCGGATCGACAATGTGTGAATAGCGCCGGCCGTCGATCTCGACGAATTGCTCGGCGTCGCCGGATGTGGACACGGCGGCGTGATGCAAGATCAGCCGTCCGGGGTCTTTTTCGCCGGGCAGCGTGGCGATGGCGATCTTCCAACCATCGGCATTCGGCGGCGGGGCGGCTACGGCGATGTCGCCACCGGCGGCCACGAGAGCGCGTTCGAGGTTGTGCTTCTTCAATACCGCCAGCGCCTCGTCGGCGGCGTAGCCCTTGGCGATCCCGCCGAGGTCGAGCAACATACCGGCCTTGAGCAGCTGGACGGTGCATTTGTCGGCATCAAGACGCACCTTGCGCCAATCGACCAACGCCCGCGCCTCGGCCAATTTTTCGGCATCGGGCAGTCTGCGTTGTTTACGGGCTTTTCGCCACAATTTCACGACGGGGCCGACCGTCACATCGAACGCGCCTTCGGATTGTCGAGACACTTCTCGCGCCGTGGATAAAACAAAGAATAGTTCCTTGCTTACTGGTACGGGAGGTCCGCCGGCTTGGGCGCAGAGGCGCATAACCTCGCTGTTCTTGTCGTAGTCGCTCATCATCGCGTTGAGCGCTTCGATGCGTGCGAAAGCGTCTTTGCTTGCCTTGCGAGCGGTTTCCTCGCTGGGGGCGTAGACGATAATCTGAAAGCGTGTGCCCATGTGCGGCTCGGTGAACGAATAGCGATCGACCGTTGGCTCCGCGCCGCCGAACACGAGCATGGATATTATGCCCAACAAACACAGACGCATGACTCGATTCTCCCGCACGAACGATTCGACAACTTTGTGGAGTTTATCACAGATGAGGCGATGGATACAGTTTTTGCTTTCCGCAAGCGCGTGCTGCCTCTTGTCGGCACTTCTACTCTGGGATGCCGTGCCGGATGCGCCTGCCGTCCGCGCCGAAGATCCGACCGCCAAGCCTAAATCCTACACCGAGACCATCCCTGGCACGAAGGTGAAGTTCGAGATGATCGCTCTACCCGGCGGCGAGTTCGTTATGGGCAGCCCCGCCGGCGAGAAGGATCGCAAGGACGATGAGGGACCGCAAGTCGCCGTCAAGATTCGTCCGTTTTGGATGGAACAACACGAGGCGACATGGGACGAGTTTGACCAGTATTGGCGCGGCAAGCCGGGACAGAAAGAAGACAAAGAGCCGGAAAAGCCGGCCAACGCCGACGCGGTCACGCGCCCCACCCCTCCCTATGCCGACGAGACATTTAAGAAGGGGCGCGAGGGCCATCCGGTTCTCGGCATTACCTGGCACGCCGCCATGCAGTATTGTCGGTGGCTGTCGCTGAAGACCGGCAAGCACTATCGCCTACCCACCGAGGCCGAGTGGGAATATGCCTGCCGCGCCGGAACCAAGACCGCCTACTCCTTCGGCGACGATCCGAAGAAGCTGGGCGATTATGCCTGGTTCGCGGATAATTCGGATGAAAAGACGCACAAAGTAGCCGGCAAGAAGCCGAACCCTTGGGGGCTCCACGATATGTACGGCAATGTCGCCGAGTGGTGCATCGACCGCTACAAGAAAGACGCTTACGCCGAGTTTGCCAAGAAGAAGCCGGCGTTGTGGCCGGTGCTGATTCCCAACGAGGTGCGCTATCCCAACGTGGCGCGAGGCGGCTCGTGGGGCGACGAAACCAAAGACTGCCGCAGCGCGGCCCGGCTCGCCTCCGAACGCGATTGGCTGCGTCAAGATCCGCAGCGACCGCAGAGCATCTGGTGGATGACCGACGCCGATTTTGTCGGCTTTCGAGTTGTGCGTGCCGTCGAGGAACAGGACAATTTGAAAGAGTTTCGCTCGCACATAACTCGTCAGAGTTCGGACGACTAAGGAAGTACGTTAGCCGGCTAGCCGCGACGCGCAGCGGAGCGCGAGAGCAACGCGCTCGTCTGCACGTCGCGTCTAACCGAAGTTGATAATCGCTTACGGTTTCCCATTTCTCGCGCGTTCAACATGGTGCAGGCGCGTGAGGATCGATCCCAAGGCACCAGGAGACGCAGATCATGAGCGACAGGACCAATCTCGGTAGCAGCGCTTCGCGGCGCGAATTCCTGAAAACAACGGCCGTGGCGGCGGGTGCCGCCGTGGCCGCGCAGCTGACCGTACCGACCGTTCATGCGGCCGGTAGCGATGTCATCAAAGTCGGTGTCATCGGCTGCGGCGGACGCGGCAGCGGCGCGGCGGACGATGTGCTTCATTCCGCCAGAGGCGTAACTATCCATGCCCTCGGCGATGTCTTCCAGTTTCAGGCCGACGGCGCGCGCAATCGACTGAAAAACGCGGCCGAGCGTAAAGAAATCAAGGAACTTGGCAACTCCGTGGACGTGGAAGGTCGTTGCTTTAGCGGATTGGACGCCTACAAGCAGGTTCTCGACAGCGGCATCAACTACGTCATTTTGGCCACCTCGCCGGGCTTCCGTCCCATTCACTTGCAAGCCGCCGTTGCCGCGGGCAAGAACATCTTTACCGAGAAGCCGGTCGGTGTCGATGGTCCCGGCATCCGCAAGGTTCTCGAAGCCTACGAAGATGCCAAGAAGAAGGGATTGCACATCGCGGCCGGTACGCAACGCCGCCATCAACTCCCCTATATCGAAACGATCAAACGCATTCACGACGGAGCGATCGGCGATCTCGTCGGCGGACAATTCTACTGGAACCAGGGCATCTTGTGGGCGCGCGATCCCAAGCCGGAAATGAAATCCGATGTCGCCAAGCAAATTTGGAACTGGTACAACTATACTTGGCTGTGCGGCGATCACATCGTCGAACAACACATTCACAATCTCGATGTTATGAACTGGGCCTTCGGCACGCATCCCGAAAGCGCCGTCGGCATGGGCTACCGTACTCGCACCGATCCTCGCTTCGGCCACATCTTCGACTTCTTCGCCATCGACTACAAGTATCCTAAGGGCGTTCACACGCTGAGCATGTGCCGGCAAATCAGCAACTGCGCCAACGAAGTCGGCGAACACCTCGTCGGCACCAAGGGCATGTGCCACGTCAACGCCTACAGTATCAACGGCAAGCGCGTCACTCGGAATAACGGCCGGAATGCCTATGTGCAAGAACACACCGACCTCATCGAAAGCATCCGCTCTGGCAAGCCGCTGAACGAGTTGAAACAGGTGGCAGAGAGTACGCTGACGGCCATCATGGGCCGTATGTCGGCCTACACCGGCAAGGAAGTCAGCTGGGAGCAGGCCCTCAACTCGACCGAAGACACCATGCCGCAAAACCTGACGATGGACATGAGCCTGCCCGTAACGCCGGTCGCTATCCCCGGCAGGAAGGCGCTGATCTAAAGCGACGGGAATTTCCCTTCAGAGCCGGAAGCGTAAGCGACGGAGAAGCGGCCGTCGCTTACGCACTTTGCAAACGAAGTCATCGTGCCTGCGGAAGAACTACGCAACCAGCCGATGCAACAGCCGTTCGCTCCATTCCACATTCATCTCTCCGACGGACGCATTTTCGCGTTATCACTCCGGTTGTTCGCGGACGTTGAATTCGAGCTTCCAGCGTTGCTTGCCATCGCGGCTGAGACACCACAATTCCAGAGTGCCTATTTCCGTCATCTTGCTGTGCAGATGGACCGGCACCATTTGCCCTTCCTTGCTCGGCGCTTCGAGCGTCGTTGCCAAGGGGCTTAGTTCCTCGATCTGGCCTTCCCATTCTTCGACCATTGTGCCGACCGTGTCGGAGCGCCGAACCGTCGAGCCGAGAAAGCGAAACTCGGCGGGCGAACCGACGATGAGTCCGAATTCCTGACCGGGCACGTCCATCTCGGTGCCTTCCTCCATGCCGAAGGGAACGACGCACAGCGCCTTCAGCGGCGGCGGCGCGCCGGGAACGGCCGGCAGAGCCGTCTCCACGCCGACATAGTAAACGCGCGCCGCCCCGCCGCGGATACGCACACCCCGGCCGCGACGAACCAAACCATAGTAGGCTGCGCCGCGCGCCACGGCTAAATCGAGATCGTCGTTGGGCAGCACTTTGACGGCGTGGCCCCACTTGTTGAGCGTGGATACGAGGCGCTCACGCAGCGGTTCGGCTTTGAATACGCCGCCGTTGAACAAGATCGCCGTCAAGCCGCTGACTTTCTTTTTGCCCCGGCCTCCCCCCCTCACCCTTCCCTCTCCCCCCTCGTGGGGAGAGGGAGAGGCGAGAATCGCATCGGATTGGCGATGCAGGAACGCGGCGAGATGCTTCGTCACGGCAGGATCGCTGGCATAGGGCAGCCCCAACTCTTGCAAACCGACGCCGCGCTGGCGTTTCGGCTCCTCGGTGACGGCGACCTCCGGGAAGAAACCGTCGATCAGCACGCGCTCGACTTGCTCGCGCGTCAGATCGCCTTTGAGTGTCCCGGCGATCACCTTGCTCCCGCGACCCAGCACCGTCACCGGAGCGCTGGCCAGACTCGGATCGCTAAAGAGGCGTTCCTTGGCGGCGCGGCAACTGTGCCACAACATCAGCATTTGTCCGGCGTCGAGCTTGATGTTGCGCGCGGCGAACGATTGGGCCACCGCATGGGCCAGGGCCAAGTCCATGTTGTCGCCGCCGAGAAGGATGTGATCGCCGACAGCCACGCGCGTCAGCGCCAACTGACCGGCGTCTTCGCTCACGGCAATGAGCGTTAAATCCGTCGTGCCGCCGCCGACATCGCAGACGAGAACGGTGTCGCCGACATCGACTTGCTTGCGCCATTTGTCGCCGTTGGCATCGATCCAGGCGTAAAACGCGGCTTGCGGCTCCTCCAACAGCGTGACGTTCTCGAAGCCGACGGCGCGGGCGGCCTCGACGGTTAGCTCGCGCGCCACGGCGTCGAACGAAGCCGGCACCGTCAGAATGATGTCCTGATGCTCCAAGCGATTTTCCGGTCGATCCTTGGCGATCTTGTGATTCCATGCCTCGGCGAGATGTTTGAGGTACAGCGTGGCGGCTTCCAATGGCGACACGCGGCGTCCGTTATCCGGTGCCTTCCACGGCAGCACGGCGGCTTTGCGGTCGATGCCGGGATGACACAGCCACGACTTGGCCGAGGCGACAACGCGCGTCGGCACAACGCCGCCCTGCTGACGCGCGAACTCGCCGGCGGCGAAATCGCGGTTGGCGTCCCACGGCAAACGTAGACTGCCGGCTGGTAGTTCGTTCGGACCAGGAAGATACAAATACGAGGGCAGAAGGGGCTTATCCTCGACGCTGCCCGGCTGCACTACTTGCGGAACGAACAGATGCGTGGGGCGAACGTCCTCCTCTTCGCCGACGCCGGTATCGACGTAAGCGAGAGCGCTGTTGGTGGTTCCCAAGTCGATGCCCACAACGAAACGTGCAAGCGCCACGATTACTCACTCCATCAGCCCGCGAACAAGGCATTCTCCTCGCTCGCCTGAAAAACTCTTGACGCTCTATCAACTGTCGTTGATTATAGCAGTTGTTCCCATGCAGACCTCAAGGCGAAAGTCTTCGGGTAGAACCATGCCGTTGAGTACCGATGTCAATCTGCCGAAATCTCAGATGCCCATCTTTCCGGATCGGTGCGTCGCTTGCGGCCAACCCCAACCAGGGGAGAATATCCAAGTTTGTACTCATGCCCTTGGTTGGTGGACGGTTATCTTGTTGATGTCCGGCAGCCGATTTTGCATTGATGTTCCCGCTTGCTCTTCTTGTCGCGTCCAAATAAGCCGGCAGAAGTGGATGCGGCGAATCATCACTTGGGGCTTTGCTGGGATAGGCATAGCCGTCGCTGCCTACCTGCTCGCGGAGTATCATGGCCCATTCAAGCGCTGGATTGCCACGGGGATCGCCATGTTGTGCTTGCTGCCTCTGATCGTGTGGGAGACGATTTTTCCAACTCCGATTGATTTGACCGCATTCTCGGAATCCGTTGACTATGAGTTTCGGGATGCAGACTACGCTGCCGAGTTTGCCTCACTCAACAACAGCAAAACCGACGAGGAGATTGCTTGACGAATTTTATGGAGAGAAAAGAAATGCAACTAACCGCCGTTTTCATGCAGGTTCCAGAAGGCTACATCGCCTTCGTCGAAGAGCTTCCGGGGGCGAACACCCAGGGAAATACACTGGAAGAAGCACGGGAGAATCTCCGCGAGGCCGTCGCTTTGGTTCTCGAAGCCAACCGCGAATTGACCGAAGAAGCGCTGGCGGGCCAAACGGTGATTCGTGAACCTTTCGACGTGGCCACGCCATGAAACGGATAGACTTGATCCGGCACCTCGAAGCGATGGGATGCCGTTTGCTCCGCGACCGAGGAAAGCATAGCGTCTATTTGAATCCGGCGAACAATCAGACCTCCGCAGTGCCCCGACACCGGGAACTCAACGATTTTCTCGCGCGGAAAATCTGCCGTGACTTGGGCATAAACGAACCGTAGCCGACACCGTTTCCTCTCCCAGTAAAATAACCGCTTTACGGTCTGCGAGTATCCGTTAACCCTTGTCGATTTTATTAGGCGTTCGCCTGGATTTCGGCGCGCTGCGGCGGAAAAACGAGTAGCTTGATTTGGAGACCCTGTTATGATCGGTCCAAAAAAACTCAGCGTCATTCGCAAAGAGTTACACGATGCGTTGACCGCAACAGGGGACGACCCCATCCTCTGGCTCGAAGAGCGCATGAGTGTCCCCTGCAGCCAAATTGCCTCCGACTCCGGCGCGAATGAAGTTCTCGCTTCCTTGCGGTGTTTCCTCGAAGCGACGAAAACGAAAAACCGGCGAACCAAGCGGAGCGGCGCGAAGAAAGAAAGCCGGAATCGTTGAATGATTCCGCATTTTGTTTCCGAGAGGACTTCTCAATGGCGGAGCGTGTGGAAATCACTCTGGCACGAGCGCTCAAGCTCAAAAATCGGCTGGCCGGGCGGTTGGCCAAACACCAGACGCCGATCGTCATCGACGCGGCCTTGCTCCGCGAGATCGAAGCCACAGCTCCACCGCCGGGGGCATGAGGAAACAGGCACGGCTCCGGCAGTCTTTTGCGATTCCGGTTCCGAGGTCTGGGTGGTTCGCGGGAACCATCGCCGGCGGGCGACTGCCGGTACAGGAACAGCCTCGGTATTCCCTCTTCACATACTGTTACTGAGCGCACTGCTGCGAAAGGCGCTGCTTTCGGATAGCGGCCTGTAGCAGTTCGCCTCTTATATCGTTCGGCGGCAGAGGCACAGCAGCTACAATAGTTCGTGAGGAGGTGAACCATGAGCATTGAGTTAAACGAGCAACAGCAACAAGCCTTGGACGTGGGAAGCGAGCAACCGCTCCGCGTCATCGACCCGCGCAATTACTCGGCGTATTACCTCGTTGCGGTGTCGCAGTACGAGGCCGTCCGGCAACTTCTTGACGAAGAGCAGCGTCAGAGATCCATCCGCGCTGTTGGCCTCCGCAACGCCGTTGGACGGATCGAGGAGACGCCATAATTCAGCTCGGCCGCTATGCGATCGAGTCCGATTGCGAGCCGGTGTGAGACTGCGCATTCGCGGGATGTGCAGCGAAAGGAATTGGCATGTCGAAGTTGGATATTCGCGACGACCTGCTTGTCCCTTTGGATGGTATCGACCTGGGGAGCCTTGTGGCGACCTGGCGCTGGTTGCTGTACGATTCCTTGCAACCCTGGTTCGCGACCGCTCTCGGCGATCTGTTTTTGCAAGGCCCGGAAGGCCAAGTGTGGTGGCTAGACGTCGGCGTCGGCGAACTGCGAGAGGTAGCGCACCATGCCGCAGAGTTCCGAACGCTACTAGAGATCTCTGAGAATGCGGCCTTGTGGTTCGGCGAAGTTTTGGTAGATCAACTTCGCGCAGCCGGTTTGATTTTGGGGCCGCAGGAGTGCTATTGCTACCTGCTGCTCCCAATACTTGGTGGAGAGTATCGGCAAGACAACTTTTGGGTGCGCGATGTTGTGACGCATTTCCGGATTTGGGGACCGATCCACCAGAAGCTCCAGAGCCTGCCCGATGGAGCCGCGGTTGAGTTCGTCATCGAATAGTGGGCAAAAAGATGCCGCCTGGAAGGGAGATGTAACAGGCAACTAACCGCTATCTTCATGCAGGTTCCGGAAGGCTACATCGCTTTTGTCGAAGAGCTTCCGGGGGCGAATAGCCAAGGGGATACGTTGGAGGAAGCACGAGAGAATCTCCGCGAGGCCGTCGCCTTGGTTCTCGAAGCCAATCGCGAGTTGGCCGAGAAATCGCTGGCGGCATTCGGATCGCTCCCCACTGTTGGAGATTTATGGCCGCTGGACCGTGGGACCAAACGCTCTGGGATGTGGAAGACGAGTGGATAGTTGACGCCATGCGCCAGATGGAGATCGATCTGTCCCAACGAACCAATCCCTCTCCTTCGCCCTCGATTTAGAAGAGAACGTCATTATGTCGATTTACCGACTCCTCATGTGCTTTATTCTGATCGCCCTTGCACACGCGCCGCTTGTCGCCGCCGACGCCGACACGAAAGCGTATCCGAAAAACGAAGAACACAAGCGCGTCAACGACAAGATCGTCGAAGTCGCCGGGACCGCCGAGTTTCTGCGCTCGGTGCCGAAACATTTCGCCACGCTCAAGGCCGTCGATGTCGCGCGGCGGCGCGTCACGTTGTTGATTGAGGGCGAGAAGTTGGCGAAGGTTTGGCCGGTCGCCGATGATGCCGAGATCAAGGTTCACGGCTGGTGGGGACGGCTCGATCAATTCACCCTCGGCGATCGCGTTTGGGTGTGGTTCCAGACCGACCGCAAGAAACAGGCCGTGGCCGTGGCCATGCTCGCCGATGAGATGAGCGAACAAGACATCCACGGCCAGGGCGTCACCCTCGTCAGCGCCCGCGTGCAGAGCATCACCATCAAGGGAGCGAAGAAAGAGCGCACTCTCGTCATTCCAAAAGATTTCGCCTTTCTGCCCGTCGGCCATTCGATTTATGTGCAATCGAGTAGCGACAAAGTGCGCCGCGCCGTCGATGCAGACGCATTCGAGTCGCTTCGCCGCGAACAGATCGAACGGCTGCGGAACATTTGGAAAGACGAAGGCTTGCCGGGTACGGTAACGTTTTTGCACCGTTTCAGCGGCGAAATGGAGTTTATGCTCGATCACGAAGCGATGCGCTGGGGACGTTCGCTAAAACTCGGCGACAAAGTGAGTCTCCGCGCCGAGCCGCCCATCGCCGCGGTGGTCAAGGAAGTGAAGCCGTGGCGCGAACGAACGCAACTACGCCTCGTGGTCAATAGCTTCGATCAGACGGAACTGCGGCTCGGCCAGCGCATCCATTTGAAGAGGCCGCCGCCGGCGAAAGAAGTGGACGAAGCGCAACTGCCGCCGGATCTGGATCGTCTGCGCGGCAAAGAAGAGCGCATCGACTGGTTTTTGGCGAGCATTTACTGTTCGTGCGGCGTGGCCGGCGATGTGTGTACCGGGCATTTCTACACGCTGGCGAGTTGCAATCCTAACGGCTGCGGCATGCCGCGCCACATGCGTAAAACCCTCGCCGAGCAGATCGACAAGGGCAAGACGGATCGACAGATTTTCGAGTTTTTATTGAAGGAACACGGGCCGGACTTGCTGCGTCCGCATTTAGCGCCGTGAAAGATATGTCGTTTCGCCGCGACGGGGAGCTTGAGGGACATCCCCCGCGCTTCGCGTCGCGGCTAACCAGAACTCGTTAGCCCTTTGGCGCGGCGCTCAACTCCGCCGTGCGCGAGATGGGCACGGACGCGACCTCGACTTTCGCTTCGTCTTTGGCCGGCTGTGCTACAAACGCTTGCACCAGCAGCAGGCCCGCGCCGCATACCAGACAGCAATCGGCGATATTAAAGACCGGCCAATCGAAGTAATAGTTCCAGTGCAGGAAGTCGCGGACGCCGTTGAAGGCGACGCGGTCGTAGAAATTGCCGAGGGTGCCGGCCAAGATCAGGCCGAGCGCGGAACACAGCCAGGCGTCGCGGGCCGTGCTGTCGAACCGGCTCCAATAGACGATGGCGAAGGCGGCCAGCAGACTGATGACCGCGAACCCGCCGTTGGCCAACGACTTGTGATCGCGCAGAAAACCGAACAAGGCACCTTGATTGACGTGCGGGACGCGGCTGCCGTTCTCAACTCGCTCCATGCCGTACTCGTCGCGCTCGAACTGAGCGACCAATTGAAAGCCGCCTTTGTCCGTCCGGAATACGATGTGTTCGTGATCCGGCTTGTCGCCCAACCACGAGAAGACGCCGTATTTACTGGCTTGATCCAGACCCAGCCCCATCAGGGCCAGAATCCACAACAGTGTGCGATAGGTGCGATCCGGCATAGAACCCTTCACAAGCTTTGTTGAACCTTTCGGGCACAATCGACGCAGTGGCGCGTGTAAGGCAAGGCCTGCAAACGCCCCTTGGGAATCGCCGCCCCGCACTCTTCGCACCGGCCAAACGTGCCGAGACGAAGACGCTCGAGCGCTTCGTTAATCTCCGTCAACGCCTGCTCCTGATTCTCCAGGAGTTTGAGGGTGAAGTCCTGTTCGGCGTTGTCGGTACCCAGGTCGGCTAAATGCAACGGCGCATTGGACAGGCTGCCGCTCGCCTCGCCGCCTCGTCCTCGCAGAGCCTCGTCGGCGAGATGCGAAACCTCGCCCGTCAGGCGATGGCGCAACGCCAGCAGAGTATCTCGAAAAGTCGTCTTGTCGGCCTCGGTCATCGCTCCCTCAAGGTTCGCGTTTCAAACATCCGTCTTCATGGGACATTTTTTACGATAACCCAGGCGCGCGAAGCCGTCAAGGACGACGATTTCAGAGCCGACCTCCGACCCGTCCTATAACGACCCCTCTCGACACGGACAAGGGCAGATACCCGGCGAATCGGCAGCGCGAGGAGCCGGGTTCCTCGGTTCCCGAGTGCCTCACTGCACCATGAAACATTTGGCAAAAAAGCGGGGTACGAGTAAGATAGCGGGGCTTGAGAATCCCAATCTTCCACCGACACGGCCGTCTGGACCCTCTGTCCAGTGCGGACAACCCAAGGAGGACGCCTCGATGGTCGTTCGACTTTCGGCGATTCTGGCAGTGGTATTCCCATTCTTGATCCTTGGCGATTCGGCATATGGCAGCGACGCGCAAAAGCTCGCCGACGAGATCGACCGCCACATCGCGCGGCGTTGGCGCGAAACCGCGACCGCACCGGTCGATCGCGCCAGCGATGCCGAGTTCCTTCGCCGCTCTTATCTCGATCTGACGGGACGCATTCCTTCCGTTGAAGAAGCGAGGACATTCCTCGGCGACAAGCGCGCAGACAAGCGGGCGCGGCTCGTTGAGACACTCCTTGCCGGTTCTCGCTATGTTGCCCATTTTACCAATGTGTGGCGGACGTGGCTCTTACCGGAGGCGGGCAACAATTTCCAGGTGAAGCTCCAACAGGGCGGCTTCGAAGCCTGGCTCAAAGAGATGCTCGTCCGCAATGCCAAGTACGATGAGATGGCGCGCGAGTTGATCGCCTACCCCATTGAGGGCGGATCGGAGATCGACTTATTTGTCGGCAACGGCTCCGGCTCTCCGATGCCCTATTACGCCGCCAAAGAGTTCAAGCCGGAGAACCTCGCCGCCGGCACGGCGCGCGTATTTCTCGGCATCAACGTCGAGTGCGCTCAATGCCACGATCACCCCTTCGCATCGTGGAAGCGCGAACAGTTCTGGAGCTATGCTGCCTTTTTCGCCGGCGTCAAATCGAAGCGGACGATGGATTTCATCTTGCCGGAGAAAGAAGAAAAGAACAAAAGAGAGCTGAAAATCCCAGGGACCGAGCGCGTCGCGCGGGCGCGGTTCCTCGACGGCTCCGAGCCGGCGTGGAAGCCGGAGGCCAACGGTCGAACCACGTTGGCCGAGTGGATGACCGGGCCGAACAACCCCTACTTTGCGCGCGCTGCGGTCAATCGCGTCTGGGCGTACTTTTTCGGCGCGGGTTTGATCGACCCCGTCGATGAGATGGTCGGCGGCGATCATCTTGCCAGCCATCCCGAACTGCTCGACCTCTTGGCCCGCGAGTTCGCCGCCCATCATTTTGACGTGAAGTTCCTCCTTCGCACCATCACCGCATCGCAAACCTATCAGCTCACGAGCGCTTCCACTTCCACTGGCCCGGAAGATCGCGCGCTGTTCGCGCGCATGCAGTTGCGCGGACTGACGGCGGAGCAACTGTTCGATAGCGTGGCCATGGCGACCGGGTTCCGCGATTCCGGCGGGAGCGACAATATCTTGAGCGGCCTGTTGGGCAACAATCGCTCGGCCCGCGCCGATTTTCTGACTCGCTTCGCCAATCAGCCGGAGCGCACGACTGAGACGGAAACCTCCATTTTGCAGGCGTTGTCTCTGATGAACGGAAAGATGATTGTCGCCGCCACCTCGCTCGAACGCAGCGAGACGCTTGCCGCCGTGGTCGATGCTCCATTCCTCGGCAACGAACAACGTATCGAAACGCTCTACCTCGCATCCCTGTCGCGCAAACCGGAAGCGAGGGAGTTGAGCCGCGCGGTCCAGTTCGTCCGCAAGAGAGCGAGCAACGAAGCCTTTGCCGATCTGTTTTGGGCGTTGCTCAATAGCCCCGAATTCATCGTGAATCATTAACGGCATTCCGATGCGGCCTGAAGGAGAGCGAGAGACGGCTTCGCACTCGCTTCGGGCCCGCGGTCGAACAAACGGAGAACTTCTCATGTCCCGATTCTCGCGCCGCGATTGGTTGAGACTTTCGACGATGGGCGCATTCGGCGCTTCGATGTCCGGCTGGCTGGAAAACCTGGCCGCTTCCGCCTCTCCCGAACGTAAACGCTCGTGCATCCTTTTGTGGATGAACGGCGGCCCCAGT
The DNA here is from genome assembly GCA_021807595.1 of Planctomycetota bacterium. Lineage (GTDB taxonomy): Bacteria > Planctomycetota > Planctomycetia > Gemmatales > Gemmataceae > JAJPHU01. The sequence goes on along the minus strand of JAKBCS010000040.1, from coordinate 23,025 downwards.
CAACTCGACACCTTCGACCTGAAGCCCGGCCAACTGAATGGCGGTCCTTACAAGGAAATCGCCACCAATGTCCCCGGCATCAAGATCAGCGAACACCTGCCTCGGCTCTCTCGGCACATGAACGACATGGTCCTCATCCGCTCGATGCGGACCAAGGAGGCCGATCACGGACGCGCCACCTACTATTTGCGCACCGGCTACGTTCCGGGAGGCCCGGTTCACTATCCGACGCTCGGCTCGCTGCTCTCCAAAGAAATGGAACAGCCGAGTGCCGAGCTGCCGAGTTTCGTCAGCGTCGCGCCGTATCGGTTCTTCAGCCCGGCAGCGTACAATCCAGGATTTCTCGGACCTCAATATGCCCCTTTGGTCGTCGGCGAGAATCAACAGAGCCTCATCCCCATACCCGGACGCGAAACCAATTATGAAGAGGGGCTAAAAGTACAAGACATCGCTCGGCCCGAAGGGGTCAGCGCCGAACGCGAAACCGCGCGCCTCGAACTGCTCCGCGACATGCAAAACGATTTCTTACAAAAGCGCTCGGCCATTCCCTCTTTGAGTCAGCGCAGCGCCTACGAGCGCGCCGTGAAACTGATGCACTCGAGCGCCGTCAAGGCGTTCGATCTCGACGAGGAGCCGAAGAAGCTGCGCGACGCCTATGGCCGCAATCTGTTCGGGCAGGGCTGTCTCTTGGCAAGGCGACTCGTCGAGCGCGGCGTACCGTTCATCGAAGTGACTCTCGGCAACCTGGGCAACTTGTCGCTCGGCTGGGATACGCATGTCGAGAACTTTGACAACGTGAAAAAACTGAGTCAGGTTCTCGATCCGGCCTGGGCCACCCTGATGCACGACCTGAAACAACGCGGCATGTTGGAAACCACGACGATTGTGTGGATGGGCGAGTTCGGCCGCACGCCGAAGATTAACGGCAATAACGGCCGCGATCACTGGGCGAACTCGTGGACCACCGTGCTGGCCGGTGGAGGCGTCAAAGGGGGGCAGGTCGTCGGCAAAACCAGTTCCGACGGCATGGAGGTGATCGACCGACCCGTGGGCGTTCAAGACTTCTTGGCCACCCTAGCCGTCGCCTTGGGCATCGACATCAAGAAACAAAATCGTTCCAACGTCGGCCGTCCCATTCGCATCGCCGATCCGTCCGCCAAACCCATCACGGAGGCACTCGCATGAACCGCTATCCGCTCCGTTCGCTTACTGCTCTCGCTTTCGTATTGCTAACGAGTTGGCTGATTGCCGATGAGATTCCTGCCCCTTCATCCCCGGTCCCTCTCTCCCAAGCGGGTGAGGGGAGCAAGCGGCCCCCCTCTCCCCCCCTACTCAGAGAAGGGGGGGGTGGGGGGGAGAGGGAAAACGTGCAAGACTTCGTCTTTCTCGCCCGGTCGAGACCGATCCTCTTGCGTTTGCGCGTCCGTGTCGAAGGCAAGCCGCTCGCCTCCGCGTGGGGCGATTTCATGAAGTATCTTTTTACCTCGCTCGATCGCGACGGCGACGGCGTGCTGAGCGAGCAAGAAGTCGAGCGAGCGCCGCACGTGGATCAACTGACGGGAGGTTCCAACGACGGTACCATGTACGGTTCCACAAAGACTTCCCTCTCGATGAAGGATTTCGACGCGAACAAGGACGGCAAGACGTCGCTCGCCGAGTTGTCGGCCTACTATCGCAGTAACGGCATGACACCCTTTCAGTTCCAATTCGACGATATGCCGAACGCGGGGATGGACACGATTGTTTTCGCCTTCAGCGGATCGAAGCCCGAACCGAGCGTGAATCAGGTGAGCCAGGCCATATTCAATTGGATCGACGCCGACAAAGACGGCAAACTGACGCCAGAAGAGTTGGATGCCGCTGCGTCGCTACTGCTGGCGCGCGACGAGAACGAAGACGAGATCCTCACTGCCCGCGAAGTCGTTCCAGAGGAAAAACCTAAGGACAAATCGAAGCCGTCTGCGATGACGATGATGATGTCCTTCGCTCCAAAAGCCGCTGCGACGACCAGTCCCTTATTGATACCGATTCCAGTATCCGGACAGGCACCGCCGAACTTAGCGATCCGCATGAGCGAACGCTACCATCCGAGCGCCAAAAAGACCGAGGCGAAACCGTTCGACAAGGCTCCTGCGTCCTCGCTCAAGGAGGGTACGAGGCCGCTGCAAAAGACGGAAGCCAAGGTCGAACCGAAATCGAAGGCGAAGCAACCCCTAAAAGAAGACAAAAAAGAGCCGCCTAAGAAGTGGACGCGCAAGCAAATACCTTTCGACGCGGAGACGTTTGCTCGACTCGATGCCGATAGAGACGGCGCACTCGACGACAAAGAGTTGGAGGCATTCGTCCGCCGCGATCCCGATTTGTGTTTGACCGTTTCTCTCGACGGCAAAGACGACAAGCCGTTGGCTCTCGAAGCTGTGTCGGGCAAGCCGGCCGCGCTGGCCGCTAAGTTCCGCATCGACGACGAAGTAGGCATACTCGATCTCGCCGCGTCGCGCCTCGAATTGCGGCGCGGAGAGGAGAAAAATCGCACCGATATGCTCGTTACGTTCGTCAAGCCACAGCTCAAGATACAGTTCAAGCAAGCAGACAAGGACAACAATGGCTACCTCGACGAGCCGGAAGCCAAAAACTTTCCTTTGGGCGGCTCCTTCAAACAGATGGACCGCGATGGCGACGGCAAGCTGTACGAGAAGGAGATCTTGGACTACTTCGATGCCATGCTTGAGATGCGGAAGCGTGCGTCCAACGGCTGCGCCACGCTGGTTTTCAGCGATCAAAGTCGCGGGTTGTTCGATCTGCTCGACACCAACCGCGACGGCCGCTTGAGCTTGCGCGAGATCAAGCGGACGCCGAAACTGTTGGCTCAACTCGACCGTGAGCACAAAGGATTTCTGCGCCGCGCTGACATCCCCGAAAGCCATCGCGTCTCGATCCGGCGCGGCTCGACGAGACGAGCCTCCGGCTATCAAGAAGCGATTGTCATCTCCAGTTTGATGGGCGGGGAAAGCGACGAGCCGAAGACGATGCGCGGCCCTCTCTGGTTCCGTAAAATGGATCGCAACCGCGACGGCGATGTCTCGCGCAAAGAGTTTCTCTTCGGCGAAGAGCTATTTCGCAAGCTCGACACAGACGGCGATGGGCTCATCGGGGTCGAAGAAGCCGAGAAGGTTCAGGGTTTGCCCCGATAATCGGCTGGCCGCCCTCCCACGACGGCGTTGCGAGGCGTCGAGCCTTGCAACGCCGTCGCGGCGCGAAAGCGTTCACGCTTGCTCCTGCAATCGCTGCAAGGCATCCTCGGCATCCGGTGCCAGCGGATTGCTCTCGTAGGCCGTCACTTGTTTGTAGCACTTTGCCGCTCGAACGCGGTCGCCGAGTTGTTCGTAAGCCTGTCCCATCTTGTACAGCGTTCGCGCTCCACTCTTGGAACTCTGCCGAAACTCGATCAGACACGGCAGAGCCAAATCGGGCCGGTTCGTTTCCAGATAGAGATCGCTCAACAACTGACAGCTTTGAAACCAGGCATCCTCGTCCTCGCCGCTGGCGAACTTTTCCGGCTTGGGAGTGCGCACCTCTTCGAGGGCGGCAATGGCTCGATCGCGTTCGCCGTAGCGCAACAGAATCTTGGCCAGCGTCACCTTCGCCTCGCGGCTGTCGGGCTGCACGACGAGTGCAAGGTGAATAAGGTGGTGGGCCACGTCCAGCCATTCCACGTCGGTGTGGCGCGCGTCGAGGATCGAGCGGGACTTGCGGACGCAATACTGGAAATCGAACCACGGCCGCACCGAATCCAGAGCGGCCCGAATCCGATCGGGCATGACCGAATAGTAATAGCGATCCTTGCGTTCGAGAAAGTCCTTGTCCTTGGGATTGTAGGCTGCCAAGGCTCGATCGGTGACGCGCATGGCGGACAAAGCATCGCCCTTTTTCTCGTAGAGGTCGGCCAAGGTTCGCAAGGTCTCTAGCCCAGAGCGCTCGGACTCGGCGAAGAGATGGTAATTCTCGATAGCGGCGTCGAGGTCGCCGCGCGCCTGGGCATCCTCGGCCAAGAGTTTGACCGTTCCAAAGTACGCACGGCGCTCGGCGTCGGCGAGATTGCCTTGTCCGATGGCCACGCCGGCGCGCTTGGCTAACTCGTAGTGGTGGCGCGCTGCGTCGAGGTGTCCGGCGCGCTGGTGCGCTTGCGCGATCTGGACGAAGAGCGTCGGTCCCAAGGTAGGTAGACCGCGCGCGGCCATGCGCAGATATTCGCCGCCGCGTTGCCAGCTGGCGTCGTTGTCGATGAGTGCGAGCCCGAGTTGTTGAACGTATTCGTGATCGAAGTGCGCAGCGGCAATCCCCGCGCCGGCGAAAGCGTCGTATTCCGCCTCAGTCGCATCTTGGTACAGAAGCCTTTTAAGACCCCAGATCGTCGGATCGTTGGGATTCTCGGCCAGGTGGCGTTCGACGGCGGCAATCGCCTCCATCCGCCTTCCGGGCAAGGCGAGTTGCGGCTGGCCGACGCGCCGTCGCAGGTCGTCGTGCAACAGCAGAGCCAGTTGCCAGGCGGACAGTAAGATCGCCTGACGTTGTGGATTATTCGGTCCAAAATGCGACGGGTCAAGAATGTGTTCGAGTTCCTCGGCGGCCTCGTCGAGATGGCGCTGGTGCGTGTCGGCCACCGCGCGCCAGTATTCGACGGCGGGGCGCAGGTTGGGTTGCAAACGCAAGACGAGGTCCAATAACCGCTGGGATTCGTCGAGTTGCACGGTCGTCGGCCCCGCTTGGAGCAGCAGCGAACCGGCGCGCTGGAGGCACAAATCGAGATCGACCAAAGCCAGCGTCTGCGGATCGTTGGCCAACTGATTGAGATCGAGCGAGCGATGCACGTCCCAGAAGCCATCGCGGGCTAGTCGATTGTTCGGATCGAGTTGCAGGGCGCGGCGGAAGGACAACAGGGCGCGACGATGGCGTCCCTCGCGCGCGTGGCTGAGACCGCGAAAGGCATGTTTGAGGACGCGGAGGCCCGGCAATACCTTGGTCGTATAACCGAAATACACAATCAGGGGCAGCACGAAAGCGATCGAACGATATTGAACGTATTCATTGGTCAATAGGCCCAAACCGAGGCCGAGACTGGCGCACAGGATGCCGACTTCGATCTCGGATTCCTCTTCGTGTCCGGCAAACGTCAGCAGGTAGAAGAAGGGCATGCTCAAGAGGATTTGCACGGCGAAGACGGTTCGATCGGCCAGATGATGCCTCTGGGCCAGGTCGCCGAATTGTCCCAACCAATAGAGCAGTCCTCCGACTAACCCCGCCGCCAATCCCAAGATCAGACCGATGCGCGTGAGGCGATGGCGCACTTGCCGCATCGAACCGAAGGCAAGACCGGCAGCCGCTCCTCCCAGGATCGTCGGGACGAAGAGTTGTTGCAGCTCCACTTGTTCGCCGAGAAGCTGATGCACCCAAGCAATGCCGCCGAGTGTGCCGCCCAAGATGCCGGCGTAGACCATCGTTGGACTTTCGAGCAATAAAAAGAGTATGAAGATCAACAATCGACCGCGGATGCCGTACCCTTCGCGCACTTTGGCCAGTCCCGCTCCAAACAGCGCGAGAACCAAACCGGCCAACGCCAACAGATTGACGCGGCCCAACGCCTCCCAGCCAAGTTGCGGCACGGTCGCTTGCTGAAGTGCGGCGTAGAGGATCAAGCCGAGGTAAACGCCTTTAAGGAGATATTCGGTTTGCAGCCAGCGCATGGGGCCGCCTCGCTCTCGGTAGGAAGGTTTTTCCCAACGGTTCTGGGAATGTACTCGTATCCTTCAAGATACAAGATCCTCCGTGCCGCTTCATCTCGTTTGCCCCGACACGCAATCGCTCGCTAGTGACAGTCGGCGAGGGAGGCACGGTCGTGGAATAGCTCCCAACCTCCTCCGAGGGCTTTGAAGGTGGCGATGAGTTGGAGCGCGATGTTGCCTCGCGCCACGGCGAGTTGATCCTGCTGCGTCGTCAGTACGGCCTGTAGGTTGTAGACGCGGTTAAAATCGACGTTCCCTTCTCGATATTGCACCAGGGCCAATTCGACGACGGCTTCGGAGTCTTCGACACTGTCTTGGAGATGGCGGACCTGATCCCATGCCTGGGAGAATGCCACGAGACCGTTTTCGACTTCTTGAGCCGAGCGCAACACCGTCTGTCGGTAGTTCAACACCTTTTCTTGAAAGCGCGCTCTTTGGACGCGAATGTTGTTGTTCAGGCGTCCGTAATTGAGGATGGGCCATTGGAAATTCGGCAGCAGAAGTCCGGTGAAGCTGCGCATGGCAAATATATCCTTGAAATCGTCGGCGGTGTAGCCGAGGAAGCCGAACAGCGCGAATCGCGGGTAGAGGTCGGACGCGGCCACGCCGATTTGCGCGCTCTGCGCGGCGGCCTCTCGTTCGGCGCGGCGAACATCGGGGCGTCTCCGCAGTAGCTCCGCGGGAATACCGGCGGCCACCGAAGTGGGAGCGGCTGGGACAGATGCCTCGCCCAATTCCGCGAGAAGATCGCTGGGGGGGACGCCCACGAGCAGACAGAGGCGATTGTTCGCTTGCCGCAATCCGGTCTGCAAAGGGGGAACGATCGCTTCGGTCTGGTTCAAGCTCGAGCGCGCTTGCCGCACGTCGAGTTGTGTGGTCGCCCCCTCCTTGAATCGGGTTTCGGCCAGCTTGAGCGAGCCGCGCTGGATTTCCACATTGCGACGAGCGTAGCGCAAGCGCTCTTGAAAGACGCGGATTTGCACATAGGTTTCGGCCGTGTCGGCAAGAAGAAGGACGAGTGCATCGTTGTAGCCGTCGGCGGCGGCATCGTGGTTGGCGTCGGCGGCTTCGAGGGCGCGGCGAAAGCGCCCCCAGAAATCGATCTCCCAAGAAACGGGCAGTCCCGAAGCCCACAGATTGACGTAGGGACCGAGGGGCAGACCGAGATTTTTGCTCAGCTGGGCGTGGGCATAGGCTCCGAGCGCTTGTTGCGATTGTGGGAAGAGATTCCCGGCCACCAGATCGCGCTGCGCACGCGTTTGGAGAACGCGAGTCCCTGCCGCTCTCAAATCCAGATTTTGTCGGTGTGCGCTCTCGATGAGGCGCGAAAGAACCGGATCCTCGAAAACGGTCCACCAATCCGGACGATCCACGGGCGCGGCCTGAAGGTGTGGTTCGTCTCCCTCGTGCCATTGAGCTGCCAAGTCGACCGGGGGTTGAATGTAGTTCGGCCCGACTTTCCAGCCATTGTGCCACCATTCGCGCAGTCCGCCGCAACCCGCGCTCCACAGCGGGAGTGCCAACAAGACCGCTCGACCCCATGCAGGCAACGGCGACATGCCTCTCCAATCTCAAGAAAAATCGCGCGGCAAAATCTAACGGTTCTATCGGCTGTAGGGGCGACGGCGGCGCAGGAATTTCACACGAAAGCCAACGACTTCGTTTACGCCAATTGCCGAGTTAGCCCATTCGACGACGAAACAGCCAGGCGGCGACGGTGAGATTGACCGCGCCGATGACTGCCAAGGGCCAAAACTGATCGAGTAGCAACTCGAAGGGCGTACCCTCCAAGAAGACTCCGCGAAGAATAACTAGAAAGTAACGCAACGGATTGATGCGCGTGATCTCTTGTAACAGAGGCGGCATGTTGGCGATGGGAGTGGCGAAGCCCGACAGAATGACGGACGGAACGAGAAAGAGGAACGCGCCCAGGAGACCCTGTTGTTGCGTGAGCGACAGCGAGGAGATCATCAACCCCACGCCGATGGACGCGATCAAAAATAAAGCCAAGCCCACATAAAGGGTAAGCAGGCTTCCCACCAGAGGCACTTGAAAGGCGAACACCACGATGGCGAGAATCCCGCTGGCCTCAAACATGCCGAGGACGAAACCAGGAAGTGCCTTGCCTAAGAGAATCTCGGCGGGATGAAAGGGTGTTACCAGAAGTTGATCGAATGTTCCTTCCTCGCGCTCGCGCGCCACCGAAAGCGAGGTCACGAGCAACGAGACGACTTGAGTGAGCAGGCCGATGATACCCGGCACGATGAACCATCGGCTTTCCAGATTGGGATTGAACCAAGCGCGCGTTTCCAAGCGCGCATTGGGAGCCGTCAATCCGTGCCGAGCCGCCCACTCGACGCTGAAGCGATCCACGATGCCGCGCGCGTAACCCAGAGCCACCAACGCCGTGTTCGAATCGCGTCCGTCCACAATCACCTGGACGGCGGCGGGACGTCGGACGCGCAAATCGCGGCTGAATCGCGGGCCGACGTGTACGACCATCATCACTTGCTTGTTGTCGATCAGCGGAGCGATCTGTTCGTCGGAGGTCAATACGGCGGCGAGGCGAAAGTGCGGCGAGCCATCGAAGCCGGCCAACAATGCGCGCGAATCCTCGCCCAGATCCTCGTTATAAACGGCATAGGCAACGTCGTTTAGATCGAAGCTGGCGGCGAAACCGAAGATCAAAAGTTGCGCGAAAGGAGGGACGATCAGGACGAAGCGGCTGCGCCGATCCTTGAGCAGAGCCAGCAACTCTTTAATCGTCAACGCGAGGATGCGCCGCCACATGCTCTCCTCCTATTCGAGCCTTTTGCGCGATTTCCAGCGGCTCAGTCCGAGAAAGAAGATTGCCATGCCGAGCAGCGCCAATCCGTTAGGGACCAGCACGGAGCGGACGTTGCCGGCCAGAAAGAGCGTCTGCAAGATGGCGACGAAATAGCGCGCTGGAAGGATGTGCGTCAACGCCCGGATGAAAGCGGGCATGCTGGCAATGTCAAACAGGAAACCGGACAAAAGAAAGGCGGGCAGGAAGGTGACGATGATGGCCACCTGTCCCGCCACGAACTGATTCTTGGCCACAATCGAGATGAGCATGCCCATCCCCAGGGCACCGAACAAAAACAGCGACGAGGCGGTGAAGAGCAAGATCGGCGAGCCGCGCAACGGTACTTCAAAGAGCCACACGGCCATGACGACGGACAAAGCCATTCCGCCGGTTCCGAGCAAAAAATAGGGAATGAGCTTGCCCAACAGGATTTCCGCCACCGCCGTCGGCGTGGATAACAGAGCCTCCATCGTACCGCGCTCCCATTCGCGGGCCATGACGAGCGCCGTCAGCAACGCGCCGATCAGGGTCATAATAATGGCGATCAATCCCGGAACCAAGAAATTGCGACTGCGTAGCTCACTATTGAACCAGACGCGCTCGTGGACGAGAACGGGAGGATCGAAAGTGGAGATGGCACCTTGGGTCGATTGCCGCAGCCATTTTTGCCACGCTCCCTCCAGATAACCGGAGACCAATCGCGCGGTGTTGGCGTCGACGCCGTTGAGGAGGACTTGAATCGCCGCGCCGCCGCCGCGCCGCTGCCGGGCGAAGTTCGCGCGAAGGTAAACGATGGCATCGACCCGCCGTTCGCGCATGGCTTTCTCGGCCTCGACCATGCTGGACATCGGCCAAACCGTAAAGTAGCGCGATTGCTGGAGCGCCCCCGTGAACCCCGCTGCATCGGCATCCGCTCGGTCCACCACCACGGCGATCGGCACATGCTCCGCGTCCAACGATACGCCGTAGCCGAACAGCAGAAGGAGAACCGCCGGAAGCAGAAAAGCAATAGCGATACTACTCGGATCGCGTAAGATTTGCAGAAACTCTTTGCGAACCAACGCGCGCAGGCGCATGGTGCGCTCGTCCCACGCGGTCCACCATCGTCGGGCCGCCGCGGCGTTGCTCATGGCCCCGCTCCTCGCTTGGAGTCGTTCTCGATGAGGTAAATGAACGCTTCTTCCATGTCCGGTTCCGGGCATCGCGGGGTCGCGGCTCGCCGTTTGATGTCGGACGGAGATCCCAATGCCAAGAGTTGTCCGCTCGCCATGATGGCCAGCCGATCGCAATACTCGGCTTCTTCCATGAAATGCGTCGTCACCAACACGGTCACGCTGCGCTCCGCCAGTTCGTTGATGCGCTGCCAAAACTCTCGCCGCGCCAGCGGATCGACCCCGGAAGTCGGTTCGTCCAGGAAAAGAATGTCCGGTTCGTGCATCAGCGCGCAGGCCAGAGCCAGACGCTGCTTGTAGCCCAGGGGCAATTCGGAACTGGAGGCGTCGGCGTAGGGGGTAAGTTGAAACTGTTCCAGCGCCCAGGCAAGCCGCGCAGCGCGGCGCGAACCGGATAGCCCATAAGCGCTGCTGAAGAAATGCAGGTTTTGCGCGACGCTGAGATTGCCGTACAGCGAGAACTTTTGCGACATGTAGCCTAATCGCGCCCGCGCCGCCGCCGCCGCTTTGCGCGTATCCACGCCGGCGACGCTCAACGACCCGCCGCTGGGAGACAACAGCCCGCACAACATGCGAAAGGTGGTCGATTTCCCCGCGCCGTTGGCACCCAATAGGCCAAACACTTCGCCGCGCTCCACCGAGAACGTCAGATTTTTGACAGCGTAAAAGTCGCCAAAACGCCGTTCGAGATTATGCACCTCGATCGCCGCGCGATTTTCCGAACGAGGGGCGGAGGCGTCTTGAATCGGTGGGGCGTCGAGAGTCGAGCGTTCCAAGCTCCGAGATCCGTTCGCCGGCGCGATTCGCTTTCGCAGCAGGTCGATGAATCCGTCCTCGAAGCGAGGCGGCACCGAAGTGAATTCCACGCCATCGAGTCCAGCGGAAGCCCCCACGATTCGAGGATCGGCCCCTTCTTCCAGAACCAGACGCACGCGCTCTCCTTGGACAACGGCATCGACCACGCCGGAGGCACCGGCGAGACGAGATTGAATGGAGCGCGGTTTCCGCCCGGCAATTTGAACCGTCCAGGCGCGGCCGCGCAGAGCCGTGCTGAAAGCTGCCGGCGCGTCTTGCCCCAACACTTCGCCTTCGTGGAGAATGACCACCTCGTGACAATGCTCGGCTTCATCCAGATACAGGGTGCTGACGAACGCGCTTACGCCTTCCTTGTGAACCAAACGGTTCACAATCTCCCACAGTTCTCGACGCGAGACGGGATCGACGCCGACGGTCGGCTCATCCAAGAGGAGCAAACGCGGGCTGCGGATGAGGGTGCAGGCCAGGCCGAGCTTTTGTTTCATCCCACCGGAGAGTTTGCCGGCCAGACGGTCCATGAAGGGAGCCAGCGCCGTCATGTGCATCAGTTCGCGGTAACGCTCCGCCCGGTCGGCGCGCGGAACGCGTTGCAGGTCGGCGTAGAGGTTCAAGTTCTCGCCGACCGTCAAGTCCTCGTACAGTCCAAACCGCTGCGGCATATAGCCCAGAATACTCTGGACGGCTAAAGATTCGGTCGTGGCGTCCATGCCGAGCGCGAGGATTGTTCCCTCATCCGGTTCCAGCAGCCCCGCCGCCAAACGGAGGAGCGTGGTCTTGCCCGCGCCGTCGGGACCGATGAGTCCGGTGATGCGCCCGCGCCGCGCTTGCAGGTTGACTCCGCGAAGCGCGGGAATCCTCCGTTTACCGCCTCCGAACGTCTTGTGAACGCGGCGAAAATCCAGGATCGCCTCCTCCGGCGCGCCGCCGGAGGGCGTGGCCAGGGCGGAAGGTGTCATGGCTGGGGCAACTCGGAGTTGGACGGCTTAGTGGTGGGACGCGGTCGATCGAGAGGAACGCGAACCGTCGCGGGCATGCCCAACCGCAACTCGTCGTCCGGATTGTGAACGAAAACGCGAACCTGATAAACCAGCCGCGTTCGCAGTTGGCGTACCTCCACCGACTTCGGAGTAAACTCCGCCGTAGGCGAGATAAAGCCGATCCAAGCTCGATAGCGTTTGCCGGGATAGCTGTCGGTCTCGACCTCGGCCGTCATGCCCAGCGAGAGCTTTCCCAGGTCCGGTTCGGCGACATAGGCTCGCACCCAAACCGGATCGACGATCGCCAGGGTGAAGGCGGGTTTTTGCGGCGAAGCCATGTCCCCCGGTTCGAGGATGCGATCCTGAACGATGCCAGCTTTGGGGGCGTGGAGCGAAGCGTCGGCCAATTCGATGCGAGCCAGGTTGCGTTGCGCTTCCAAGGATTGCAGCGATGCGCGGGCCTCGGCAATATCCTCTTTTCGAGGTCCGGCAATTGCCAAATCGAGAACGGCCTGCGCCGCCGCCCGTCGAGCCGCCGCGGTGGAGGCGGCAGCGCGGGCGTCGTCGGCTTCCTGTTGCGAACCGGCTTTCCGTTCGGCCAACGCCTTCTTTCGCGCGGCAGTTCGCTGGGCGTTCTCTAGCTCCGCATTGGCCAGATCCACATCGGCGCGCGCTTTGCGAATGTCTTCGGGCCGGGTGCCGTTCACCAGTCGGGCGACGACTTCCCTCTGTGCCTGGACCTGAGCCTCGGCTTTGTCGGCGGCGGCCTTGAGGCGGCGCGCGTCCAAAACGCCCAGCAATTGGCCTTCGTAGACGCGGTCGCCTTCTTTCACCAGAAGCGAATCGATGCGGTCGCTCTGGTTGAACGCCAACTGCACGTCGCGGATGTCCACGTTGCCAAACAGGATCAAGTCGTCGGCGGGTGTCTCCCGATAGATCTTGCTCCACCACCAGGAACCACCTCCGACCGTCGCCAACAACATCACCAAAAGCGACAATCGCAGTACGCGCGTCTTCATGGCTTTGTCTTTTCTTTCGATGAGAACCGGGCGTCGTTGCCGCCGCTGTCCAAGGTATCGACTTCCCAAAAGATTGGGAAGTGAACTCCGGGGCGGAGTCGATTCAAAGGGGGCTTGCTCGGAGGCTCTACAATTCAGTAAAATTGGGATGGGAGAGTATCCGTTACGGTTGGCGCAAGGAAAAACGACCATGTCGTTTACACCCGCTCACTTCTACTTTGAGGACGTGCAAATCGGTCAAGAATGGGAATCGCTTGGCCGCACGATCACACAAACCGAGATCGTTAACTTCGCGGGAATCAGCGGCGATTTCAACCCCATTCACATCGACCACGAATTTGCCGCCGCCACGCCGTTCCGCCGTCCCATCGCTCACGGCTTGCTCGTGTTTTCCATCGCCAGCGGCTTGGGGTTGTACAGTCCTCCGATGCGAACGCTCGCTTTCCTCCAGATTAGCGAATGGCACTTTCGCGGTCCCGTCTTTATCGGCGACACCCTGCGGGTGATCACGAAAATACTGAAGAAAGAGACGCGCGGTCGCGGTCGGCGTGGCGAGATCGTTTGGCAGCGGCAGATTCTCAACCAAGAACGGAAAGTCGTGCAAGAGGGAATTACCATCACGCTTGTCGAAGCGCGGGGAGGACGCGGAGATACCAATTCTCTCGAACTGCCCTCCGTGCCGCAGACCACCGGCGAACCGGCCAAGTAAGCCGCCAATTAGGCGAACCTGTCCCATGGGTTGCCGGGTGGGATTAAGCTCCAGAAAGGTGCAAGCATTGTCTTTACTCGTAGTCGGTTCCATCGCGTTCGATTCTATCGAGACGCCCAACGGCGTCGCGGAGAACATCCTCGGCGGTTCGGCATCGCACTTCTCGATGGCCGCCAGTTTCTTCACGCAACCGCGCCTCGTCGGGGTGGTCGGTCAGGATTTCCCCGACGAACACCGCGAGTTGTTCGCCTCGCGCGGCATCGACACGGCGGGACTGACCGAGGCCAAGGGCGAAACCTTTCGCTGGAAGGGCCGCTATCACGCCGATATGAACTCGCGCGACACTCTCGAAGTACATTTGAATGTGTTCGGCACGTTCGATCCGGTCTTGCCGGAGCGATTCCGCGACAGTTCACACGTCTTTCTCGCCAACGGCAGCCCGACCTTGCAGGCGCGCGTTTTGGCGCAGGTCCGTCAGCCGAAAGCCGTCTTTGCCGACACGATGGATTTGTGGATCGACACGCAACGCGACGATCTGCTCGCGCTGCTGCCGCGGTTGGACGGCTTGATGCTCAACGACAGTGAAGCGCGCCAGTTGACCGGCGAAGCGAATCTCGTGAAGGCCGGTTTTGCCGTGCGCAGGTTGGGACCGAAGTTCGTCGTCCTTAAAAAGGGCGAACACGGTGCCATGCTGTTCAGTGAAGAAGGCGTCTTCGTCGCGCCGGCCTATCCGTCGGCGGAGGTTCTCGATCCGACGGGAGCCGGAGACGCCTTCGCGGGCGGCGTGCTGGGACATTTGAGCGAATCGTCCGCCGTCCCGACAACGAGCGGGCTGCGTCGGGCCATGGCTTATGGAACGGTGATCGGCGGCTTGATCGTTGAGGGTTTCGGGTTGGATCGCCTTAAACGCACCGACCGGAGCGAGATCGACCGCCGTTTCGAGGAATATCGCAACATGCTGACGTTCTAATTGCTTTTCTTATTCTCGTTCCCAGGCTCCGCGTGGGAACGCACGTCCGGACGCTCCGCGTCCCCTCCTTAGCGTCTCGTCTCTCGCGGCGCGGAGCGGCAAGGCTTGCGTTCCGATGCGGAGCCTGGGTACGAGGAGATTTCTCCGTTCCAGCGTTTCGTGCTTGCTTTTCCAGCGGCCACGCATGGATTGCCGCGGCGCGTGGCGGAGTGCCGTGGATCCCGCGCTCCGCTCCGCCCCGCGGCGAACCAGGGATAGGGTATGCCGGATTTGCGGGATTCGGTTATAATTCATATTGGGCGCGGCGCGCAACGTGGCGCGGGCAGCCCGTTCGGCCGCTCCCGAACGGACTGCCCGCGCCACGTTGCGCGCCGCCTTCTTTTTTGAGGAGCGTTATGACGAACGACGATGTCCTGACCGATCTGTTATCCGATGTGGAACGTGAGGCCGCCGCGCGACGGTGTTCGCCCGAAGCCGTCTATCGTCTCCAATTCCACGCCGGTTTCACTTTCCAAGACGCCGCTCGTCTCGCTCCCTACTTGCACGACCTCGGCATCAGCCACGTCTATGCCTCGCCCTATCTAAAGGCTCGACCCGGAAGCACGCACGGCTACGACGTTCTCGACCATCGGCTTCTCAATCCGGAAATCGGCGGCGATTCCGCCTACGCCGCCTACATCGCGGCGCTCCGTCTCCACGATCTCGGTCAAATTCTCGATGTCGTGCCCAATCACATGGGGATTGTCGGCAACGAGAACAAATGGTGGAACGACATACTGGAGAACGGGCCCTCGTCGCCCTATGCCAACTATTTCGACATCGCCTGGCAAGCGTCGCCGCGTCCCGCTCTGCGCGATCGCGTGCTGTTGCCATTGCTCGGCGAACCCTACGGACAGGTCCTCGAAGCGGGCCAAATCCAACTCCGCTACGAAAGCGGTACCTTCACCCTGCATTATTTCGAACACCGCTTGCCCGTGGCCCCCTGCACCTGGGGCGGCATCCTGCATCGCGATCTCGACGAACTAGAGAGGGCGATGAGCAAGGATTCGCCACACTTTCAGGAGTATCAGAGCATCCTTACCGCGCTGCGCAACCTGCCGTCGCGCGCCGAGACCAGCGTGGAGCGCATCGCCGAACGCCAGCGTGAGAAGGAAGTCATCAAACGCCGGCTCGCTTTGCTGACCGAAACCTGCGCCGAGGTGCGCGAGCATCTCTTGGCTGTCGTCGCGCACTACAACGGCGAACCGGGAGACTCGCACAGTTTCGATTTGTTGGAGCAACTGCTCGACGAACAAGCCTATCGTCTGTCGTCGTGGCGGGTGGCTTCCGATGAGATCAATTATCGCCGTTTCTTCGATGTGAACGAATTGGCCGCGCTGCGCATGGAACTCCCCGAGGTCTTCCTTGCCACGCACGGATTGATCCTACAACAGTTGAGGGAGCGAAAAATCCATGGCCTTCGCATCGATCATCCCGATGGTCTCTTCAATCCCCGGCAGTATTTACGGCGTATACAGCGCCATTACCTGTTAGAACTGGCCCGTCATATCTACTACTCCAATCCAAAATATCACCGCGTCGAATGGCGCGAACTGGAGGAGCCGGTGCTGGCGCGTATCGACTCGGGGGCCATGCCGGATCGATCGCTTTACGTCGTCGTCGAGAAGATCCTCGGCGAGGGCGAGTCGTTGCCGGGCGATTGGCCCGTCCATGGCACGACGGGTTACGAATTTCTCAACGTCTTGGGTGGCCTGTTTGTCGATCCGGCCGGCGCGCGCGCCTTCACAACCCTGTACCGCGAGTGGATCGAAGACTACACGCCGTATTCGGAGTTGGTGTATCAAAAAAAACTCTTGATACTACAGCTATCTCTTTCCAGCGAATTGCAGATGTTGTCGCTGGCCTTGGATCGCTTGGCGCAGCGGCGGCGTGCATCGCGCGATTTCACGCACCACAGCCTCCGCCGCGTTCTCCGCGAGGTGGTGGCTTGCTTTCCCGTCTATCGCTCCTATATCGCCGACTGCACGGTCCACGACGACGATCGCAAATATCTCGACGCCGCTATCCGCGAAGCGCGCAAGCGCAATCCGACCCTCAATCGATCGCACTTTCAGTTCTTGCGCAACGTGCTATTGTTGCGACGCGACGATCGCGGCGACGACGAGGAGTTCGCCGAGCAACAGCGTTTCGCCGGTCAATTTCAGCAGGTAACGTCGCCGGTCACGGCCAAGGGACTGGAAGACACGGTGTTTTACGTCTTCAATCGCCTGACCTCGCTCAACGAAGTCGGCGGCGATCCGACTCATTTCGGATATGCGCCGGCCGCCGTCCATCAAAACTTCGCCGCCCGACAACAACACTGCTCGCGCGCCTTTTCGGCAACTTCGACGCACGATACCAAACGAAGCGAAGATGTCCGCGCGCGCATTTCCGTCTTATCCGAGATGCCCGAAGCCTGGCGCGAGTGCCTTCATCGGTGGAGCGCGCTCAACGAAGCGCATCGCGTCCAAGTCGAGGACGACAAAGCTCCGGATCGCAATGTCGAGTATTTGCTGTATCAAACGCTGCTGGGTTCCTGGCCCGTCGAACCGTATGCCGACGAAGAATATGCCGAGTTTATTGGCCGCATTCAGGCGTACATGGAGAAGGCGACGCACGAAGCCAAGGTGCATACCAGTTGGATCAATCCCAATGCCGATTACGACCAGGCATTGCGACTGTTCGTGGGTCGCGTTCTCGATCCCGTCGCTGGGAAGCCGTTTCTCGACGCTTTTCTCCCGTTCCAGCGAACGATTGGCCGCTATGGCTTTTTCAATTCGCTATCGCAATGTCTGCTCAAAATCACCGCGCCGGGTGTCTCGGACTCGTATCAGGGGACGGAGCTGTGGGATTATCGTTTGGTCGATCCGGATAATCGCCGTTCCGTCGATTACGAGATTCGGCGGCGGTGGTTGAGCGACTTGCTCGAACGCGCGGCTCCGATGCAAGCGCGCGGTGGGTTGGCGGACGAATTGATGGAAACGATCGCCGACGGGCGAATCAAGCTCTACCTCACGGCCTTGGCGCTGCGCTGCCGCCGCGCGCATCCGGGACTGTTCTCGGTCGGAGGCTATCTCCCTGTCGAACCCGTGGGCGTCCAGGCGGATCACGTTTTTAGCTTCGTTCGCCGTCATCGCGATCGAACCGCCGTGGTTGCCGCGCCGCGCCGGATCGCGACGATGTTGGCGAATCCGGCGATAGATCCGTGCGGTTCGGCAATCTGGGGTGAGACACTGCTACCCCTGCCGGAAGAGTTGGCGGATCGAACGTGGTATTCGTTGTTTACGGGGGAGAAGTTTACGGCGGATGAGCATCTCGGCCGACCCGCACTCTCGGCGGCTCGGGTATTCGCTCGTTTCCCGGTGGCGTTGCTGCTCGACGCCGCCGAAAGCATCGCTATCGATGCGACGGCATCTTGAATCGTCTACGGTCTCTCTTCGCGCGGCTCGAACTTCAAGGCGGCGGAGTTCATGCAGTAACGCAGACCCGTCGGCTGGGGGCCGTCGTCGAAAACGTGACCCAGATGTGCGTCGCATCGGCTGCAACAAACCTCGGTGCGAACCATGAACCAGCCGCGATCCTCGTGCAGCGAAAGGCGGTCGTTTTCCAACGGCGTCCAAAAACTCGGCCAGCCCGTGCCGGAATCGAACTTCGTCGCCGCGTCGAACAACGGCAGACCGCAACAGACGCAGCGGTAAACGCCGACTGCATGGTTGTCCCAATACTCGTTGTCGAACGCCGGCTCCGTACCCTTGCGGCGCGCCACCTTGTACTGTTTGTCCGTCAGCAATGAACTCCATTCCTCATCGCTTTTGTGTACTTTGTCCATGGCGGCTCCTCCAAAGCGGCGGCGACTCAGATCGTACTCGTCTCATGGGCTGGCAACAACGAACGCGCCCGGTCGGCACCGAGGCGATGGCAGTAATCGCCGAAACTCTCGCCGTCGCGTCGTTCCACTCGGAATCGACGCAACAACGGCTCCAACGTGGAGGCGATCTCGTCGCGCGGCACCAGATCTTTGAGTTGAAAATTCATGCGGTCGCCCTGGATACGCCCGCCGACGTAGAGGACGTACTTGTCGCCGCTGCGACCGACGATGCCGATGTCACTCTGATAGGGACGCACGCAACCGTTGGGGCAGCCCGTCATGCGCACGCCCAGCGTCTCGCGCTCCAGTCCCAGTGAATGGAACAGCGATTCCAGTTCGTCCAGGATGCCGGGCAAGGCTCGTTCGGCTTCCGAGATCGCCAAACCGCACGTCGGAATGGCTGGGCAAGACATACTGTGAAGGCGTGGGAGGCCGATGGTCTCCGGACGCGCAACGCCGTGTGCGTCGAGAATGTTTTCGAGGATCGGGAGAGTATTGCCGTCCAGATTGCAGAGCAATACGTCTTGCATTCCGGTCAAACGCAATTCTGGACGGAAGCGTTCGACGATGGTTCGCAAAGCGGAACGCAGGCGCACGCAGCCATCGTCCTTGACGCGGCCGTTCTCAACGCTCAGCCCGTAGTACCATTTGCCGTCGCCCTGCGGATGCCAACCGAGATGCAAGGGGAAGCCGGTGACGGTGACGGAGCGCGCCGGTTCGGGCATGCCGCCGAGATAACCGGCCAGCACGTCGCGGAATTTCTCGGTTCCCCACTCGTGGACGACGTATTTGATGCGGGCGCGCTTGCGATCGGCGCGGTTACCGTGATCGCGGAAGAGCTTCACCACCGCCTCGGCCGCGTCGATTACCTCGGCAGCGGGGACGTGACAAATCGGCACGGCCAGCATCGGGAAGGTATTGGCGTTGCCGTGCGTCATGCCCATGCCGCCGCCGACCAGCAGGTTGTATCCCGCGATCGATCCGTTTTCGACCAGGGCCAGCAGGCCGAGATCCTGAGCGTACACGTCAATGCAATTATCGTCCGGCAGGGCGAGGCCAATTTTGAACTTGCGCGGGAGATAAACCTTGCCGTAGATCGGCTCCTCCACTTCGGAGGGCGGTGTCGTTGTTCCGCGATGTTCGCTCAGGGGTGCCAGGGCCTGGCCGTTGAGCCAGATCTCGTGATAGGCGGTGCTTCGCGGCGCGAAATGCAGCGCGAGACGCCGCGCCGTCGTCTGCATCTCGTCGCGGACCCGGTCGTGGCGAGACGGCGCGGGGCAACACATGACATTGCGCGAAACATCGCCACAAGCCCCCAACGTGGTCAGCAGCGTGGCGTTGATACCGGCAATGGTATCCTTCAAGTGCGCCTTCAAGATGCCGTGAAACTGAATGCCCTGTCGGCTGGTGAAACGCAGGGTTCCGTTGCCGTAGGCGTCGGCCAGTTCGTCCAAAGCGAGGTATTGCTCGGCGGTCACACGCCCGCCGGGAATCTTGCAGCGGACCATGAACATATAATGCTTGCCGAGTCCCTCGCCCCGTCGGGCTTTGCGCGCATCGCGGTCTTCTTGTTGATAAGAACCGTGAAACTTGAGGAGCTGTTTATTTTGCTCGACAAAATGATCGCTGTCTTTGTCCAATTCGTCGGCGATGGTGCCGCGCAAGGCGCGGCTGTTCTCTTTGATTCCCTCGACCGCCGATCGAACTGGCCTCTTCGCCGCGTTGTCGACAGTCCCATTCGTACCGTGCCGCGTTTCGCCTGACATAGGATCAGTCCTTGTCTCACACCGGAATGTTCACTAATCCGATCGATTTACCTATACTCGTTTTGCGGAATCTTACAAGGCATTCTCGGCGCAGAATGGGTTATACCAATAGGCCGAGATAGGAGAAACATCGGATTGAGTTGAAAGGGTATCGCATCATCGGAGCCGTTCCTTCGCCGTTGCGGCTCTGCAATCACTCCGGTTCCTAGCGTCGTCGGGCGCGGAAGGCGTTTCCGGGAACCTTGTGTTCCCACACGACCTTGCCGGCTCGATCGACTTCAAAAACCCGTTGGGCTTGGTGGCTGGCGATGAGAAAATGTCCGTTGGGCAGTCCGGTCGCCGTCGTTGCCATAGGCGCATCCACTTCGACGATGAGTTTGCCGTCGGTGTCGTACTCGGCAACCTTGTTGCGGTCCGGCTGGGTGATGAGGATATGTCCGTTGCTCAGGACATCAATGCCGCTGGTCCAGCCGTTCTGACGGTTGGAGGCGAACTGCTTCCAGGTTTTGCCGGTCGTGTCCATAATCTGACATTGCCCGACGCCGGAGAGGCAGGCGATACGGCCGTCGCGCATCCGATAGGCGGCGGTCACATTTCCAGGAATATTATTGATCGAGTAAATCTCTTTTCCCGTGCGGTCCACCTCGACGATTTGCGTGAACGTGGCAATGAACGTATTGCCGTTGCGGAGGCGTTGGACGTTCACCGGCTGGCCATTCAGACCGTCTTTCGACCAGAGAACCTTGCCCTTGAAATCGCGCTCGGTGACGCGGCTGCCGTTGTTCTCGGCGATAAGGACGCGATTGCCTCCCACTACCCAGGCATCGACGGGATTCTGCGAGCCATCGAAGCCCCAGCGTTCCTTGCCGGCGCGGTCGAGTTCGAAGACGCGGCCGGTACCGAAGTCGCAGATGAGCGTGTAGCCGAACCACGGGCGCGCCGTCAATCGGCGCAGATCGACGCGCTCGGCGTTGACCTTCCACCAGGCCGCCCAGGCATCGCGGAACTTTTTCTTCTCGGCCGGCTCATTGCCCAGCGATACGGCGGGCGCGGTGTCGCCGGCAAGTTGAAATAACGCATCCTCAATGGTTCCGATGTGTTCGGCGGGTAAAACGGTGAGCAGGTCGATCAGCACCGTCACGCCATCGCGCTCGCGGGCTTGCGCCAGGGCGAGCGCGACGCGCAGGCGAACCGTGGCGGTGTCGTCCTTGAGCAGCTTGCGCACGCTGGCTCGTCCTGCGTCGCCCGCGCCGCCGATCAGCGCCTCGGCGGCGACGATGCGCAGCAGCGATTCTTTGGCGTCGAGAGAGGCGAGCAGGGCGGGATGCGGTTTGCCGTTTTGCAGCGCCAACACACTGAGGGAATGCTGCGCCTCCAGAGTGAGATTTTCATCCTCAGCAAAGGGCAAATAGGCCAGGATCGCCTCGACCGATCCGGGCGGTTTGCGCACCGCCAACAGTCGAATCGCCGCGGCGGACAGGCGGTGCGATGGATCTACTTCGATTCGCTCGATGAGATCCTTGGCCCGCCGCGCCACTTCGGCATCCTTGTTCTTCAGCGCATCGCGGAGCGGAAGCAGACTCCGCCGCCCCAAGTCAAAAAGCTCGCGCGAGGCAGCCTCGCGCAGGGCGAAATCGTCGGACGCGAGTTTCTCGATGAGTCCGCGAATCTTCTCGCGGTCCTCGCCGCTGGTCGTGCGCTTTCGCAGTGCCGCGAGGAGCGATTCGCCATCGACGTTTCGCCACCACGCCGCCCAGGCGTCGCGGCGAATTTTGCGGGCGATCTCGTCTTCGCTGCTGAAGTTTGCCGCCGGTGCCCAGTCGCCGGCCAGCTGTTGTAGAAACTCTTCGATGGGCAGTCGTTTTTGTGGCGGCAGTTCGCCGAGCAGTTCGATGAGAACGGGAATGGCTTCGGCGTCGTGGGCCTCGGCCAACGCCATGGCAGTACGCGAGCGTACGGACGGCGACGAGTCTTTCAGGAGTTTGCGGACGGCTGGGAGTTGTTCGGGAGGCGCGGCGCGACACAGAGCGATGCCCGCGGCGGCGCGGCGCACGGCCATCGAATCGGCCAGGCCCCGCAACAGAGCCGGGTCGGCTTTCCCGTTGGGGGCGGCCACGGAAGCGAGGGCGGCGGTCACCGCCCGTAGAACCTCGTTGCCGTCGGTGAACGGCAAGTAGGCCAACAGCGCGGCAGCGGCCCCAGAAGGTTTACGCTGTCCCAAAACCCGCGCCGCCGCCGTCGGTAACAGGGTGCGGTTCGATCCTTCCAACCAATGCAGACAATGCTCGGCGCGACGCACCAATTCGGGGCGTTCGAGCGTGTTGGCCGCCCGACGAAGAGCTGGAACCGCCAGAGGACCGAGACCGAGCAACTGCTCCGTCGCCAGACTCTGTTCCCGATTGGATGCCGCAGCCAGTTGTTCTAACAGAACGCGCAGGCGATCCGAATCGACTTCCGCCCGTGCCCGCGCCTCGAAAAACGCGATCAACGCGGAATCCGTCACGGATAGCCCGGCGCTTTGAAGGGTTCGTTCGTCGTCTCGATCCGCCTCGGCGGCGCATCCTTCCGACGGTGGCGGAACCAAAATCAAAACGGCCAACAAGAGAGCCGAGAGAAATGGAAGAAAGCGATTCATCGAGGCGACCTCCACGATGGTAGCTAGCGGCTAGGGAAAGGAATCGCCGCAATCCTCGAACGATGAGTCTACGCTCCGCCAAGCACGAACCGAGCGACTACGAAGCATCCATTTTACTCTATTGAACCCCTGGCTCGAAGGCGAGCGAGCTGCGAAGCTCTCGATTCGATTTAATCCTCGTCGTCGTCTCTCCAATCCTCGATGTCCTTTTTTTTCGGCTGGGGATACTTTTCTCGAAACGCCCGGAACGCTTCGCTCCGCAAGATCGGGCCGAGTTCTTCGTCTTCGTAGCATTTGCGGAGTAAATAGATGCGATAACTCGCTTTTTCAATCGTGGCCATGGCGCGAGGCACGTCTCCGGCCGACGCAAGGGCGAACACTAACTCGAATCGATCGGCGTAAGGATTTTGTTTCGTCCTCTTCTCCGCCTCTCGGACGGCTTCTTGG
>JAKBCS010000186.1 GCA_021807595.1 Planctomycetota bacterium | reverse complement strand
AGTTTCGGCTTCTCGGCATCGACCGCGACGCTGTCGGCGAGCATCCAGAGCATATCCGGTTTGCGCCACGAGTCGAGATTGGTCAAGTCGATCCAATCGCCCTTCTCGGCGGGGGCGGCCGTGGAAAACGCGACGGCCAGAATCAGGGGAGTCAAGAGGAACGAACGAATCCGAGTGAATGCTGGCATGAGATACCCTCCGCACCTTGTGGTAATGGCGAACAGGCAGTGTAATCTGTCGGATATGATACAAACCCCGGCGGCCTAGTGCGGTTTTCTCTCGGATTGCGCACCACCGTGGTTAGCCGCGACGCGCAGCGAAGCGAGACGGCAAAGCGCTCCGCTGCGCGTCGCAGATAACCTCCCGAAGTATCTGTGCGCAACCCGATAGCGAACCGCTCTAGGCCGCCGATCTGCCTCAATTATCCTCCGGCCACGAACACAACGGAATGGGAATACCGCGCGCGCGCGCCGGTTCGGCGAGCAGTTCCGCCAGGGTTGATTGCCGCAGCGCGTCCTCGACCAGTTTCATGGCCTGATCGAGGCGTCGATGCAGCGGACATAGATTGATGTGTCCTTTGATTCCCAGCGGGCAACTTTTGATGCGATGAATCGGATCGACCGCGTCGATGATGTCGAGAACCGTCAATTCGTCGGCGGGACGCGCCAGGGTAAAGCCGCCGTGCAATCCGCGTTGCGACTGCACCAATCCCTTGCGTCCGAGGCTCTGCATTACCTTGGAAAGATACGCGATACGAACCTGAGTCGCCGCCGCGATCTCGTGCGTCGTTCGCGGCTTGCCCTCTTGCGAGGCCAAGTACACCGCCGCGCGGAGCGCGTATTCCGCCGTTTGAGAAAACATGCCGTCCTCAAAAAAAGACATCTGGATCTTGACATCCATTTGGATTGTTTTTACAGTAAAAAACACCCACTGGATATGATTATCCAGATTTTGACCGCTAATGCAAGGGCGGTCGATCCCTTACCGTATGTTTCCCCCATGTTATGAGGAGGCGTCATGCGACGGAGTTTTGTGCTAGGTCTGTTGTTCGTCGGCGTTGTTGCCGGTCAAGTTTTGCGCGGTGAGGAGCGGGAAGCCAAAGAGGCGACGCCCGATCGCGAGGCGGTGCAGCGCGCGCACGAGACCGTGAAACTTCTCGACACGGTGCATAAAGGCTATGTGGTGAACATCACGGCCACCTACGTCAAGGCCCAAGTACGCACGCCGGCGGCTCACGTCGCCAAGAAGGTTTTCGAGTTCTCAGCCAAGAACGGCGGACCGCGGGTGCGTCTGATCGATGCCACCGGCTCCCCGCAGAACAAGGTCAACGTGGCCCAAAGCGATTTTGAAAAGCGGGCCGTGGTTCAGCTGAGCAAGGGCGAGAAATACGTCTCCGAAGTGGGGCACAAGGACGGCCAACCCATCTTGCGCGCCGCCACACCCGTTCCGGTGGTGATGAGCCACTGCATCGCGTGCCATGCCGGGTTTAAGGAAGGTGATCTCCTCGGTGCGTTGACTTACGAAGTGCCGATTAAATAAAGCCCGCTCCCTGCGCCGCCGCCGTCGCGTCGAGACTATCGCCCCTGCAAGTCGGGAGCTATAATCACGACGTGGCGGCTGGTTTATTGGGGTGTTGTCGATGTCCGAACCGAAAGGTTTTTGGTCCGAAGCGTTCTCGCTGCTCGGCTCGGCCGGCGGGCGCGTCTGGCCGATCACTCTGTCCTTCGGCGCTTTTTCAGTCTTTATCTATCTGCTTTATATTTATTATTTCCCCAATCTCACGCTTGAAGTGGGACCGCACGAGGTCGGCGGTGTGGTCTTGAGTTTGTTGCTCGTCGTGCGCACCAACGCAGGCTACGACCGCTGGTGGGAAGCGCGCAAACTGTGGGGCGGCATTGTCAATCAGTCGCGGAACCTGGCGCTACTGGGCCTGGCCCACGGTCCCGCCGACGAACGCTGGCGCGCGTCGCTCCTCCATCGGATCGCCGCCTTTGCTTGGGCGGCCAAGGCGCGTTTGCGCGGCGAGACGCAGTTGCCGGAGTTGAAGCCTTTGTTGGGAGAGAGCGAGGCGAGCCGCGTGCAAGCGACGGAGCATCCGCCCGCGTGGATCGCCCTGCAAATCGACGCCTTGCTGCGCGACGCCTGCGAACGGAGGGAAGGAATGGATCGCCTGGCTTTCTTGCAAGCCGAGCGCGAGCGGACGGCGTTGATCGATCACTTGGGGGGCTGCGAACGCATTCGCTCCACGCCGTTGGCCCAGGCCTATTCCGTCACCATTCGCCGTTTCATCTTGATCTATTTGCTGACGCTGCCCTTTGCCCTGCTGCACAAATTCGAGGCGGAATGGATGGCTCCGGTGGTAACGATCGTCATCGCCTACGCCGTGTTGATGCTCGATCAACTGGGCATCGAGTTGCAGCAGCCGTTCGCCACGCGCAGTCTCAATCATCTGCCGCTCGACGACATCTGCCGCGCCATCGAAAACAACCTGCTGGCCCTGTTGCGGCAAACGAGCGGTTATTCGGGATCGGGCGCGGTCGATTCAACCTCCGGAAAGGGAGGCACCTGCAACGGTCCCGGTTGAGACGTCGCAGCCACGAAGTCGCGCAGCGTCCGTTCGAGCTGCTCCACATATTCCCAATGATGCTGCGCCACGTTGTTGACTTCCCAGCGATCGTCCGGCTTAACGTACAGCTGCGGCGGTCGGCCCTTATCTTCTTCATGGGGATGGGCGGGAAACAAAAAAGCCCATTGGGGAGTGCGTAATGCAAATTCCAGCGCCGCCCCGATCTGTAGTCCGGAGCAGACGTAGGGACGAATCGTCTCGGCTAGGCCGCGCGCCAACCGCAGAAGGCTGCGGCCATGCACGCCGGGCAATTCTACCCCGAACCAGTCGGCCAAAGTGGGTGCTAGGTCCACGTCTTGGGTCAACGCCTCGACGCGGCGTCCGCCTTCCGCACCGCCCGGCAAACGCAACAGCATCGGAAGATGAATCAACTCGTCGTGCAGCCACGGCCGGCTGTTGCCAACCAAGCCGTGTTCGCCGAGATTCTGCCCGATATCCGCCGTCACCGCGAGCAATATCTCGTCTCCGCCGTCGAGTCCGTTCACTGCTTCGAGCAATTGTCCCAGAGCCGCATCAACGTAAGAAACCGCTGCCGCATAACTCGTCTGCAAACTGAGGTACAAAAAATCATCCTCGCGGTCGATGAGTCCATTCGGTACGCCGGTGAACGGCGTCAGCGGTTCGGTCTCCGGCTCTTCCTCTTCGTCGCCCCCGCCTTCTTCTTCCGATTCCTCAATGAAATACGGCTCTTGAAACGCTTGCGGCACGTTCCAAGGCGGCAACAATGTGGGCAGGTCGATCCACAAAAGCCAACCATCGCGGTGTTCCAATCGTTCGAGCGCCGTCCCCACGGCTTCCAACACCGCATCCAACGGAGTTTCATTCTCCCCGGTGGACACGCGCTCGACCGCATCCCAACCCTTCGTGAATTCGCTCGGGCAAGGCCGATTAGCATCGAAAATCAAACGAGTGTGAATCTCTTTCTTCCGCAAGGCGTCGAGCAGATCCGGCTCATTTTCAACCGCGCCGGCTGCAACCTCCGTCGGCAGATCATACCGCCCCGTCCGCCAAGCGCGGCCAGCCCCCTCGGCATCCGCGCGGGCGGCATGATGCCAATCGAAGACAATCCCCCCGGCCGCCAGCGCATCGAACGCCGGCGTGTCGATCCACGCATTGCCGTAACAGCCGAGCGCACCCGCCTGCAAACCACGAACGCTAACAACAATCGCTCTCATGCCGGGATTCTACGCGAATCTCCACGGGAGGGAAACCTCGCACCGCACGGTGGTCGGAAGCACCTCATTCGTCTATCCTTTCCGGCATGGACAAGCACAAACTTTTCGGCTTCACCGACGTGGACCAGAGCGGCGATGCCGACTATTTCATTCGCTTCCTCGATGAGGCCAGCGCGGACGAATCGTTTCAAGCGTATAAGCAGCATTCGTTTGCGCTGCTGGAACTGAGGCCAGGTCAGAAAGTTCTCGATGTGGGCTGCGGCACGGGGGAGGATGCACGGGCGATGGCGCGGCTCGTTGGGCCGGATGGGCGCGTCGTCGCGGTGGACGGCAGCGAGAAGATGATCGCGGTCGCACGGCAGCGCGCCGCATCGGTCAACCTGCCCGTCGAGTTTCAGGTCGCCGACGTGCATCGGCTTCCCTTTGCGTCCGACAGCTTCGACGCCAGCCGTGCGGATCGCGTTTTCATGCATCTGGAAGCGCCGGAGGAGGCGCTGCGCGAGATGGTGCGCGTCACTCGGCCGGGCGGCCGGGTGTTGGTGTACGAAGTCGATTTCGAGACGCTAACCGTCGATTTGCCGGATCGCACGCGGGCGCGCAAGATCGTCAACACCTGGTGCGACGGCTTTCGCAACGGTTGGCTGGGACGCCACATTCCAGCCCTGTTCCGTGCGGCGGGATTACACGAAATTCGCATCACCCCCGCGACTTTGTGGCTGCGCTACCCGGTGGCCATGCAGATGATCGGCCCGCCCACCGTCGAACGCGCCTGCGCTGCCGGGTCGTTAACGCCGGATGAAGGCGAACAATGGCTGCGTGAACTGCACGAACGATTCGAGTCCGGTTTGCTTTTTTGCACGCTGACAGGTTTCCTCGTCGTCGGACGCAAACCAGAGCGCGTCGGCTAATGGTTCAAGCGAAACTCCGGGCCGTTGAGCAAGGCCCAAAACAGGTCGGCAAGCGCGGTACGCCGATCGCCGGTAGGCCCTCCCTTTTCGACGTAGGCGACAAATCGCTTCAACTCGGCAGCCGTCGAATTGCGCGACAGGCTCGCGAGAAACAGCGTCTCGATGCGGCGCGGGCTACTCGTGTTGGCAGAGTCGGCGATGGTAGCCAGCGTTTTGTTGCGGGTCAAGCTCGTTCACTCGACCACGAAGGAGCTATTCATCAGATACAATGCTTGTAAGATCGAGGTGGTCGCTTCAGTCGGCTTGTCTCGATGGGTGAATCGCGCCAAAAATTGCTGGCGGGGCGTCTGGTTTTCGGGATCGTCGAAGCGCGAGGACGAATCGAATCGCGGTAGTCTGCATACTCGGTCGCCTCGGCCAAGCTGTTGAAGAGCTGCTCGGCGCTCAAGGCGCGGGCGAACAGGCGCGGGTCGTCGCGTCGAGGATCGCCGACGACGCTGCTGCGCCGGTAAGCTACCGCGTTGACGATGACTCGAATGATGTATTTAAGATCGAAAGTGTGTTTGATAAATTGATGCGTCAACTCGTCGAGCAATTCGGGGTGGCTGGACGGATTGTGTGCGCCTCGTTCGTCGATGGGATCGGTTAGGCCGGTGCCGTGAAAATAAGAGTCTGTTCCAGAAGCCCCTCTCCCCCTGTACTCGGGGGGAGAGGGGTGAGGGGTCGAGAACCCACGGAAAAATGCACCCCTCACCCCCAGCCCCTCTCCCCTGAGGGCAGGGGAGAGGGGAGCTTTCCTCGCCCCTCTCCCCTGTCCTCAGGGGAGAGGGGAGCTTTCGGAACAGACCTAAGACCACAGACGATTGACCGCGGCGCGGGCGAAATAGGGATTGCTTGGAGCCTCGAGCCACTCGGTAAGAACGACGCGCGGATTATCGTTGGGCCTCCTTTTCGGTTCCGAATCGTCGAGAAAACGGCCGAGACGGCTTGCTTGCGTCCGGGAACGAGAATCTCCTTTTTGCTCGATGTTTCGTCTTCGGGGCTATTCCCAGCGAAGAAGGTAGCGAACGACCAGAATTGGTCCTGCGACCAATTTCGTCCCCGAACGGTCGTCGTGGCACTGGGCGCACTCCAATTTGATACCGAGAAAAAGGCTCGACGTATTGGCCGCCAAATTCTCCGGTTTATTGTCGTTGATTCGATAATAGATGCCGCTCGCCGATTCTCCTGACTTGGGGGTTTCGTCACCGATTAGTTCTCGGACCATGCGATCGTAGGGAACATGGCTCTCGAGCAGGCTTCGGAACCAGTTTTCCAAGGCGGTGGCATTGGCGGCCGCGATCTCATCGTTGACGCGCGCGAGCATCGCTGCGCGATAGACGTTGGCGAAGCGTCGAGAGAATGCGTCGGTTTTACGGTCGGTTTCTCGGCGGCGGCAAAGAACGAACGCTCGACGGCACATGAGCAGGCTCCAAGAAGAGTGGACGAAAGGCCGCGCGAGTACAGTTCCATTATTCTACTCGATCCAGTCGGCGAGATCGGGGCTTTTCGGAGTTCTCGAGCGCGCGAGTTGCTCTTGGATCTTCTGCGAGGCCATGTTATACGCCTCGGGTCTCTGATTTCAATTTAAGCCGGGGAACTGTGCAAGCGATTCACGGAGGGATCATGCCGCGCAAACATTGGCTGGGGTTGCTCATCGTACTCGGTGGAGCCTCGACGCCACTCGCCGCGCGGGAGTCCGAGGAACCGTCGCCGCCGGGCATCGTCTTCGTTGTCGGCGGAGTGGGCGGACTCGATCCGTTGCAGACCTTCGCGCCGTGGGCCTTGCCGCGCGCCGGCGTGCCGCACGAAATCGAACGCTTCATCTGGACGCACGGCAAGTGCCGTCCGCTGCGCGATCTGCAAGATGTGCGCTATCTCTTGTCTCAAGCCGATCGATTAGTGGAGCGAGTGTGCGAGGAGCGGAAGCGCCATCCGGATCGACCGATCTACCTTCTCGGTCACAGTGCCGGCGCTGGCATCGTCTTGGCCGCCGCCGAGAAACTGCCTCCGGCCAGCATCGAGCGCATCATTCTGTTGGCTCCGGCCGTGTCACCGGACTACGATTTGCGCGGCGCTCTTCGCGCCGTACGCCACGAAGTGGTATCATTTAATTCGACCTACGACCGTTTTTGCTTGGACTTATGTACCACACTGTTCGGAACGGTCGATCGGTTCTATGGCCCCGCCGCCGGACTCGATGGTTTTCGCATCCCGGCAAAGCTCGATGAGGAAGGCGAACGACAGTATCGACGCCTGGTGCAAGTACCGTGGCGTTTGGAGATGATCTGGAAATGCACCGATGGCTTTCATAACGGGGCGTGCATGCCGATGTACTTGGCACAAATGATCGCTCCGTGGTTGAAGCCGTGATGAACCCGCGAGGAAGCCGCCATGCCCGACACGCAAACTTTGCCGCGCGAGGAAATTCACACGCGCCGCATCCCGCCGTATCACGTCATCCTTCTCAATGACGACTATCACACCGTCGATTTCGTCGTCTCGGCCCTTCGCAAGGCACTGGGCTATTCGCAGGAGCGCGCCTTTCAGTTGATGCTCGAAGCGCACGAGAGCGGGCGTTCCATCGTTTGGACGGGGCCAAAGGAAGTCGCGGAACTCAAGTGCGACCAAATCCGCACGTTTCACCAAGATCCGTTCGGCCCCCTCGGCTGCATCCTCGAACCCGCCTGCGGTTAATCGCTGCTTGCCGTCTTGCGGTGGCTGTCGAACTCACTGGATGGGGAGTTCTCTCTGAAGGCTCTGGTGGATGCTTTGCGCTACCGTTGTCCGAAGGTGTTCGAGCGAAGTCTAACCTCGTCGGGCTTGGGGTCTACTGCTTCTGGAGTTCGTCTGCCCGCGCTACGGTTTACTTCCGGCATCTCCTCGATCGAAAGAGATCAGCTTGATGACCTTTTCACCGAGGGTGGGTTTCTTGGCGAGGGCGTCCTTGCCGGATTTGTGCAAGAGGTCGTCCCAGGCTTGGGCGTCGGCGGGTAAATCTTGGCCGGTGATGGCGCGCAGCGACTCCGTCGAACGATTGCGCAGTGCCACGCCCTGTTCGGTGCGCAGAACGGAGACCAGCGCCTCCGCCGCCTGATACTGTGGGAAGTGAGCCAAGGCGCGCACGGCGTAGAGCCGTTGGCTGACGCCGTTCTGTTGGTCTTCCGCGGTTCCCGTCACCGGTGGTTCCTTGACGATGCGAACCAAGAGATCGATGGCGATCGGATTGCCGTTGACGCCGAGGGCTTGTAGCGTCTGCTCTTGAATGATTTGCATGGCGTCGGGTCGATCGCGTTGGAACGTGGAAGCGCGCTCGTAGGCGTCGATCAAAGCCTGGGCGGCGCGCGGATCCTTGTAATCTTGTAGGGTGGCGATGGCGGCCAGACGGCACAACGGCTGCGGATCGTTGAGGGCGCTGTCCACCAGCAGCTTGACAACAACCTCTTGTTGTTGCCGCGTACCGCCGTTTTGGAGCGGCTCTTTCAGCGCCAACAGCGCCTTGCGTTTCTTATCGCCATCTTCGCTATTGCGGAGTACCCAGAGCGGATCGGGAGGCGGTCGAAACATTTCTTGAAATTTGAAGTCGCGGCTGGTGACATCTTCCCAGAATCCGGCACAGCCGGAGAGAGAACAACAAGCGACGACAGCCACTCGCAAACGGCGACCCATTGCCGCGCCGAACGATTGGCCGGTTGCTTCTCGATGTCTGGGATAGCGTGGCTGCACGGACTCCCTCCCTTTCCCCTTCCCGCTTGTCCGCAACGGCGCAATCCGGAACCACGAGCCGAGGCCGTCGCGGTCCCTCCTAGGGAAGCAGGAGGCAAGCGTATAACGAGTTCGCCCAACGGAGGCAAGACCAACCCGTTCGTCCTCCGGCATGGGTGTATTCTTGCTGCCAAGGAACGGGTCGCCGATGGTGGCGACACGGAGTGTGTCTGCCTCGCGCAGCTTGCCCGATCCGCTTGGCCATTCGCTTGAAAAAGGTATCGCGTGCTGCCTTCTCGTCGTCAAAGCCCTTGGCGCGCCAGACCTTTCGGCCATTGAGCGGAACGTATGGGCAGGCCGACGCGACCACAAAAACCATCGCCGTAACTTGTTGTCCCATCGATGCTTGCGAATTTCGAGACTTGAGCCGACGGAGAGAACTTTTCCTGCACGACGTGGCCGGGTGGGAACCCTTCGCAGAAAATGCTTGACGAACGCATTCTCCTATGTCTTGATGGAAGGGGAAGCAATTTTTCCACCGGATGCGACAGCGATGGGGAGGGCGAATCTTGGCGATGCAAATGCGTTGCGGTCGATGCGATCGATCGGTGTCGTTCGAGCAAATCGCATCCGACGAGCCTCTCTTCTGTCCGCGATGTAAGGGACCGTTGGCTGCCGCGCCCAAACATGAAGCCGCGCCGTGGTGGATTCACAGCGGTTCACAGCCAACCAAGATCGATTCGGTCGATCCCGTCGTGCCGCGCCCGCCGGAAGGCGTCGAGCCTTTCTTCCGGAGCGGGATGGCCGAT
>JAKBCS010000185.1:5560-9296 GCA_021807595.1 Planctomycetota bacterium | reverse complement strand
TGCACAGCGCCGGTAGATCTTCTTCGTACAGATGCAGCGAGTCGCGGGGCGAGTCGGACTTTACCCACAGATCGTGATTGCCCGGTACCAGTGCCTTGCGGCAGGAAAGATCGGCAAATAATTGCAGCCATTCCGCGAAGTAATGTTCGGTGCCGATGTCGCCGGCCAAGATCAGCACGTCGGGCGTCCGTTCGCGTAGATAAGCGGCCAACAATCGTGGGGCTTCGTCACCGCGGCCGCCGTGGCCCCAATGCAGATCGGCCGTGATCGCTACCTGCAACTCGGCACTCGTCATGCAACTTCATCGGGTAACCGTTGAAACACGATGTCTTATCGGCGAGTATGGTTTGTTGAATCTCAAAAAAACGCCGGCTCGTCGTATTCTACAGGAGTTCCTCAACCATGCGTTGCTTTCTCTGTCTGGCGGGCTGTGTACTGGCCCTCAGCGCCGGCCTCACGCGGGCACTCGCCGAAACGCCGTCCCAACGTTTAAGCGATCCCGCTCGCTTGCTCCCGGAGAAAACGGATATCGTCGTTCGGCTGCCGCAGCCGCGGCGTTTCGTCGAAACGCTCCTCAACCTCGATCTGTATCAAACCGTCCGCCAGTTCTCCTTCGGACGCGAGTTGTACGACTCCACCAACCTGCGGCGCTTTCGCCAACTCGTCGCTTATTTCGAAAAAGAGTTAGGATTGCCGTGGCCGCAATTGCTCGATCGTCTGGCTGCGCGAGGCGCGGTGGTTGGCGTAAAAATCGGCCCCAATCCCGAATCGGCGCTGATGGTCGTTGCGGGCGACGACGACAAGTTGATGCGTCAATTCTTCCAGTTGGCGCTCAAAATCTTGGAACAGGAACTAACCCGACAAGAGGCGAAGGATGTTCCGGTCAAGGGGACGTACAAGGGCATTGACACCGTGAGCGTCGGTAACCAGTTTTATGCGGCGTTAGTCGAGGGAACGCTGCTGTTCGCCAATTCCGAAACGGCACTGCATGCCGGACTCGACCGCCTCCACGGCGATACCAAGTGCATTGTCGATTTGCCTTCCTACATGGAGGCGAACAAGATTTTGCCGTCCGACCCCCTGATTTCTTTTTGGCTCAACATGGAGACGGTGAAACAATCGCCGCAAGCCAAGGCGTTGTACACGGCTCCGCCGCGCGACGATCCGGGTTTGACCGTCCTTTTTGGCCACTATCTCGATCTGCTCGGCCGCTCGCCGTTCGTCTGTGCCGCGATCCACCGCGACAAAGAGGGATTGGTAACATCCATCCGCCTGCCGCGCGGCCGCGAGGGCATGGGCGCGGATCGGCTGTTGCACCTCGCGCCGCCCGGCGTGCCCGGCACGAGGCCTTTGCTCGAACCGAGAAACGTACTGTATAGCGAGAGCAATTACTTCGACCTGGCCAACGTCTGGAAAGAACGGAAGAAATTATTCAACGAGAAGCAGGTGGCAGCTTTCGAGAAGTTCGACAGCCAAGCATTTCCCTTCCTGGGCGGAGTCAAACCCAGCAGGTTGCTGACGCGCACCGCACCGTACTACCGCTTCGTCGCCGCCCATCGCGATAAAAATGAATACAAAACTCCTCCAAAAATATCTATTCCTGCATTCGCTCTCGTTTGGGAGCTGCGCGAGCCTGAGGCGTTCGGAAAGTCGATGGAAACGATTCTCCGCGGCGTGGCCCTGCTGACGGGAAGCCAGGTCGATTTGAAACTCGTGGAAGAAAAATACAAGGGGTTCAACCTCATCGGTTATCGCTTCCCGGAGGACAAGCCCATAAAAGGAGACATTAACGATCTGCGTTTTAATTTCACCCCCTGTTTCACGCGCGTCGGCGATCGGTTCATCGTCTCCTCGACCGTTTCGCTATGCCGCGAATTGGTGGATATAGTTCAGGCCGAGGGAACCTCTCCGCAGCGCGGCGACAGCGCGACGACGCGCCGCCGATTCTACGGGGCGGGAGCGACGGAGTATTTGCGTACGATCGAAGATTTGCTGATAACGCAGACGACACTGGACCGGGCCGTTTCGCCACAAGAAGCACGCAAAGAGATGAAGGCGCAACTGGAGGCAATCCGCAAATTGGGTTTCTTTTCGCTCGAACCGCGTCTCACCGACAAAGCGTTTCAGTACGACATTCGCCTCAGTTCGGCGAAATAGCAGTCTGGTCGAATAGCAGATGGAGAACATCATGGCAGCACTTCCCGATAAAGCACCCGACCCCAGCTGGGCTTGGCAAGAATATCGTCCCAGCAAGGAAGCGCCCTGGAACCTTCGGCGCGTCGGCCATCTCTATCGCCGAGCCGTTTTCGGCGCGACGCGCGCCGAGTTGGAGGACGGCGTCAAAGCCGGTCCCGATGCTCTGCTTGCCTCGCTGCTGGAGGGCAAAGCCGGCCTGGCCCAATTCGATTCCGAGATGGAGCCGCTGGCGAAAAACATCGCCCGTTACAACGACGTCGTCCACATGCGCGCCTGGTGGCTGGCGCGTATGTTGCATACTCCTCATCCGCTCCAAGAGAAAATCACTCTCTTTTGGCACAATCATTTCGCCACCAGCTACGCCAAGGTGCAAAGCGCGCGCTTCATGCTCGGCCAATACGAGTTGATGCGGCGGCACGCCTTGGGCAACTTCGCCTCGCTGCTGCGCGAAATGTCCATCGATCCGGCCATGCTCATCTGGCTCGACGGACGCGACAGCAAGAAGGGCAACCCCAACGAAAACTATGCCCGCGAGATCATGGAATTGTTCAGCCTCGGCGTCGGCCACTATACCGAGATGGACATTCGCCAGGCTGCCCGCGCCTTTACAGGCTGGGAGATTCAAGGGACAAAGGCCGTCTTCAATCCCAAGCAGCACGACGACGGCGACAAGACCGTTCTGGGCCAGACCGGCAAGTGGAAGGCCGACGACATCGTGCGCATCTGTCTGGAGCAAAAGGCGGCGGCAACCTTCTTGGTCGGCAAACTGTACCGCTTCCTCATCGACGAAACCTCGTCGCCGGCTCCAGAGTTGATTGCACCGCTGGCCGAGCAATTCCGCAAGAGTGGCTACGACTTCGGGGCGCTGGTCCGCACTATGCTGTCGTCCAATCTGTTCTTTTCGGATCGCGTTTACCGCACGCGCGTCAAGTCGCCGGTCGATTTCGTGCTGAATATCGTGCGCGGCCTGGAAGGTACGATCGGCACGACGGCGCTGGCGCAATCGTTGGAGCAACTGGGCCAAAACCTCTTTTCGCCGCCGTCGGTCAAGGGCTGGGACGGCGGGCGCAGTTGGCTCAACGGCCAGACGCTGCTGTTCCGACAGAATCTGGCGCTGGCGTTGACCTCGACCGAAGATCCGCGATTCGGCCGCCGCTGCGATCCCGCTGAGACAGCGCGCAAGTACCACAAGAAATCGGACGCGGAATTGGTCGACTTTTTCCTCGATCTATTTCTTCAGGGCGACGTGTCCGCCGAAACGCGGAAGCGTTTGCTCGACTATCAACAACATGCGCACAAGCTGCCCACCCCCGTGTATTGGTCGCAGAGCGATATCGCCGATCATCGTGTCCGCAGCCTGTGTCATTTGGTGCTGACGCTGCCGGAGTTTCAATTGAATTAGTTTCTGAGCGCGGGCTGACGCCCCCCGCTCGGTAAAGTCGATTTTCTTGGAGGATTACTTCATGTCCGCAAATCGTCGCGACTTCCTGAAATCGTCGTTGGCCGGTGCTGGGCTGGTGACTTGCAGCCTCGGCGCTCC
>JAKBCS010000185.1:0-5460 GCA_021807595.1 Planctomycetota bacterium | reverse complement strand
GGGCTGACGCCCCCCGCTCGGTAAAGTCGATTTTCTTGGAGGATTACTTCATGTCCGCAAATCGTCGCGACTTCCTGAAATCGTCGTTGGCCGGTGCTGGGCTGGTGACTTGCAGCCTCGGCGCTCCCGCTTTTCTGGGCCGTACCGCCGCCGCCGCGCCAAAGGCCGGCAAGCCCGGCGCGAAGGATACTATACTCGTCGTCATCGAGCTGACCGGCGGCAACGATGGATTGAATACCGTTATTCCCTTTAAGGATGCGGAATATGCTAAGTTGCGTCCTACGTTGCGGCAGACTCAAGCTCAGATCAAGAAGATCAACGACGATCTCGGTTTGCATCCGTCGATGACGGGATTCGCCGAGTTGTTGCACGACAATGCTCTGTGCGTGGTGCAGGGCGTCGGCTATCCCAATCCGAACCAATCGCATTTCCGCTCGATGGACATTTGGCAGACGGCCAGTCTCGCCGAGAGCGCCAGCGAGGGATGGCTCGGCAAAGCGCTCAAGGGGTTGCCCGGAGTGCCCTCGTTCCATCTGAAGAACGACAACGAACCGTCGCCGTTGGCCTTGGACGGCGCACCGGCGCGGGTTCCGTCGATCAAGACGCTGGAGGAGTTTCAATTGCAAGTCGCCGCAGCCAGCGGCGCGGACAAGAAGGAGCAGCGTGAGGTGATCGAGAGCGCGGCCAAGTCGAGCGGCGTTCCCAGCCTTCTCGATTTCGTGCAGCGGACGGCGACGAACACCTACGCCAGCAGTCGCCGATTGCAGGAGATCGGCAAGAGTTATCAGCCCAAGGCGACGTATCCCAACACGGCCCTTGGCGGTCGGCTCAAGCTCGCCGCTCAGCTCATCGACGCCGGTTTGGGCGCTCGGCTCTTTTATGTCGCGCACGGCAATTTCGATACCCACGCCACGCAGGCCCCGGCGCATGCCAATCTGTTGACGCAGCTATCCGAAGCCGTGACCGCGTTTTTCAAGGATCTATCGGAGCGTGGCCAGCGCGATCGCGTCCTGATTATGACGTTCTCGGAGTTTGGCCGTCGGGCCAAAGAGAACGGCAGCCGCGGCACCGATCACGGCTCCGCAGCCCCGATGTTCCTCGTCGGCGGCAAAGTCAAGCCCGGCCCCGTCGGCGACCATCCGAGCCTGACGAAACTCGAACTGGGTAATCTCAAGCATCACACCGATTTCCGCCAAGTCTACGCCGCCATCCTCGACAAATGGCTCGGCGTTCCCAGCAAGGACGTACTCGGCGCGGAGTTTGCGCAACCTGAGATTTTCAGGAGCTAACCGGAAAGATGATTCGGTTAGCCGCGACGCGAAGCGGAGCGTGTGGCCGACGCGCGCCGCTCCGCGTCGCGGCTAACCTGGGAAGGTGAAACCTTGACGGCATCCGATTTGAGAGTAAGATGGGGGAGATTTCAACGACGGCTCAGGGAGTGCATTTGTGATTTCACATGCCGAAATAAAGTCTCTCCAGATCCAGAGCGATTATCCCTCCGTTTCCATTCTCGCGCCGACGCATCGAACCGCACCCACCAACAAACAAGACCCGATTCGCGTGAAGAATTTAGTCGCTAAAGCCATCGACCGCCTTCACGGCGAGTTCAAAAAGCGCGAAGTTGCGGCGGTGGTCAAAAACCTGCAACAGCTCGTCCGGGAGGTAGATTGGGAGCATACGCTCGACGGCCTCGCCCTGTTTGCAAATCGAGAACGCGCCGTAGCCGTCAGCCTGCCGTTCTCCGTCAAACCCAGGACGATTATCGACGCAACTTTTGCCACCCGCGACCTCGTTTACGCCTTCAATCGAGCCACGCCGTACCGCGTTCTCGTACTCGGACATAATTCGAGACTGTACGAGGCATGGACGACCGTACTCGAAGAGGTCCGAGCCAAGCCGTTCCCGATGCTTCATCGCGGACCGGGTGGAGCGTCGAAACTCCCCGGCGGACAAGGCGTCAATCCCTCTGCGGTGCGCGACGAAGCACAACGCAAATACTTCCGAACCGTGGACGAAGCGGTAGAAGCCTTGCAAAAAGCCGAATTCTTGCCTCTTCTTGTGGTAGGAGTGGAGCGAAACCTGGCATTTTATCGAGAGGTCACCCGTCGGCCGGAAAGCATCGTGGGCATGCTGGCCGGCAATCACGAGCAAACCTCTCCGAGCGCATTGGGCAAGCTGGTCTGGCCGGTCTTCCAATCGGGGGCAACGGTGCGAAAGACGGAAGCGCTGGTTCAACTCGATGACGCAGTTAGCGCGCACCGTCACGCTTCGGGGATCGATCAGGTCTGGCGTGTGGCGATCGGTGGAAGGTGCCGCCTCCTCTTGGTCGAGAAGAGCTTCAAGTATCCGGCCGATCTGAGTCCCGAAGGCGATCGCTTGTTGCCGTACACCGGCCAGGGAGCCGCCGCTCTCGACGACTCCGTGGATGCCGTCGTCGAACGAGTGTTGGACGCGGGCGGCGAAGTGTTTTTCTACGACGAAGGCACTTTAGACGTTCACCAAAGAATCGCGGCGGTCTCGCGGCACTAATCATTTGGGACAAGCAAGGTGGTTCCGCATGAGTCAAGTTGGCGAAGTCTTCCATGAGGACTCTTCCCCGGCTTCGACCGAGATGCCGAAGGTCTTCGTGCCGCGGCGGTCTCGCTCCGACGGAATTGCCTTCGGCAAGGCACTGAGGAAACGCTGCCCGCGACGTTGCCACGCCCTCTGGGAAACGCCGCCGGATCGCCCCGATCCTCTCCGCATCATTGCCGAAAGCAACGTGGGGCGTCTCCCTGAACTAATACCCATTCGCCACGGGCGCATGTTGGCTTCCCCGTTCACATTTTTTCGCGGGACCGCCTCAATTATGGCGGCGGACTTGGCCAGCACTCCGACAACCGGACTTCGCGTCCAATGCTGCGGCGACGCGCATCTGGGAAACTTCCGCTGCTTTGCCACGCCGGAACGGCGCATCATTTTCGACATTCACGATCTGGATGAAACGCTTCCCGCGCCGTGGGAATGGGACGTCAAACGTCTGGCCGTTAGTTTCGTCCTCGCCTGCCGCGAGAACGGATTGAGCGAGCAACTGGCGCGGGAAAGCGCACTTGCTTGCGTTCGCTCGTATCGGCAACGCATGGCCGAATTTAGCTCGATGCGAACCTTGGAAGTCTGGTATGCCCGCTTCGAGGCGGAGGAACTCGTAGCGGGCATCGAAGACCCAAACATGCACAAGCTGACTCTCAAAGGGCTTGCCAAGGCCAAAAACGTGTGTCTGGTCGAGGAAGTGTTTCCCAAGTTGGTGGACATCACCGGCGATTCGCCGAAGATAAAAGACGATCCGCCCTACATTTACCATCATTTACCATACGAAGAGGATGCGTTTTATCGGGCGATCGCGGATGCGCTGATTGCCTATCGCGCTTCTTTGCCGGACGAGCGGCGCGTCCTGCTCGATCGCTTTCGCGTTCAAGACCTCGCCATCAAGGTGGTGGGCGTAGGCAGCGTGGGAACCGTGTGCTGCCTGACGCTGCTCTTGTCTGTAGATAATGAGCCTCTTTTTCTCCAGGTCAAAGAGGCGCGTCCCTCGGTCTTGGAGCCATTTGCCGGCAAAAGCGCCTACGCCAATCGCGGGGAACGAGTCGTGCAAGGGCATAGGCTCATGCAATCGGCGAGCGACATCTTCCTCGGATGGACGCATTCGCTCAACGGGCGGCACTACTACGTTCGCCAGTTGCGGGATATGAAGATGAAATTCCCCATCGAGAAGTTTAAGTCCGTGGAGATGAACTACTTCGCCCGCTGGTGCGGAGCGACTCTGGCGCGCGCGCACGCGCGTTCGGGATCTCCCGCGGAGATCGCTGGATATTTGGGAAAAGCCGACACATTCGATGGTGCCGTCGCTTCGACCGCGGTCGATTACGCCGATCGGGTTGAGCGCGATTACCAACGGTTCGTCGAAGCCGTGCGGGACGGAAAAATTGAGGTGCATCTCGATAGCGATGGCTGAGGGACCCGAAGCATCGTTAGAAGACGGAGGAAATAGAATGACGCGCGTTCATCCGATTGTTTTGGCTACGGTCTTGGCCCTGATCGGCTCCGATGCCTCTGGGCGCGAAGCGCCGACTGCCCGCCCTAACGTCGTCGTCATTCTCGCCGACGATTTCGGTTGGGCCGACCTCGCCTGCTATGGCAGTAGGTATCACAAG
Source organism: Planctomycetota bacterium (assembly GCA_021807595.1). Taxonomy (GTDB): domain Bacteria; phylum Planctomycetota; class Planctomycetia; order Gemmatales; family Gemmataceae; genus JAJPHU01. The sequence goes on along the minus strand of JAKBCS010000185.1, from coordinate 1,270 downwards.
ACGCCGAACCTCGACCGGATGGCCGAGCGGGGGCTGCGCTTTACCGATGCCTATGCCGCGTGTCCGGTCTGCTCCCCGTCGCGCGCCGCGCTGTTGACCGGCAAATACCCCGCGCGGCTCAATCTCACCGATTGGCTGCCAGGGCGTCCGGATCGGCCGGATCAGAAGCTGTTGCGCCCGGCGATCGAGCAGCAATTACCGGCGGAAGCGACGACGTTGGCCGCCGTGCTGAAGCGAGCCGGATATGCCACCGGCCATATCGGTAAATGGCATCTCGGCGGCAAGGGGGCGTTGCCGCAAGATCGCGGTTTCGATGTCAATATCGGCGGCGACGAAGCCGGCTCGCCGCGCAGCTATTTTGCTCCGTACAAGAACAACAAGGGTGTGTTCATTCCGGGGCTGGAACGCGCGCCGGAAGGCGAATACCTCACGGATCGCCTCACGGCGGAAGCGGAGCGATTCATCGAGAATCACCGCGAGAAACCGTTTTTCCTCTATCTCGCCCATTACACGGTTCATATCCCTCTTAAGGCGAAAAAAGATCTGGTCGCCAAGTATAAGCAGGGCAAGCCGGGACAGCAGGGCAACCCGATCTACGCGGCCATGATCGAAAGCCTCGACGACGGCGTGGGGCGGATTCTGAAAAAACTCGACGAGTTGAAGCTGTCGGAGCGCACCGTGGTTATCTTCACGTCGGACAACGGCGGACTGTGCGTGGCGGAGGGGCCGAACACTCCGGCGACGATCAATGCGCCGCTGCGTGAGGGCAAGGGCTATCTCTATGAAGGAGGCATCCGTGAGCCGCTGATCGTCCACTGGCCCAGTGGGGTGAAGGCCGGCAGCGTTTGCCGAACGCCGGTATGCGGCATCGACTTGTTTCCCACCATCCTCGACGCTTGCGGGGTCAAGAACGAAGGCCGTATCGACGGCGTCAGTCTGCTGCCGCTGCTGAAGGGGGATGAGTTGAAACGCGAAGCCTTGTATTGGCACTATCCGCATTACAGCAATCAGGGCGGCAAACCGGGTGCGGCAATCCGTGCCGGCGACTACAAACTCATCGAATTCTTCGAGAACGGTCGGCGCGAACTGTACGATGTCAAAAAGGATATAAGCGAGTCGCATAATCTTATGGCGGAGAAGCCGACGATCGCCGAGGCGTTGGGCGCGAAGCTGACGGCGTGGCGAAAAGAGGTGGGCGCGAAGGAGATGAAGCTCAACCCCGGCTATGTGCCGAACCCACAGAGCAAAGATGGCACGGTGGTATTGCCGG
>JAKBCS010000184.1 GCA_021807595.1 Planctomycetota bacterium | reverse complement strand
GGGCCACGAAGTCGATGGTTTCCAAACTGCCCGCGCCCGGAATCCAGATGGGCGGATGTGGTTGCTGCAACGGTCGCGGCCAAGGATTGACGTAGCGGAAGAAATAATGCTTCGAGTTCCACAGGAATGGTCCGGGGGTCTTCCACGCCTTGATGATGAGATCGAGCGCCTCGCGGAAGCGCTCGCGGGCATGAGTCGGATTGATTTGATACGAGAAGTATTCCGGACCGCCGCCGACGACCATGCCGGCGACGAGGCGTCCGCCCGATAGCACATCGAGCATGGCGAACTCCTCGGCTACACGCAGCGGCGGATTGTACATCGGCAGGGCGTTGCCGATGACGGCGATTTGACAGCGGCGCGTCCGCTGCGTCAGCGCCGCCGCGATCAGGTTCGGCGACGGCATCAAACCGTAGGCGTTTTGATGGTGTTCGTTAACGCAAATGCCATCGAACCCCAATTCGTCGGCGTAGGCGAGCGTGTCGATGTAATTTTGATACAGGTCGTGTCCTTTAACGGGATCGTAGAGTTGATTGGGAACCCACACCCAGGCGGAATCGTGTTCCTCGGCGAAGTTGGCCGGGAGATAGGGCCAGGACATGAGGTGAAAGAAGTAATAGCGCATCCAGAATCTCCGAGGCAGCAAGGTTGAACCGGAAGGCGCGGGCGATTCGCATTCGCGTGCGCCTCGCGTCTTATTGTAGCGTCGCTCGGCGGGAGACAACTATTTGTCGCAAGACTTGGTCGACCGTGCCGATTCTGGCTCGGAGGATTCGTGGAGATGCTGAATCCGTTCGGGGGACAGGATGAGCGAGGAGCCATCCGGCCGCGTGAGTAGCACGGATTGAAACGACAAATCGAGCAGGCGACCGTGGTGGACGGCGTCGGAACACTCGGCAACGACGGGTTTGCCGAGGAGATTGAGATGCGTTTTCCAGTTCGACTCTAAAGAAACAAGATTGCCGTTTAAGAGCGAGTCGTAGTCGCGGTCGAGTTGGCGGATCAGCTCGGCGGCGACGGCGTGGGTGACGAGCGGGCCGCCGGTCCATTGGGCCAACGAAGTCGCCTCCGGCAGGCCGGCGGCGGCGAAGGTCTCGGCGCTCTGTTGCACGTTGAGTCCAATGCCGACAATCATGGAGCCTCGGCTATCTCTGGATGAATCGAGAAATCGAAAAGTCGATTCGATGAGGATGCCGCACACTTTGCGTTGGTTCAGAAATACATCGTTGGGCCATTTGATGCGGCAGGGGGTGCCGATGGTTTGCTCGATGGTCGAACAGACGGCGACGGCGGCCCAGGCGGTCAGAACCGCGGGGCGGCACAATTCTCGAGGCGGCGACACGATCAGCGACAACAAGACGCTCTGCCCGCGCCCGGCCAACCAAGTGCGACCGTGCTGTCCGCGCCCCGCGCTTTGCTCGCCGGCCAGTATGGCCATACCATCGTTCGCCGGGTCGTTCGCCAGGCTTGCGGCCAAGGAGTTCGTACTGTCCAAACGGTCGAACACCAGAACGCGTCGGCCCAGGCGGCGCGTGTCGAGAGACCATTCTTCCTTCGATGCGGTCATAGTTGCCAATCGAGGGCGATGTCGAGGGCGATGGCCGAGTGCGTCAACGCGCCGACGCTGATGCGATCCACACCGGTTTCAGCAAGGGCGCGAAGGGTGTCTAGCGTCACTCCGCCCGAGGCTTCGAGGAGTACGGCGGGAGCTATCTCGTTGCGACGAGACACGGCGCGGCGCAGTTCGGAGGGCGGCATGTTGTCGAGTAATACGATGTCGGGACGCGCCTTCAAGGCGGACTCCAGTTGTTCCAGCGTATCGACTTCGATTTCAAGAGGCAGCGCCCCGGCGACTTTTTGCCGCGCCAAACGAATCGCTTCGGCGATAGGGTCGGCACAATCGCCGAGCGCGGCGAGGTGATTGTCCTTTATCAATACGCCGTCGTACAGTCCAAGGCGATGGTTGTGTCCACCGCCTTGACGAACGGCGTACTTCTCCAGCAGCCGCCAGCCCGGCGTTGTCTTGCGGGTATCGAGAACACGACAAGGCAATCCCGCGACGGCATCGACGTGGCGGCGCGTCAACGTGGCAATGCCGCTGAGCCGCTGCACGAAGTTGAGAGCCGTTCGTTCCGCAGCGAGAATCGACCGAGCGCATCCGCTCACCGCGGCTAAGCGCTCGCCCGGCCGCAGAGGGGAACCGTCGGGACGCAACGTCTCGAAAACGAGAGACGAATCGACGAGCGCGAAGGTCAATGCGGCGGCTGGGAGACCGGCGAGGACGCCTTCCCGCCGCGCGACGAGGTACGCCATACCCTTGCGATCCGTCGGAAGAAGTATCGCGCTGGTGACGTCGCCGACGGCATCGAGATCTTCCTCCAGCGCCAGCTCCGCCAAGCGGCGGCAGGCTTCCCGTTCTTCTGTGGAAAAGGACATCCTCTCCCCTTGGAGTTGTCGTATACCATTTCTTTCGGAGCCGGAAGCGTAGGCGACGTTGTGTTTGCCGTCGCTTACGCTTCCGGCTCCGAAACGAGCGATCGCCCCTCGACGGAATAGAATCCCTCACCGTCAATCTGATAAATTCCCGATGTCTTTTCAGCGATAAATCGGCACAAGGCCAGGCACTTCTCGGCGGCTCGGCTCGAATCCTCGTCGGCTCGCAGCGTGAAGAGTTGCCTCGTCTGAATCACTCTCTCCATCAGCCGGGTGTGTTCGGGTTCTCCTTCCCGCGTCTCCAGCCAGGCGGCCCAGCCGTTCAATTCGGCTCGAATACCCGGCTCGTCGGCCACATAGCGTTCGATCTCGAACGAAATGCTATCGACCTTGAGATCGCCGCGATACCATCCCCCGTCATCGGCAGCAAACTCCCCATGCCCCGCCGCCAGAAATGCGCGCAGTTCTTCCGGAGTGGGCATCGTCGATTCGCTGCTGAAGATGCGATACCACATAGTCAGTAGTCCCTGCGCAGTAGCCAGTAAGCGCCAGGAAGAGGTATGCTTTAATCTGACTACTCCTTCCGCATCACCACGGGATCGGCGGGGTCGCCTTGTAGGGCGCGCAGGAAGAGTGTGAGATCGTGCTTCTCTTGCGGTGTCAGATTGAGTTTCAGCGGCGCGATGGGTTTCTCGTCTTTGCCGAATCCCTTGACCTCGGCTCCCTTGTACGGGGTATGGTTGCGCTGGCTGAGCAGATACGCTCTTTCCGCGTCGGTATCGCGCATTTTCGTGTCGAGGAATTCGTTGGCGTTGCCGCCGCGGTCGTAGAAATCGACGACCTCTTCCAGCGTCTTTTCGTTGCCGTCGTGCATGTACGGAGCCGTGCCGGTCAGATGACGCAAGGTCGGCGTCTTGAAGGCTCCGATCGACTCGGCGTTTTTGTGTCCGGTAGGCAGCGAGGCGAATCGGCCCCAGGCGTTGGGCGGGAGTTGCCCGTCCTTGACGCCGACGCCGAGATTGTGAAATTGATTGTCGGTGAAATTATCGCCGATGTGACAGCCGTTACAGCGCGCTTTACCGAAGAACAAGGCTCGACCGTTGTGGATGCTCTTGGCCGTCGCCGCGGCTTTGGCCCGATCTTTGTCCACATCCAGACCGAGGGCATCGAGAGCCGTTTTATCCTTGGCGTCGAAGGCGGCGAGCAAAACCGTCTCATAATCCTTCGCTTTGAAGTCGTACTTGCCGCTGCCCTCGTCCTCGACGCGCGCGCGCATGGCCACATCGGCACGATCGTGGATGGCATTGCCCGATAGCACAGTGCGTTCGTAGGCAGCGATGGCCTTGGCGATGCCGTCCCGTGTCGGATCGGTACCGAATACTTCGCGGAACTGCTGGACGATCTTCTCGTTGCGGCGAATCCGCGAGACGGCGTGATTCCAAGCGTGACCGTCTCCGTCGAACATCTCCAGCGGGTTCATCACCGGACCCTGGGCCTGATCCTCCAACGAAGCGGCTCGGCCATCCCAAAACTGCAAGGCGTTGTAGGCGGAGTTGTACACGGTCGGCGCGCTCATGCCGCCCTTGTTGCCGCGAATGCCGGTCGAGACAGGAGCGCGGTCGGTAAAACCGAGTTTGGGATCGTGGCAAGTGGCGCAAGATACCGTGGCATCGGAAGAGAGACTCGGCGAGAAGTATAACTGTTTGCCGAGTTTCCATTTGGCGACGGTCATGGGATTCTCGACCGGCACCGGCGGATTGACCGTGAGACCGAGCGGTACCTTGATCTTGACCGCTTTCCGCATCACCTTCTCGCCGGTCTTGGGATCGACCGCGTTTTCGGTGGTTTCGTTCCAGAAATGCGGTAATTTGTCCCACTCGGCGGCCGCTTGACTGCGGTTGACGAAATAAATGGGTTGGTCGTCCTTGAAGGGCAGCTGCCAGCGTTCGCGCGGCACCTGCCATTCATGGTCGCTGCTCGCCGTGCCCTCGGCGATCTTGAGTGGGTCTTTCTTGTCGGCAGCCAAGGCCGATTTGGCCGTGGGGCGGAGAAGCAGCAAACCGGCGAGGAGACCGGCAGCGCACAAAAACCATCTCAAACGGGTTAACATGTTCTCACTCCATCGGGGAATCAGTCGGAATTCGGATTGCGGCGTTACTCTCGCTGTCCGCTGAGTACGGGAGAGAGGAGAACCTCACCCCTCACCCCTCCCCTGTCCCCTAAGTACAGGGGACAGGGGAGGAACCGAGAGTAACGCGGTACGGTTAGCGGCGACGTTTTTCGTATTTGCCGACCTCGGGTTCGCCTACGCTGGCCAGCAATTGCTCGATGATGTCCTCGCTCTTTTTTCCCTCGGCCTGCGCTTGAAAATTCGTACTGATGCGATGGCGCAACACCGGGATGGCCACTTTCTTCACGTCGTCGATGGCCACGCTGAAGCGTCCGTCCATCGCCGCCATCGCCTTGCCGCCGTCGCGCAGGAACAGCCCCGCGCGAGGCCCCGCGCCGTAATCGACCATCTTTTTCACGAACTCCGGGGCAGTCGGATCGGTAGGCCGCGTCGCCCGCACCAGACGCGCGATGTAATCGAGGACGTAGTCGCCCACCGGCACGCCGAGAACCAGTTTCTGCACGTTGCTGATGGCCTTGCTCGAGAGTACCTTCGTCAACTCGACAGCCTCGCCCTTGCCGGTCATCGACAGGATGCGCTTTTCCTCGTCCAGAGAGGGGTAATCGACCTTGATGGTAAACATAAAGCGATCGAGTTGGGCTTCGGGCAGCGGATAGGTGCCTTCCTGCTCGATGGGATTCTGCGTGGCGATGACGAAAAACGGCTCTGGGAGTTTGTGCGTGTCTTGTCCGGCGCTCACTTCTCGCTCTTGCATCGCCTGCAACAGGGCGGCTTGCGTTTTGGGCGGCGTGCGGTTGATTTCGTCGGCCAAGACGATGCTGGCGAAGATTGGTCCGCGCACGAAGCGAAACGCGCGCTTGCCGCTCTCCGTCTCGTCGAGAACCATCGTGCCGGTGATGTCCGACGGCATCAGATCGGGCGTGAACTGAATGCGCTTAAAGGTCACGTCGAGGATTTGACTGATCGACCCGACCATCAGCGTCTTGGCCAATCCGGGCACGCCGACCAGCAAGCAATGGCCTCGCGTGAAGATGGCGGCCAAAATCAACTCGATGACCTCGCTCTGACCGACAATGACGCGGCGCAGCTGCTCGAGCATCTGCGAGCGCGTTTGACTGAACTGCGTCAGATATTCGTTGATACGCTCGGTGGACACCGTGCGGTTCCTCGGCAAACGATGAAGGAGGCAGGGAACGACGAGAGTATTGTAAAGAGAAAGGGGAGGGAAAGGCAAAGGCGCGTTCGTCGAACGAAATCGAAGTGTCCGTCGACGATGCAATGTGCGATTGGAGCGATGGAAAAAAAAACCGACCGACACGCTGTACCACCTCTCCCATGGCCATCGCGAGCCGGTCGGTTTTAGGTCCGCTCTCTCCCAGAGACGAACGATAAATACGAAAGCAAACAGCGGACCAATTGTCGAAATCGCTTCGCCTCTCGTTCGAGAAAAGTTGTAACTCCTTGAAAAACAATCTGTTGCAGACCAATCTTTTTTTTGAATTCAATCGACCGAGTTGCGGGCGGCTTGCTCGCATCGCCTATTCGGCGTGCTTTGCCTGCCTGTTCTCTGGGCGAAGCCGTTCGTGAAGGGTGCGCTGCGAGACGATTGTGCCGTGCGCGTGGATTTGTTGCATTCGGGGAATCTTGGGGTCCGAAGGATAAAGAGGGGCAAATTGACCCGTTTCCGCCAACCTCCTAGCATGAAAGAGGACGGTGCGTCAGCACCCGCGAAGCGGATCGACTAACCGAGCGAGCCTACCATGGCCACCGATATTCGACTGAAGGAAACCCTGCCGGAAGTCGTCGAGAGCGTTGTCGCTACTTATACCGAGTGCAGCCGAACCAGCCACCTCGGCCACAAGCCGTTGCCCAGCCGCGAATCGGTCGGCGAGATATTGTGCGACTTGCTCGACATTCTCTATCCCGGCTACTGGAGAAAACAGAATTTACACATCGGCAATGTCGAGTATCACGTCGGCGACCTCATCGACGGCTTGCACGACAAGCTGACCCTTCAAATCGCCCGTGCCCTGCGCCACGAGCAAGATTGCGCTCCGCCGGAAGCGCGCGTCGATCTCGACTTCGAGGGGTTGGCCCAACAAAAGACGATCGAACTGCTCAAACGCTTGCCCGATGTGCGCATGGAACTGGAGCAAGACGTGCAAGCGGCGTTCGAGGGCGACCCCGCCGCCAAGAGCTATCACGAAGTCATTTTCTGCTATCCCGGATTGGAGGCAGTGTCGATCTATCGGGTGGCCCACGAGCTGCTCCTGATGGGCGTCCCGCTCATTCCGCGCATGATGACCGAGTACGCGCATGCACGCACCGGCATTGATATTCACCCCGGCGCGCGCATCATGCCGGGGTTCTTCATCGACCACGGTACCGGCGTGGTGATCGGCGAAACTTGCGACATCGGCCGCAACGTCAAGCTCTATCAAGGCGTGACGTTGGGCGCGCTGTCGTTCCCGCGCGACGCCGACGGCAACATCATTCGCGGCATGAAACGCCACCCCACGCTCGAAGACGAGGTCGTCGTCTACGCCAACGCCACCATCCTCGGCGGCGATACCGTCGTCGGCCTTCACGCCGTCATCGGTTCCAACGTCTGGATCACTCAGAGCGTCGCGCCCTACGCGGTCGTGTCGTTGGAAAAACCGTCGCTGCGCATCCGCGTCCCCGGAACGCGAGCGGAAGAGGGATTGTCTTATCAGATATAAACTCGTCAGCCGACTACCGATAGCCGACATTGAAGACCCGCGTACTAGCTATTGATCCCGCCGCGCCGCAGGCCGAGCGCATCGCCGAGGCTGCGGGTGTGGTGCGCGCGGGCGGGTTGGTGGTCTTTCCTACCGAAACGGTGTATGGTCTGGGTGCGAATGCGCTCGATGCTGCGGCCGTAAGGGGCATCTTCGCGGCCAAGGGTCGGCCGGCCAACAATCCCTTGATCGTTCACGTTGCCGATGTCGAGCAAGTGTGCCAGGTGGCCGCGTCGTGGCCGCATTCGGCGGCGCTGTTGTCCGAACGTTTTTGGCCGGGACCATTGACGCTCGTTTTGCCCAAATGCGATGGCTTGCCGGACGCGGTGACGGCGGGTGGGCCGACTGTGGCCGTGCGCATTCCCGCTCATCCGGTGGCTCAGGCTCTTTTGCGCTCCGCCTCCCTACCCATTGCCGCCCCCAGCGCCAATCTTTCGACCGAACTATCACCGACTCGCGCCGAACACGTCTTGCGCGGTTTGGACGGACGGATCGATCTCCTTCTCGACGGCGGACAGACGGCGGGCGGCATCGAATCGACGGTGCTGGATCTGACGGCACAACCGCCGCGCTTGTTGCGTCCGGGATTGATCGGCGTCACCGCCTTGGAGGCAATCGTTGGGCCGGTGACGCGCGACTGCTCCCTCACGGTCGCGGCTCCGAATGAGCCTCAGCCCCTTCGCTCGCCCGGTCTGATGCCGCGCCACTATGCCCCGCACACGCCCTTGGAATGCGTCGAAGCAAACGGCGCGGAGCGCGTGGCCTCGCTGCTTGCCGAGGGACGGCGCGTCGGTTGGGTGACGTTTGCGGACCCTCTTTTCCCCTCCTCCTCATTGCAGTTGCGAATCGTGCCATCCGATCCCGCCGGTTATGCCGCTTGTCTGTACGCCGTGCTGCACGAACTCGATGTCGCCGGTTTGGATCGCATCGTGGTAACGCTTCCCCCGCATAGGGACGACTGGCTGGCGGTGCGCGACCGGCTTCAACGCGCGGCAGACGCCAACTGACCTGGAATTCTAATGGTACATGCGTACACTATCCGAAAGAGAAGATGTGGACTGCTTCGTCCTCTCGGTGGACGCGGTTCGCACGAACCATTCGGTAGAGGAAACAAGAAGATGCAAGCCACGATGAACCCCAAGGTGTCCGGCAAGATCGAACAATTGACCGAGGCTCTCGCAGCGCCGTTCGATGTACGCGAGGTGCGTTTCAAACCGGCGGCGGTCAGCGGCAATCGCGCTTTGGCCCTGGCTTACGTCGATGCCCGCTCCATTCAGGATCGGCTCGATCGCGTACTTGGCGTGACCGGATGGCAAGACGAGTACGAATGTTTGCCGGATGGCTCCGTCGTCTGCCGGCTGCGCTTGCGGATCGGAGACGAATGGATCACAAAAATGGATGTTGGCGGACCGAGCGAACAGCCGGACGAGGGCGATCGGCGCAAGGCCGCCTTCAGCGACGCCCTCAAGCGCGCCGCCGTTAAATTCGGCATCGGCCGCTATCTCTATCGCCTCCCGTCGCAGTGGGTCGATTACGATTCCCACAAGCGGCAATTCGCGCGGACGCCGTCGTTGCCGTTGCCGACGCCGCCGAACCCGAATACCCAACCGCCGCCCGTTCGATTGAATGCCGCGAGCGATCGGACGCCGAAGAACGGCTCGACGATACCGGCGAGCGGCGACGAATTGCGGCGGCGAGTTCAGGATTACGATGCGCGTCTGGCGCAACAGGGAATGTGCGGATCGGGCGAACTGGTCGCGCATCTCGTTCAGGCCGGGGTTAAGGCGGGGTACGAGGCGGACTTGGCGAAATGGAGCGGGGCGGCCATCGTCTTGGCCGTCGAGGAAGCGCGGGCGTTCGAGGCACGGTTGCGGCGGCAAAAGAGCGAATGCAAAGAGGTGGCTTAGCTGTTTTGCCTCAGTCGAATCTGGAAGAACGCTTCGTTCGGGTTAGTATAGCCTGAACGGAGGTTCCATCATGAACAAGCAGCGTCGTCATTTCGCCGATCACGAAAAGGTCGCCATCCTCAAACGG
>JAKBCS010000183.1 GCA_021807595.1 Planctomycetota bacterium | reverse complement strand
GACGCAGGTCACCACGGTGTCCTTGTGGACATCGAGGCCGGCGCAAGCGGAGTAGAGGATGTCCATGTGAGGTCTCCCGGCGGTTCTTCCCGGAAGACATCGAGCTTGTGAGCAATCTGCTCTGCGTACTCTCCCACGGCGGGAGGCGACAGTTTCGGGTACGCGGCGATGTCCGGGTCAGACTGACACTCGGGCTTGAAGCACCAAGGGAATAACGACCTCGTCCGGAGAAAAACCGTCTCTTAGGATAGCAGCAACGGCACCCATTTTCATGGTTTCAGGGTGCGGCGCGCTGCATGAGGACTGACACCATTTTTTTCCGCTCCTCTGGCCGCTCTGGTTGGCTGTTGGGGACTGCTCGCCTACGCCGTCTTTCTGTACGCCCAGTTCGACGACCCGTTGGCGTTCGCCAAGACTCAGGAACACTGGGGGAGTCCCGCTCCCTCGCTGATAGACAAAGCGATTTCCCTACTCAGCTATGAGCCGATCTGGAGGATTTTCCTCCGTGGCCCCGATGGCGTTTGGTCGGTGTTCAGCTGGGAACTGGTCAACCCGACGTATTTCGTCGCCTCCGTCGCTCTCGTCGTACTCGGTGCCTGGCACGGCTGGCTGAATGCCTACGAGACCTCGCTGGCGGCCACGCTCCTGCTCATCCCCTATCTGACTCGTGCCTACGAGATGAACATGGCATCCTCGGCTCGATTCGCGGCCGTGATCTTCCCGATCTACCTCGTTCTCGGTGAGATACTCGCTCGTCTCCCGCCGGTGGTGTCGTCGGCATTGCTCGGTATCAGCGCCTTCTTGCTGGGAGCATTCTCTGCTCTATTCGCCGGCGGCTACCCGGTCTTCTAATAGTAACGATATGACACCTAGCCGCGAACAGCTCGAACAGTGGGACCGCGAACACGTTTGGCATCCGTTCACGCCCATGCAGGCGTATGCCGCAGAACAACCGCTTATCATCGCCGAAGCACGGGGCTGCTTCCTCGTCGATCTCGATGGCCGCGAGTATCTCGACGGCGTGTCGTCGCTGTGGTGCAACGTTCACGGCCATCGCGTGCCGGAACTCGATGAGGCGCTGCGCCAACAACTCGATGCCGTGGCCCATAGTACACTGCTTGGACTCAGCAACGTGCCGGCGATTCGCTTGGCCCGGCGGCTCGTCGAATTAGCGCCGCCGGGATTGAACCACGTCTTTTATTCCGACGACGGCGCTACCGCCGTCGAAGTGGCGCTGAAGATGGCGTTTCAATACTGGAGGCAATGCCCGTCTCCTCGTCCGGAGAAGACGCGCTATCTGGCGTTGACGCGGGCCTATCACGGCGACACGCTCGGTGATGTCAGCATCGGCGACATCGATCGCTTTCACGGTCTGTTTCGTCCTCTTTTATTCCCCATCGTGCGCGCTCCCTCCCCGTACTGTTATCGTTGCCCGCTGGGATTGGAGCGCTCGTCCTGTAAGATCGACTGTGCCGAGGAATTAGAAGATTTGATCGGACGGCACGCCGAGACGTTGGCGGCAGTGGCGATCGAGCCGTTGGTGCAGGGAGCGGCAGGGATGATCGTCGCGCCACAGGGGTATCTGCACCGCGTCCGCGAGGCGACGCGGCGGCACCATGTCCTGATGATCGCCGACGAGGTCGCGGTTGGATTTGGTCGCACTGGGACGCTGTTCGCTTGTACGCAGGAAGACGTAAGGCCGGATTTTCTGTGTTTGGCCAAGGGGTTGACAGGCGGCTATCTGCCGATGGCGGCAACATTGACGACCGATGAAGTGTACAATGCGTTTCTCGGTCCACCGTCGGCGGGGCGGACGTTCTATCACGGCCACACCTACACCGGCAACCCGCTCGGCTCGGCGGTTGCCTTGGCCAATCTCGATTTGCTTCAATCACCCTCTGGATTGTCCTCTTTGCCGGAGAAGATCGAACGACTGCGCGGCCATCTCAATCGCTTGGGAGATCTTGCCGTTGTCGGCGACGTTCGGCAAAAGGGCATGATGGCCGGCATCGAGTTGGTGAAGGACCGGAACACCAAAGAACCCTTCCCGGCCGACCAGCGCATGGGAGCGCGAGTCTGTCGGCTGGCGCGCGAGCGGGGAGTGCTGTTGCGCCCCTTGGGCGATACGATCGTCGTCATGCCGCCCTTGGCGATCGATCTGCCATTGCTCGACCATCTCGGCGACGTACTTTACGAGAGCATCAAACGAACGATTTCGTAGAGAAGGTCTCGTACCGTTCGGCCCGATCTCGGATTGCGAGCGTACAGTCTTGTGAGATGATTTACCCATGCACGGCTTATTTATCACCGCGACCGACACGGGGGCCGGCAAAACCTTCGTGACCGCCGGCATCGCGCGGCAATGGCGGCGAGAGGGGCGCGAGTTCCGGGTTTGCAAACCCGTGGCCACGGGCGCGGACAACGGCGTGGGCGCGGACACGCGCTTGCTCGCCGAGGCGTCGGGCGATGCGGATCTGCGCGCGATCACCCCTTACGCCTTCGCGGAACCCGCCGCGCCGCCGGTGGCAGCTCGACGGGAAGGCGTCTCTCTGTGCTTGGCGGACTTGGTCGACGCCGTGCGCCGCCGAGCCGAGGAGGGCAAGGCGGTTCTCGTCGAGGGTGTCGGCGGTTTGCTGTGCCCTCTGACGGAGCGCGAGACGGTGGCCGATCTCACCGTCGAACTGGCGCTCCCTTTGCTTGTCGTCGCGCGCCGTTCGCTCGGCACGCTCAATCACACGCTGCTGACCGTAGAGGCGGCACAACGGCGCGGGCTGCACGTCGCCGGTCTGGTCGTCACCGCCACGACGCCCGTTCGAGGGGTAGCCGAGGAAACCGCCGTCGAGGAATTACGCCATCGACTCGCCGTCCCCATCTTGGCCGTTCTGCCGCATCGAAGTAATTTTCAAGATGATACAGATATGCAAGGGGTCGATTGGTGGAGCGTTTGCTCGGAACGGAATCCGTTTTCGTCCCTGTCTGGGGAATGATCGGCGACGAAGGCTGTCGCCATTCATTCCCCAGAGAGGGGCGAGGAAGCCACGATTGACCGGCAAGAAAGCGCTCGACCGTTACTTGAGTTCAACCGACCAGTAGGCGTTGTCCAAAAAGGTCTTCCACGATTGATACTTGGTGTGCGTCATCTTGAGATTGAGCAACGGACTCCGCTTGGGTTTCTCCGGTTTGCGAATGAGGTGCATGTGCGCCTCTTTCGGCGTTCGGCCTCCCTTGCGGACGTTGCAGTTGACGCACGCGCAGACGATGTTTTCCCAGCTGCTGACACCGCCCTGACTGCGTGGGACGATGTGGTCGAGGCTCAGTTCCGAGGTCGGGAACTTTTTGCCGCAATACTGGCACTGATTGTTGTCGCGCGCAAAAATGTTGCGGCGATTGAACTTGACCGCCTGCTTGGGAAGCCGGTCGTAGTCCATCAAACGAATGACGCGCGGCACTTGGATCTCGGTGTTGACTGTGCGCAGCCAGTCGTCGTCTGCTTGGCGGAAACGGCGCGCGCGATACTCGCTCACTTCGCGCCAGGACTCGAAATCGTAGGTCAAAAACTGACCGTCTTCGAGGCTGACCACTTCGGCAAGGTTCTTACAGAGCAGACAAAACGCCCGCCGAACGGAGATAATGTGTATGGCCATGAACAATTTGTTCAGAACCAAGACACTAGCGTCCAAGGCGGAACTGGAACTGGAGTACATGAGGCTCCCTTTCTCGCGGTGCCGCGCCGGATCGACTCCTCGCTCGTTCCCGGCGCAATCTACAGTTATCGAGGCGCGGGAGAGGAATCGGGTTCGTATTTTCTCTATACTATCAGGCTAATGGATGATTGGGCAAGAACAGCCCGTCTCTTGGGAGCGAGGGAACGATGAATTTTTGTTGAAAATCTGGGGGCGAGGGAACAGTCCATGGCCGATCCGTCCCGTTCGGAAGCAAGCGCGCGTGTGGATGAAGAGCGTTTGGCGCACGCACTGATCAGTCGCGGTCTGTTGACGCGCGAGGAAGTGCAGAGTTGCCGCGCCGGTCCCGAATCGGGACCGGAAGCGCTCTTGGCTCGCCTGGTGGCGTCGGGCGGATTGACGGCCCATCAAGCCCAGCGTGCCGGTAAGGAACTGGAGACGCTGCTCGGCCAACAGATCCCCGGCTACCAACTTTTGGAGAAGCTCGGCCAAGGCGCGATGGGCACCGTCTACAAAACGCGGCAGTTGAGCATGAATCGCCTCGTCGCCGTTAAAGTCTTGCATCCGCGCCTGGCGGCCAATCCCGATTTACTCCAACGGCTCACGCGCGAGGCGCACTTGGCCGCGCGACTCAGCCACAACAACATGATCCAGGCGATCGACGTTGGTTCCGCCGGGCCGTTGCACTATTTCGTCATGGAACTGGTCGAAGGGCTGACGTTGCGAGAGATCCTAGAAAAGGGAAAAATCTACGAAGAGCGCGAGGCCGTCGAGATCGTCCTGCAAATCGCTCAGGCGCTCCAACACGCCCATCGCCGCGGTCTGATTCACCGCGATGTGAAGCCGGCCAATATCGTGCTAACCGGCGACGGCATCGCCAAGCTCGCCGATCTGGGCATGGCGCGCGAGACCGACGATGCCGTGTTGGCGCGGCGCGAGAAAGGGTTGGCCATCGGCACGCCCTATTACATGGCTCCGGAACAGATTCGAGGCCGCGAAAACATCGACGGCCGCGCCGATTTGTACGCTCTCGGCGCGACGCTGTATCACCTCGTCGCCGGACATCCACCGTTCCCTTACCCCGAAGTCGATCGCGTTTTGCAGGCGCATCTGGAAGAAGAGTTGACGCCGCCGGATCACATCAATCAAAAACTGTCGTCGGGTTTGGGCGAGGTCGTCGAGTTCGTTATGAACAAAGACCGCCGCCGCCGCTACCGCAACGCCGACGATCTGATAATCGATCTGGAATGTCTGCTTTCCGGCGACGCGCCGAAACTGGCGCGGCAACAAATGCAAACGGCAACGCTGGCCGGACTGAGTGAAGGAGAGACGGACGAGGAAGAGGCCGCCTCGCGCCCATCGGGTCCGCCCCACGCTTGGGTGTGGATCGCCGTTCTCGGCGGCCTTCTGGCCTTGAGTTTCCTCGTCAACCTCATCCTCATGGCGAGACACCACCAATAACCGTCGGATGCCGCTGCTCCCGACGATCCGAAGGAGGCGTTGTGATAGATCGTATTCCCTTTCACCGAAAAAGACGGACTCGGCAGCATGTGGTTGCCGCCCGAAGCGTCAACCATGTCGAAAGTCTCATCGTCGATGAAGGGCACGTTCCACAGCGCCAAGAAAACGACTACGGGTACGATCTCTTCTCGATCGCCTACGACGAACGGGGATATGTTGAGCCGGTCGAAGGCCGAAGTGGGATCCCAAGACCGTTCGAGGACGAATGCCAGATCGTCGGTTCTTAAACCATCGCGGCATTCGACGGCTGGGGGTACCAAAGAGACTTGCGCGGTTCGATTCCACGCCAGAGAAATTATCTTAATTTGCGATCTTTCATAAAGGACAATACATGGAGAGCCAATTTCTCTTGCTTCGGTCGCTCGCGCTGTTCGTACTGGCCGGGGTTTGTGAAATTGGCGGCGGGTGGTTGGTGTGGAAGTGGCTGCGCGATGGCCGACCGACTTGGTGGGGGTTGGCCGGCGGCATCGTCCTCGTCCTCTACGGCATCATTCCCACTCTGCAAACGGCCCATTTTGGCCGCGTCTATGCTGTGTATGGCGGCTTCTTCATTGTTCTGTCGTTGTTGTGGGGCTGGTGCTTCGACGGCAATCGCCCCGATCGTGCCGATGTCGTTGGCGCAGCCGTCGCGCTGGTCGGCGTCTGCGTCATGATGTATTGGCCGCGCGCCGGGGGGTAGACATGACGGAAGCGAGTTCGACACGATTGATCCTCGCCAGCGCTTCGCCGGCACGGCGAGAACTATTGGCGCGTTTGGGGCATTCATTTGAGGTAATGCCCACCGACATCGCCGAACCGGAGAGCGGCTTCGACGATCCCCGGACGTTCGTGCAGACCGTGGCGTGGCTCAAGGCCGCCGCCGCCGCCTCGCGGCTCGAGGACGGGATCATTCTCGCCGCCGACACCATCGGTTGGGTGAACGATCATCCCATTCTCAAGCCCGTCGATGAAGCCGATGCGCGCCGCATTCTCCGCGAAATGGCCGGAAGAGAACACGAATTGTGGACTGGCGTTGTCCTTTGGCGTCGATCCGACGATTTGCAGATCGTCTGGCAAGAGCGCACGCTCGTCGCCGTCTCGTCGCTGACCGAGGCGGAACTGGACGTTTATCTCGCCACGCGCTCGTGGCGCAATCATTCGGGCGCATACGCCATTCAAGAACAAGACGATCCGTATGTTCGCGTGGTGAGCGGCAGCATAACGAACGTAATCGGTTTGCCGTTGGAATCGCTCGCCGAACGTCTGCCGTTGGCCGGACTGAAACCGATCTCCTCCCGTTAAACCGGCTCAACGCTCGGTCAGGAACCTTGCCTGCGGTACAAACGGGCAAGTCGGACCTCGCCCTAATTCCTATGATGAAAGAGCGCGCGCGTCGGGGCGAGAAAACGCGCGGAATCACAGACGAATGGGAGCATCATGGCGGCACAAACGGCGAAACTGGCACTGGAAGACGGCACGGTCTACACCGGACGCAGTTTCGGCACAAACGGCGAAACCTTCGGCGAGGTCGTCTTCAACACGAGCATGACCGGCTATCAAGAGGTTCTCACCGATCCGTCCTACAAGGGACAGATTGTCGCAATGACCTATCCGTTAATCGGTAATTACGGCGTCAATGACGACGACCGCGAATCGTCCAAACCGCAGGTCCAAGGCTTCCTCGTCCGCGAATTGTCGCGCCTGCCGAGCAACTTCCGCTCGCAGCGAACGCTCGACGACTACTTGAACGAACACAACATTCTCGGTCTGGAAGGCATCGACACCCGCGCGCTCGTTCGCCGCCTGCGCGTGCGCGGCTCGATGAACGGCGTACTGTCCTCCACCGACCTCGATAACGCCTCGCTGGTCCACAAAGCGCGCACCGGTCCGCACATCGTTGGACGCGATCTGGTGCGCGAAGTCGTGCCGCCTCGACCGTTCGACTGGAGCGAGGGGTTTACCAACCCCTTTGTCTGCTATCTGCCGGCTCATCCGCCCACCCATCACGTCGTCGCACTCGATTTCGGCATGAAGCAGAACATCTTGCGCTGCCTCGTGCAGGTTGGCTGCAAGGTGACGGTCTTGCCGGGCACATGCGGTGCGGACGACGTATTGGCCCACAAACCGGACGGCATATTCCTCTCCAACGGCCCCGGCGATCCCGAACCGCTGACCTACGCCATCGAGACGATTCATCGCTTGGCCGGAAAAAAACCGATGTTCGGTATCTGCTTGGGACATCAGCTGATCGGCCTGGCCCTGGGAGCCAAGACGTTCAAGCTGAAGTTCGGGCATCGCGGTGCCAATCAGCCGGTGCTGAATCAGCAGACGAATCGAGTCGAAATCACCACGCAGAATCACGGCTTCGCCGTGCAAACGGAGACGTTACCCTCCGAACTGGAGCCGACGCACATCAATCTGAACGATCGCACCCTGGAAGGTATGAGACATAAACGATTCCCGCTATTCAGCGTGCAATATCACCCCGAAGCCTCGGCTGGACCGCACGACAGCAGCTATTTGTTCGAGGAATTTCGCAAGATGATGGGGTGATGCGGCCGCCCCCTCTCGCGCTGAGCGAGAGGGGGCGGCCGTCAGGGCGACTATCGAATGGGGGTTAGAAATCGTCCCCCAAAGGCATGCCGTCGTTGCGCGTGATCGCCAAACGCAAGGTCTTCTCGGAGATTTTGGCGGTATGCGTGCGAACCGAGCCGTCGCACTGCAAGGTGTGGAACTCCGAAGAACCGGGTAGGCCGAGTTTGGGCAGCGGCTTATCGGCGTCGTAGGGAATGTCTTCCGGTTTGGTCCAAGGCACCGCGCTCGATGCCTCGACGATCATGATGGTATTCGACGTGCCATCGGGGAATTCGGCCGGGAAGCGAAGCCCCTTCTTGCCCTCGAAAAAACATCCTTTGCCGACAAAGCCTTGGTAATAGGTCCGATGTTCCTCAATGCTCTTGGCATCCTGGCGAGGCGCTCGGTAGATATCCGGCAACTTCGCCAACAACTTCTTATTGTGTTCGCTATCCCACGGTTCGTTAAGATGAAACTGTTTGTAGAGTTCGTTTTGATTGAGATGGGGCAAAAGCATCACGCGCCAACTCAGCAGTGCTTTGCCGTTCTTGTCGTAAACAGCCTGCGCTGGGAGACGACCGTACACGTCGTTGTGGTTCATCGCGGCGATGGCGATTTGCCGAAGGTGGAGGGCATCTTCATTGCGCCGGTTGGAAGCGAAAGCGAGATTCACCGTGTCCACCAGCGCCGATCCCACGCGGATTGGATCGACCTCGGCGACCGCCGCCGCCCGTAGTTCGTTGTCCCGCCGCTCGATGCGCGTCGCATTCAACGGTTGCTCGAACCGTTCGAGCAAGTGCAAAACGTGCCGAATGTTATTCTCTTTTTTAAGCGCGACGATGGCGCTTTTCAGTCCGACGCGAAGCAGCGATAAACCCGTCTGTCCCGGTTGGATCGCTTCCTTGGCCTCCTTCTCCGCGTCGAAGTGCAGCGCGGTTTCGACGGTCACATTCTTGCCGAGATCGACCGTCGCGGTGCCCCATTGAGCTTGCAACAATGGACGAAACGGATCGACTTCGCCGGGCAGCTTGTCGCCCACGGCATCCATGAACGTCTTGAGGTTGAATCCGAGAGCCATCGCGTGCCGGCCCGCCGCCAAGCGCAACGTCGGGGCAAGGCGTCCCTCACGCTCCGGTTGAGGATGGTCGATCAGGACGCGCACATCGTTGAACCTGGCCAGGACGAAGGACCGCTTATCGAGGGGATAGAACGCCCAATCTTTCTCGCTGGCTGCGTAAAATGTTTGACTTTTATAGTCGTGTTTTTTTCTTCCTTTGTTCGCCGCCAGTATCTTGGCCAGGTCGAAGGGTTCGAGCGTGCGGGCGAAGAATAACGGTTCGCCTCCTCCCGGCGGCGGATCGAGCAACACCATCGTCATGCGTTCCATTTGTTCCAGAGGTAGACAGGTGTATTTCTGAAACTGTTCGAGTATAAAGCCAATCTCTTTTGTATGTTTTTCGCGCAGCGCCTTGGGGAGATCTCCCGACCAGACCTCGGCGATCCGAAGAGAGACCGCGAACAAGGCGTCGCTAGGGATCTTGGCCAAATCCGTCGGCAGCGCCTTCTCTTTAGGCGCCTCGTCCGCCGGTCGGGCATCTTCCACCGTCAAAAGCGCCGCCACCAACGAGGCAGTCAAGGCGGCAACGATTCCGCCGACTCGCCATCGCTTCCACTCGCGCAAGAATCGCATCGCTCGTCTCC
>JAKBCS010000182.1 GCA_021807595.1 Planctomycetota bacterium | reverse complement strand
TCGGCAGTGCTTCTGTCGTTCCACTGTCTCCATCGGGGCCGATTGGTTCGCGAACTTGAACCGCTTCTTGTCGAGGAGCGTACTTCCCTTCAACTCCTTTTTGAACTCAGCCAGGGAACCACCGAACGCCTCTCGCTCTAACCGCTGCATCGCCCGATTGAATGGCCAGAGTTGGGAGTCCAGCAGGGCTACGCCGCCTCGCACCTCGTAGGGCATCTGCTTGTGGTCGTGCCCGCTCTCATCCAGAAACAACAACCATCCCATCAGGTCGCCTTCCCCAGATGTTGCTTGACATTTGAATGGACTCTGGCGATTTTTGTGCTAAACGCCTGAACGCATGAACAGAAGCGCAGCTGAAAAAAGGTCGGGGTAAGAAAACAAGTGCTGTAACTATCCTCCTTCTACCCCGACGCGACCCATGAAAACTATTGTACACCTTTTCACCACTGTCGTCATCTTCGTCGGACGCCTCGGCTTGGCACTCACCTTGCCCCGAATCCGTCGTCTCGAAAGACGTGCCGATCCCTCGTCGTCGCACCACGACGTAAAACACGCGCACTACTTTCGCAACAGAAACTCGACGGCGTCGATCCCAGCAACCTCGCCGATTTTATCCGCAGCAGTCCTTGGGATGCCGACGAAGTACGACTCCCCTCGTCGACAGGTTGACGCGAGCAATAGAAACGCTCCCTTCTCTCGGCGAACTTTCACTACACTCGTCAACCATGCTATCTACCGGACGGATGCTCGCGCTCGAAACGTCTCGCCTTGGCCTTTCGGAACGGCCGCTTCTGTCTGCGCTGGCGTTTCTCTTCTTTGTTTTTCAGCGACACTTAATGTCCATAAAGTCCGGAAATGCTAGCCGACTGTTCGCGTTGGCGCAGCCAGGAGGCGACCTCGGCGGTGTCGGCGGCGAGTTTCTCGACGGCGCGGCGTTCGTCGCGCAGGGCTTGGGCCACATCGCCGGGGATCGGTTCGTAGATCGATTGCAACTCTTGGCGGATGCGTTCCTCCAACCGGCGGCGAAACTCGCCCCGTATGGCCGGCCAACGCAGCGGCAGCAGCAGGCTTATCAGCAAGTGCAACACCACTAAAACCACCAGCAAAATGGCCGCCGGCACGAAAACGTCGGGAAGGCGAATATCGGCGCGATCGTAGAAGTAGCGCCACAACAGGACAATCAGGGCGGCGAGCAGGGCCACCGGCGGCAGCCAATTGCCCATCCACACGACGACCGCTTGTGTCAGCCGCCGCAAGCCGGTGGGCTTCGACCACTCGCGCTCCACCTGTTGCAGCACTTCGTTGAGCGTGCCGGCGTAACGCTGTCGCCAATCGAGAGCCGAACGCGCTTCGATCGGTTCGGCGAGTATATCGAGAGGAAAACTCTGCGTATCGGCTGCGACGAGCAGCTTGTTGGCCAGCGCCTTTCCGCGCGCGTCGAGGTGGCGATTGCCGGCCACATCGCTGCACGCCTTGGTAAATCGAGCCAGATCCCACGTCGCCGGCGTCTCGACGCTGTTGGCGGCGCGCGGCACGAACGGAATGCGGTCGCGCAGCGTGCTGCCGACATACTTGGCGCGCGTGAAAAGATGCAGATACCAGGCCATGATCCCGTGGAAGCGCCGTTGTTCGTCCAGGGCGAAATGATGCTCGATCTCGCGCTGATAAGGCTCGAGCGTGTCCAGCAGCACCTCGCTGGTCGAGGCAGCCTCTTCGGACAGAGGCGCGCTCCAGGCGGCGCGGGTGCGCTCGGCGATCGCGGTCAGGTCCGGCGGACTGGCGGCGTCGAGCGCTTGCTGCAAATGCTGCAACAATTGACCGACTCCGCGCGCCTTGATCGCTTCGATCTCCAAGCGCGTCAGACCCATTTCCAGCCAGTGAACCAACTCCTGAAACTGCTCCCCCTCCGGCAATTCCGGCAAAGGGGCGTTTCCCCCCTCACCCCCAACCCCTCTCCCCTCCAGGGGGGGAGAGGGGAGAATGTGGTGCCCCTCTCCCTCGTTTCGGGGGAGAGGGGTTGGGGGTGAAGGGGAAGATCGGTCTACCCACCTCTGCGCGCAGGTGCGGAACAAGAGCGGCTCGCGGAAACCCTCGGATTGCAAATCGTGCAGCAGATCTTCATCGGGCCTCATGCCGCTCGCTCCCAGGTGCAAACAGCGATCCCATTTGTTGAGGACGAAGGCGAAGGCACGGCGTTTGCGTTGATTGAGAAATAATTCCCATCCGAGTTGGTCGTGATATTTCTCTTGCGATCCGACGTATAAAACGATGTCGGCCACGGGCAATAGTTGGATCAATTTCTCGCGGTTGGTCAAATCGTTGCTGTCGAGGTCCGGCGTATCGACGAGGATTTTCTGTTGCAGCGCCGGTCGATCGTGTGGAGCGAGGCGGCAATGGCGCAAGGCGGGATCGAATCGATCCGGTTTGATCGACTCGTGATAATATACCACCGGATCGCGCGTGGTGGGCCGAGCGAACGAGGCCTGGGCGATGGTGCCGCCGGCCAAGGCGTTGAGCAAGGTCGATTTGCCGACTCCGGTTCCACCCATCAGCATGACCACGAGCAAAGGTCGATCCACGTCCAGCGCCTCGGACTGGCGGTGCAAGTCGATGGCCAAGCCTTCCAGCGCAGCGCGTTGCAGTGTCGAAAGCGGATAGCGGCGCGACGAATCGAGCCAAGCTCGGAGATTGCGTTCGAGTCCGCGCAGCGCCGGCGACAACGTTCGCAAAAGAGGTGTGGTGTCACCAACGGCGGCGGGGTTGCTCATGTCGAAAGCCCTTCGCGTTTTCACCCCTTATCTCACAAGCACGGGGGCAATATCTACTTTATACCGCTTTGCCGGTCGATGGCGCGACCGATTGCTTCCTCGCTTCGCGCTCGTTCTTACGATTTTTCGGACAGCTTAAGGCCGCGTTTCAACCCGATAGCAAACGCTATCGGGTTGCTTGGCTTTCAGAGACGCGCGTCCAAGTGTCCGACTTCCGAGATCCGCTGGTTCCCCCCTTCTTCCCACGGTACGATAGTCTGGAGTGGCGTCCGGCAGGCGCGCGGAGTACCGAAGTTATGGCAAAAATCTATCTCGACAACAACGCCACCACGCGAGTCGATCCGCGCGTGGTCGAGGCGATGCTGCCGTACTTCACCGAGCATTATGGCAACGCCGCCAGCCTGACGCATTCCTTCGGTCGAGACGCGGACGAAGCCGTCGATCGCGCTCGGCAACAGGTGTCCGACCTCATCGGTGCCCATCCGCGCGACATCGTCTTTACGAGCGGTGCGACCGAGAGCAACAATCTGGCCTTGAAGGGCGTCGCCGCCATGTACCGCGCCCAAGGCGACCACTTGATTAGCGTCGCCACCGAACACAAAGCCGTACTCGATCCCCTGCGCCGACTGGGCCGTGACGGCTGGAATGTCACCATCCTACCCGTCGACCCATATGGCCAAGTTTCGGTCGAACGGATTGCGCAGGCTGTGACGGCGCGGACGGTCCTGGTCAGCGTCATGGCCGCCAACAACGAGATCGGCACTCTCCAGCCGATCCGCGAGATTGGCCGATGGTGCAAGGAACGCGGCGTTCTGTTTCACACCGATGCCGCTCAGGCCGTCGGCAAGATCCCGCTCGATGTCGAGGAGATGGGGATTGACTTACTCGGCCTCAGCGCGCACAAGATGTACGGCCCCAAGGGGGTAGGCGCTCTGTATGTCCGCCGCCGCGATCCGCGCGTGCGTTTGGAGCCGCAGATCGACGGCGGCGGGCAGGAACGCGGCCTCCGCAGCGGTACCTCGAACGTCCCCGGCATCGTCGGTTTCGGCGTTGCTTGCGAGTTGTGCCGTCGGGAAATGACCGCCGAGGCCGTCCGTTTGACGAAGCTGCGCGAACGACTGCTGCTCGGCATTCAAGCACAGCTGAGCGACGCGACGTTGAACGGACATCCCAGCGAGCGTTTGCCGGGCAACCTGAATCTGAGCTTTGCCGGCGTCAGGGGGGAGGCTCTGTTGATGGCGATGCGCGATGTGGCCGTCTCGTCCGGTTCCGCCTGCACGACGGCCAGCGTCGAGCCGAGTTATGTCCTGAAAGCGCTGGGTTTGGACGAGGAATTGGCTCACGGCAGTCTGCGTTTCGGTCTCGGTCGCTTCACGACGGCGGAAGAAGTGGAGGCGGCGATTGAGGAAGTGGTGCGCGCGGTGCGTTATTTACGCGCTTTGAATCCCTTGTTTACGCGGACTTCGTTACAATAATAGTAGAAGTGGTTCGTTACTCTTAACCAACGAAAGGAACCATCATGTCGATTACCGTTACGGAAAAGGCGGCTTCCGAAGTGAAGCGCATCGTGCAGGAACAACAAGGTGCCGGTTCGATGCCGGAGAAGATCTATCTGCGTCTGCGCGTGGTTGGTGGCGGATGCAGCGGCTATCAGCACAAACTCGATCTCGACCCGGCCATGAACGAGAAGCTCGACGAAGTGTTCGACTTCCACGGCGTGCCGGTGGTGGTCGATAAACGCAGTCTGATTTATCTGGAGAATGCCACGGTCGATTTCCACGACGATCTCAATCGCCGAGGCTTCAGCGTGAGCAATCCCGCCGCCAAAAGCACCTGTGGGTGCGGCAGTTCGTTCTCGATGTGACCCGGTTACACTCGATCAGAGCCTGAAGCGTAAGCGAGGGAATGTCCCTCGCTTACGCTTCAGGCTCCTCGTTTGGGCGCTTAGCTCAGGGGTAGAGCGGCATGTTTACACCGTGTTGGTCGGGGGTTCGAATCCCTCAGCGCCCAATGTAAATAACTCTGAAATGAAACATTACGACGACAAGGGCGGAATCCTCAAGCCGTTCGGCTTTCTGGCCGATGGGGAAAGATGGGATTTTTTCCATTCTGCTCGCCGTAATATCACTCCGGCATGAAGGTAGGTCGGGCTTTCGAGTCTGACAGAGCGAAACACTTGGGCCGAACAGCCTAACCTACTTGCGGAGCTTCCATACCGACGTAATACTACCCTCAGTGTCACCGATGTTGCCATGTAGAAGGGAGCCGACATGAAGGCTAGATTCGATTCCGCCAGCGTTCGTTGGCCGCTATTGCTCGCGGTTTTGTCGTTTTCATTCTTCGTCGCCCTGCTTCCCTCGGCGGCGGAGGATCGGCCTTCCGCAAAAGGCGTCGCCGCCGTGTTGCAACCGTTCGTGGAGAAGCACGCCTTGGCCGGCGCGGTGACGTTGATCGCCGACAAAGACAAGGTGTTGAGTCTCGAATCGGTCGGCTACGCCGATGTCGCCGCCAAGAAATCGATGACCACCGACGCGCTGTTTTGGATCGCTTCGCAATCGAAACCGATCACGGCCACAGCGTTGATGATGCTCGTGGACGAGGGCAAGGTGAAGCTCGACGATCCGGTCGAGAAATATCTCCCCGAATTTCGAGGACAATGGCTGGCGGCGGAGCGGGACAATGAACACTTGTTGCTCAAGAAGCCCAAGCATCCCCTTACCGTGCGCAACATCCTCAGCCATACCAGCGGCCTGCCGTTCAAGTCCGCAATGGAAGAACCGACCCTCGATCTACTTCCTCTGCGCGTGGCGGTTCGAAGCTATGCCATGACGCCCTTGCTGTTCGATCCGGAGAGCAATTATCAGTATTCCAACGCCGGGATCAATACGGCGGGACGCATCCTCGAAGTCGTGAGCGGTATGCCCTACGAAGACTTTTTAGACCGGCGTTTATTTAAGCCATTGGGTATGAAAGACACGACCTTTTGGCCGAACGACGAACAGACGAAACGCCTGGCGAAATCGTATAAGCCCACCAACGACAAAAACGATCTGGAAGAGATTAAAATCGGCCAATTGAAGTATCCGCTGAGCGATCGGGCACGGCAGCCGATGCCCGCGGGCGGTCTCTTTTCGACCGCCGCCGATGTGGGACGATTCTGCCAAATGATTCTCAACGGCGGCACGTTCGAGGGCAAGCGCTATCTGTCGGAAGAGGCAGTCAAGACGATGACGAGCAAGCAAACCGGCGCTCTGAAAGAAGGCTACGGTTTGGGCTGGTCTACGCACAACGGTGTCTTCGGCCACGGCGGCGCGCAGGCCACGAATATGAATATCGACCCCCACCGCGGCCTGATTACGGTGTTCATGGTGCAACACGCTGGTTTTCCCAAAGACGGGGGCAAGAGCGGCGGCGCGTTTCAGCAGGCGGCCATGGCCCGCTTCGGCAAGGAGAGGAAATAAGGACCGATGGAAAAAGCGACCGATCCCACTCCCGCTGTGTTCGCAACGTGGAGCGGGAGTTGTGGTATTGCTTTTGCCTCAAGGAAGGGCATCCCGGCGGCACGGGCCGCCGGGTACCGGAGAAGAAGTTACGACGAGGTTCGGTAGCTTCTCAATAACTCTGAAAACTGGCGCAGCCGATCGCCCGTGGACTTCCAATTCTGAAAAGTATGAAGGTGGAACTTCCGATCATCCGGCCCGAAGAGCAGACGCCTTTGGTGGAGGCTTTGGTTGCGAGCATTCAGCAATTGGCCGATCGAGTCGGACAGCAGGACCTCACCATCCAACAATTGCGCGATGAGATCGCGCAGCTCCAAGGTCTCCAGCCGCGACCGACGCTACAGCCCAGCGTGCTGGAACGGACACCGGCGTCGCCCACGCCGTAAAGTGGACCCGATGAGATCCGGCCAGTCTTAAACAATCCTTCGCGCATCAAAGTGATCTTCCGGCACGAAAAACTGCATCGACGCCCGCTGCATCTCCCGATCCCGTAGATCCTTGTCGATGTACACCTTCTGTTTTGTAAACGGGTCGATGCCGATGTAGTACACGCAGGTGGCGATGTCTTCAGGTAAAGCGTGAAAAGTCCTCAGTTAAAATCGAGTACCCGCTTTTGGTCACCCTTGCGGATCGTCACGATGCCGCTGCCGAAATCCCCCTGGATGAACGGGCTGTCGTAGACCATTTTCGGCGCGTAGTTGACCTGCACGCCGTCCACCAGAGGCGACTTCGAATAGTCCGGGAATAGCGTCAACGTCGTGCGGCTCAACGCGCTGGTGTAGTCCAGACGTCGATCGGTGTACTTCAAGGTATTGCCGAGAACGGCGGTCTGGAAGGCGGTGAAGTCTTTGAAGTCAGCCTGGCGCGCAGCCTCCATGATGATGGGAGAATACTCGTCTGCGCACTTCAGCCATTCGCCGCCGTCCGTGCGGCCTTTTCTTTCGCGATGCTGCTCGATGGTGTCCTTCTCCCAACTCTTTTCTCCCTTCACCACACGCACCGCAGCGTAGGCCTGAGGCGCTTCGGCGAACACCCAGCCGGAGCGTTCCTGTCGCTTCAGTGAGGCATCGAACCACACACGCTGTCCCTTGGCGTTGCTGGCCTTGAGACGTTGAACGATGAGAACGCCTCGCTTCTGCACCGACCACTCGCCGTTGTAGACGCTGCCGCGGGCAGGCTCCAGCGGCTGCGCGAAGATGCGCGCGGTTGGGTGGCCGGCGAAGATGACGCCTTCCCAACGGTTCTGACTGCTGATCGCGGTCCAGTCTTTTTGGTCTCGCGCTTCGATCATGCTGGTACCCATCACGAAGTCCGGCGTGCAATAACTGTAACGCAGCAAGCTGCCGCCTTCGGGGCGCAACGAGTAGACGCCTTGCGGTGTGAAGAATGGATGCTTGGGATCGGAAACAAATCTCGGTAATGGGTCGTCGGCCTTGCGAGCAACCGCAAGCCCTGGGCGGCGCGAGATGGATTCGTAAACGCCACGTCCCGCCGCGTCCAGCGCCAACTCCACGATGAGCGGCGACGGCCGCCAAAACGTCGTCGCGCCGCAGACGCACGAAGGATGCTGGCTGCGGGCGCTGCCGAGGCCGAAGTGAAACCAAGCCAGTCCGTCCATACTCGTCCCGGCGGTCGAGTCCCCGCCTGGGTAGCAGCGATGCCGGCTCCCGCCACGCACGCCGTTGATTACCTCGTTGGCCCAATCGGCCCAGTATAGGTCGAGCAGCATGCTCATGTGCCGACGCAACTTGGGATCCTCTGCGAAGTCCGCGATGTTATACCAGCCGCCGAGGGTGTACTTGTTATAACCGGAGTTGCACTCGACCAGCAGGCCCGACGCGGCAGTGTTGCGGATGAACCGTTTGTAATAGTCGTTGAACGCCGCCGCCATCTGCGCGGGCGTCGTGCCGTCGGCATATCGGCGCTTCTTGTAGTCGGGGTGCTTTGCAAAAATCTGCGCCGCGCCCCAGAAACTGGACCACGCCTGCGCGTGATGGTTCTCGCTGCCCCAGCGCCACCAATCGCGTTCCGGCAATGTCATCTCCAACCGGCAGTTCGGAGCGGCCCACTGCCAAAGCATATCCAGCAGAGCCGCCTCGGCCTCGACGCTCATGCGGCCGGGGAAATGCTTGCTTACGCGGCCAAAAAGAAAATAAATGCGCTCAAGAATAAAGGCATTCCAGTGAAAATCCCCGCCTTTCAGCGACTCAGGAAACTCCTTCTTTCGCTCCGTGAGGATCGCCTTGTCTGCATCTTTGGTGCGTTGGTTGAGCCAGTAGGCCGCCAGCGCGAAGTCCTGGTAGTGGCTGCAACCGCTCGGCGGATACGGCTTGGCCAATTGCAAGCGCATCGCGGCATCGCGCCTCGAATCGATGCTGGCGATGACAGTCTTCGCGTCGGGCGGTGTGGGCTGCTCGGACGCGGCAGCGACCTGCAGGAAGCTGAGCGCCGTGAAACCGAGTAGGCACGACCGCAATATCGAAATGGTCCTTTTTTTCTTCATCGAGACAGCTCGCTTTGTCAGGATAGGGTGCGCTGCTGCTTCACGGAGGCAAGTTCCTCAGTTGAAATCCAGCACCAGCGTCTTATGCCCCGATAACGTTAGGATAGTTGCGCACAATTAAAATGCGGTCTCCGCATCGGTAGGTCACGCTTACCAGACCCAAGTGAAAACTACGGAAAAAGGAGCCTCCCATTTCCCCGTCCCGTGAACGTAAGCTTACTTGGTCCGGGACCGTTTTAGAAGTCGTCGGACGAGTCGCTGCCAATCGTGTTCGATCCAGTCGTCGCCAAGAGGCGCGAGGCGGTAATACCTCCACCCGCCCAACTCGAACTCCCCCATCATCCAACTCGCCCGCTCTCGGTTACTGGTATGAATGACGACAGGGCAGACCGGCGGGAGACCGGCAAGATATTTTGTCACATCCCAGCCGGTACCGGGGTCTTTGGTGCTTCCTGCATCCGGTTCAAGATCGTGGTCGAGTGAGATCAAGCGGGCCGCAGGGATCAGAAATTCCAGCTCACGGATCATCGTCCAAGCATCGCGCCAGATGCGGAGCGGGAGTTCCGGAGCCACTGCCCGCAGAGTAGCAGTGAAACGCTCCACTCGTTCTGCATCATCTTCGAGCATCAGCAGCACGTTCTAGCCCTTCCGCGTCTGTGAGCCACCGCTAACTAGTCCCAACGCCAAGTCCACCCGGATCGGTTCGGGAGACGACT
>JAKBCS010000181.1 GCA_021807595.1 Planctomycetota bacterium | reverse complement strand
AATCGGCATGTCCGCTGGTCCGTCTTATCCCATCCGAAGGATGTTTCGAGGCCACGGGTGATTCCTCGGTCGCCATAGGCTTCGCATCCGCGCCTCGGAAGTCGGGAGCAGGCGTTTGTGATTCTCGGTCAACTCGGCGCGTGTTCCGCGCGCCGATCGGGAATCACGCCTGACGCCGTCGCCCTTCTCGCCAAAGGACCAACGGAATGTTCTGGTTTCCAGTGCAGCTGTCGGCAATCCGGAGGGAACCTTTATTTCAGACTCCACTGAGACCGAATAGGTTCTCTTGCCCTGGCGGATTCGTTTGTTGTAACCTGATGCCTTGGAGAACGTGCTGGGTTTGAATCGGAACGTCGAAAGAGGAAAGCCATTCCACCCCGCAAAGGGGTTGCGGTTGGAAATAGGCTCGTAGAATCATTGAGGAGTATCGATCGAATGCTTGGTACCAAACTGGACGTTCGACCGTTTCTGGAGCGCGTCGGACAAGAGTTGCTTCGCGTCGATGGGGCCGAGATTAAACGCTTGGCCGACCTGATGTACGATTGTTACCAACGCGATCGATTTATCTTTGTCATCGGCAACGGCGGGAGTGGATCGAATGCCTCGCATTTCTGCGAAGACATCGGCAAAGGCACGCTCCGGCGCGAAGATTTCGACAACGACAAAAAGAAGCGCATCCGCATCCTCAGCCTGACCGACAATACGCCGTATATCCTCGCATGGGGCAACGACGAGGGGTTCGAGCGCGTCTTCGTCGAGCAGTTGAAGAACCTTGCTAGTCCCGGCGATCTGCTCGTCGCCATCAGCGGTTCCGGCAACAGTCCGAACATTCTCCGCGCCGTCGAGTGGGCCAATCGCCACGAGTTGACGACGTTCGGCTGCACCGGCTTCTCCGGCGGCAAACTGCAAACCTTGGCCAAGCACAACTTTCACGTCCCGCTCGACGACATGGGCATTGTCGAGTCGATCCACTTGACGGCGTTTCATTGGATCGTCGATAATTTGCACGGTCGGCTATCTCGTGAGTAAGCGATGTAATTTTTTGGGGAATCCGCAATGCCGTCACCGTTTCCGGGCATGGACCCTTTTCTCGAGGATCCGGGCTTATGGCCGGATGTGCATAACACATTGATCGCCGTCATTCGAGAATTTCTCGTTCGCCAATTGAGTGCGAAGTATTACGCGCGCATTGAGGAACGGGTCTACATATCGGAGGACGACGACCCTGGACGTACCGTCATTCTCCCCGATGTCCGCGTGGGCGAGCGTCCCGAACCCGTCCGACAAGGCGGAACCTCGTCCGCCGCAACTCTGGAAATCGCCAAACCGCTCGTCATTGCCACGTTGCTCGACGATGAAATTCACGAACCGTTCGTCGAAGTCATCGACCGCACGGATCGGCAGGTAGTCGCAGTGATCGAAGTGGTTAGTCCCAGCAATAAAGTCGTCGGCTCGCGCGGCCGAGAGAGCTATGGAAAGAAACGCGCAGACGTTCTTCGTTCGCCCTGTCATTGGCTGGAGATCGACTTCTTACGGAGTGGAACTCCATGGTTTCCTCGGCAGATGACGACTCAGGGCGATTATTTCGTCTATCTTTCTCGGATCGAGGATCGCCCTAATTCGTATCTTTGGCCGATCCGATTGCCGGAATCTTTGCCGGTGGTTGCGGTCCCTCTGAAGGATGGCGATGCCGATGTGCCGCTCGATTTGCAAACCGCTCTGGCGACGGCATACGAACGCGCCGGTTACGATCGTGTGGTAGATTACCGCAAACCTCCGGTAATCCCGCTGTCGGAACAGTACGACGCCTGGGCGGATCAACTCTCGAAAAGCAAAAACTTGCGCTGACGGATTCATCTCATGTATCTCGGCATCGAAATCGGCGGCACGAAACTGCAACTCGGTGTTGGACCCGACGACGGCAAGCTGCGCGGACTGTGGCGAGGAACGGTCGATGTCGCCGCCGGGCCGGAGGGCATTCGCCGACAAATCGTCGCCGCCGTGCCGGAGTTGCTGTCCAAGGCAAACATCGAACGCGCTGAGCTTCGCGGCGTCGGCATCGGTTTCGGCGGCCCGGTGGATGACGCCACACACACCGTTATCAAATCGCATCAGATCGAGGGCTGGGACCATTTCCCGCTGGCCGATTGGATCGGCGAGGTCGTCGGCCTACCCGCGGCGCTGGGCAACGACGCCGACGTAGCGGGATTGGCCGAGGCGCTGCACGGAGCAGGGAAAGGATTATCGCCGATCTTTTATATCACCATCGGTTCGGGCATCGGCGGCGGTTTTATTATCAATGGCGAGATCTATCGCGGATGCGGAAGAGGAGCGGCAGAGATTGGCCATCTCCGCGTTGATTGGTCCTTAGATGGACCAGTGCCACTCGAACAGCGGGCCTCGGGTTGGGCAATTGGCCGAAGGATGAGCGAACGATACCTTGCCGACTTGACGGCGGAAGACGCCGCAAAGTGCGCTCGCGCCGGCGAGGCTGATTCGCGTGAAATCCTTGAATCGGCCTGGTGTTGGCTCGCCGAGGCCATATGCCACGTCATCGCCCTGCTCTGCCCACGTCGTATCGTCATTGGCGGTGGCGTCGCGCTAATGGGCGAAGAGTTGCTGTTTAAGCCGTTGCGTCGTCTAGTCGCCGAGCGCATCTTCAAACCGTTCGCCGGACTGACGGACATCGTACCGGCGGCTCTCGGAGAGGAAGTAGTAGTCCACGGCGCGATTGCTCTCGCACGGCACCGACTCGGCGGATAGTATCTCGGCGTTAAGGGCAGAGGTCCGAGCGCACAAGGAGAGGCAATGAGTACAACGACGACGGCGAAAAAGCTGATGACGGCGGAAGAGTTCTGCGATTGGGTACATCAGCCGGAGCAAGAGGATAAATGGTTCGAGCTAGTCCGAGGGGAGGTTATCGAGTTGCCGTCACCGACGAAACCTCATGGCTTCATCTGCATTCGAGTGGGCCACGCGCTGATGAGTTACGCCGACCAGCGTGGCTTCGGATATGTAACCTGCAACGATTCCGGCGTCCTATTGGAGCGCGATCCAGATACGGTTCGCGGCCCAGATGTGGCCTTCTATGAAGACGCGAATACTTTCGCCGAGTTGCATCCCAAGTATGGGGAAGTCCCTCCGCGACTCGCCGTCGAAGTCCTCTCGCCGAACGATCGGGCTAATAAAGTCCTCCGTAAGATCAACGATTACCTCCGCTGCGGTGTCGAACTTGTATGGATCATTGATCCCGAAATTCGCACGGTGACGATACATCAGCCGGGTAAGCCTCAAGTTGAGCTAATGGAGAATCGGGAATTAACCGGCGAGGATGTCCTTCCGGGTTTCCGCTGTCTCGTCGGTGATTTCTTCCGCTTGCCGAGTGATAAGCCCAAACCGGAGCAACCTCCTCTCGCTTGATTCCTATTTCAATCCCGCCAGAAACTCCACCAAATCGCGGATTTCACGCCGCGTCAGATTCTTCGTCAGATCCTCCGGCATCGCCGACTTACCGGCTAGGCGCTCGTCGATTTTGTTCTTGGCAACGACAAGTAACTGTCCCTCGGCGGTCATCAAACGAACCTCGCGGGCATCCTCGGACTTGAGTACGCCGGTCACGCTCTTGCCGTTGGTCAAGGTCAGCACCAGCGTCTCGAATCCCTTGGCGATCTGCTTGTTCGGCGCAACGATGGATTCGAGCAGGTAGTCGCGTTTCTGCTTGGAACCGATGCCGGTCAGATCGGGACCGACTTCGCCGCCGACGCCTTGCACTTTATGGCAGCGCAAGCACGAAACCTCGGCCTTGCCCAAGAAGATGCGTCGTCCCATTTCGGCGTCTCCACCCACGAGGGCATCCCTATAAGGACTTAAGGGGTCGCCATTATTATTCATTGCCGCGTAGCGCTTGAGTTTCTCGGCAACCGCCGCCGACTTGCGGCGCGAAGCGGCGTCGAGCAGATCCAAGCGCGTCTCGGGCGCTAGTTTATCGTCGAGAAGACTATCGAGCCACTTGGACAACTCGGTGTCCGCGCGAGGCGATTTCATATCGCCGAGGACGGCGAAGGCTTGTTGGCGTTCGACCGTTTGCCCTCGCGTCAACGCACGCTCCAACTCGGCGAATGCCTCAACGGGATGCAGGTGCGACAGCAGACGACGCCCCTCGCTCCGCACCCGCGCATCCGCATCCTTGAGAGCCGACCGCATGGCTTTCTCCAGATTGGCGTCGTGCAGCGACTCCAGTGCTTGCAGCGCCTCCACGCGCGCGATGGGTGGCCGACTGTCATCGGCGGCAAGGGTCAGAAGCAGGGGAGCGACTTCCTTGATGCCGAGAGCGGCGGCCACCTTGGCCGCTTGCTGACGAACCGCGTTGGGTCCGGCGAAGATACCGCCGAGAGAGCGTTGAATTGCCTCGGCGGCGATTTTCACCTCCCGCGGGGGAAGATTCTGCGTCAACCCTGTGACTTGATCGCGCCGCGGGGGCTTGGCCCATTGACCGAGCAATTTCAACGCCTCGACGCGCATCTGCTCTGGGGCGTCGGAGCGTGCGGCGTAGGCGGCGAGGGCGGCGGCATTCTCGGATGATCCGAGTCGAAAATGTGCGTGCAGCGCCCGCAGCACAAAGGTCGGCGGCATGTTGGGTTTTGTCAGGCGCTCGGCCAGCGGCTTGCCGTCGTTCGATTCCAACACATCGTGCGCGACGCGCGCCGCCTCCACAACGATGCGAGGATCGGCGTCGTCGAGAAAGGCCGAAACCGCCGAGCTGGATCGCTGCCGCAGGGCGAGAACGGCGGTCAGGCGAACCGTTGCCGAGGGATGTTTGCTCGCTCCGCTCAGTTTGTCGTCCGGAAAGCGGGCCAGCGCCTTGGCCGCGGCGTGGCGGAGATACGCATCTCGATCGGCATTGTCGTCGAGCAGTTTCAACAGGTCGTCCCAGGCGGCGGTGGCATCGGCAGCCGACAGACGGACGTTCGCTCGGCCCAACGACAAGGCCGCCTGATAGCGGACGCGCGGCTCGGCATCGTGCAGCAGGGCAACGAGATCGTGCCCCTCCGCGTTTTTGATCCATCCGAAGGCGCGAGCCGCTTGCCGGCGCACCTCGGCGTCGGCATCGGCCAGCAGCGATTGCAAGGGTTCTTGCACTTTCTCGCCGCGCCGGCCGAGTTGACCCAGGCCCCAGATGGCGTGCAAGCGCGCGAGTTGATTCTTTTCCTCTTTTGCCGCTTTCGCCAACGGAGCGATGGAACTGGGCCCGCGCTCCGCAAGCGTGAATTGTGCCTCTTGCCTTATCCGCAGATCCGCATGTCCCAGAAGTTTCACGCACTCGGCGGTGGAGCGGCTCTCGAAGCCTTCGGCGAGGAGTTTCTTGACCTCGGACAGAATCGGTTTCTTCGCGGCTTCGGCGTCCGCGAAACGATAGATGCGGCCTTTGCCCGTCAGGCCCCAACCGTCAACCCAATCGCTGAGATAGAAGGCACCGTCGGGGCCGAAATCACAATCCGTCGCCAGAACCGACCAAATAAACTGATGGCCGTCGCTAACTTCAAAAGACGCTCCCTTCGGCTTGACGGCGAACGAGAAAACGCCGCTGCCACCGGAACTGCCGTGAAAATCGCAGATGAAGAAGTGATCGGCGTAGCGTTCGGGCAAGGCCGTGGCCCCGTAGTTGTAGCACAGACCCGAAGGACCGGCGGTAATGTGGGCCAACGGCGGCACGACGTAGGCCGGTTGTTCGGGATTGGGGAGATGCCAGATCTTCTCGGCGTTCCACGGGCCGCGATTGCTCAAGGCGCTGCCGTACTGATAGCCGGTTCGCCAGCCGCTGTCGCCGCCTTCGGAGATAGAGACCAGGCGGGCGCGATCGCCGGAATCGCTGTTGTTGTCCACGGTGAACAGATCGCCGCGCGCGTCGAACGCCAATTCCTGCGGGTTGCGCAGACCGATATGCACGACTTCTAAATGCGAGCCATCCGGTTCGCAGCGCAGCACTGCGCCGGTATCGGGATAGAAGAGATGGCCGCCCTCTTTTGTCTTTACGTTCAATCCCCGATCGCCGATGGAGAAATAAAGCAGGCCGTCTGGTCCCATGCGCAGCCCGTGCATGTCGTGACCGAGAAAGGCAACGTGAATGCCGAATCCGGTAGCCAGCGAGCGGCGCACATCGGCCTTGCCGTCGCCGTCGGTGTCGCGGAACAGCCACAGATCGGGAATGCAGGTGTAGTAGACATTGCCCTTGCGTGCCAGCAGTCCGGCACCGATGCCGTCGGCGGCGCGATGGAAACCATCGGCGAACACCGACGCCTTATCCGCCGCACCCTTGCCCTTGGTATCCTCAAGTAAACGAACGCGATCGTGTTCGGATTCATAAGTCTTGAATCGATCCTTGAGGTGCTTGCGATACATGGCCACGCGATCGGCGACGGTGCGCGAAGCGAGATCGTCGTCGAGCCAGTACATATGGCCGCGATTGTCGGTCACGCCGGCGTGCAAGCGAAACGTCTCGGCGACGTAACATCGGCCTTTTTCGTCGAAACTGAAGGCGACGGGATTCGCGAGCAGAGGTTCGGCGGCCCACACTTTCGCCTCAACGCCTTGCGGCAGCTTCATGCGCTTGATCGCCTTGGCCGGCTCGTCCGAGGCAGCAGCAACGCGCGGACGATACGATTTATCCACCGGCTCGGCCGCGCCGACGAGCCAGAACGCACTAAATAACATAAAGGAGATGGTAATTATCAGTATTTTTCGCCGCATGAGGTGTTGACTCGTCTTTTTGACTCGATCCCATCGGTGGGTAGGTCGCTGGAAAGTATTTCTCTTAGGCTAACTTACGGCGCTGGCGATGACAAGTAATCGGGATGATTTTTTGCGTGTTCGGGCAATCCGCTACCCAGAAGTGATGACCGCAGCCACGAGCGGCAGAACAGCATGACGTAGTCCCTCCCGGCGGTCGTCGTCGTTGGGACGGGCGAGGTCCGCGATCAAGCGCTCTTCTTCGCGGGCCAGCGCTGCGACGACCGTATCTGCCAACTCGGGTCTGTTCCGGATCGTGCCGCGGAGGAGGCCGTCGATCAATCGTCTTTTACCCTCTCCTTCCGCTTCCACCGCAACGCCGTCGCTGACGACGTAGCAGCGAAGCGAACAACCCTGTTCCGGCCAGCCCGTCTGAGCGTCGGTGCGCACCGTTTGGCGAAGCAGGATCAGGATTCCGAAAGGAGGCACTGCGGGCGAAGGCTCGTCGGAAGGCCATCGGACATGAGCCGCCCCGGTATCTTGTGTGGGCAGGGCGCTGCTTCGCAGCGATTCCGATACCAAGGGCAAGTTCAGACCTAATTGTTTGGCTGGCCCATCCACACTCGTGACTGCGGTGCCGGCACGATCGCCACAAGCGTATCGCCCTCCATCCGCCAGACGCAATACGACCGCATCTTCTTCCGCCGCTTCGATGCCATTGGAGACGCGCACGAACGTCTGCGCCCTAAATCCCTCCTCGGTTTCAGCCTTTGCATGGCGGCGAAGAAATTCTTCCACATCCGACCAAGTGGCCAATCCCGCCGGCTGCTGCCGGATACGTCGTTGCAGTTCGGCGAATCTCTCATGGAAGCGGCTCCACGAATCGAAACCCGCCCGTACCATTGCCGCAAGTTGCTCTTGGTCGTCGTGTGTCAAAGGCCCCGTACCCTCGCGGATGAGTACGCTCTGCAATTCTTCGGGAGGAACAAGGGACATGACGCGAGCGAAGACGCTCTCGAAACGCTCTCGCTCCACGAGAACCGAGGCGATCAACTCCAGTCGCTGGCGGGCGACTCGGTAAGCGTCGGCCTCTCGGCTGTCCTTCACCACGACGGTATCGACCAGAATGGTACGGCGTGAGCCAAAGCGATGCACGCGGCCAACACGCTGCTCCAATTCCATCGGATTCCAGGGAACATCGAGGTGAACCAGGCGGCGGGCGACCTGTAGGTTGATGCCCTCGCCGCCGGCACGCGACGAGACGAGGAACTGCGGTCCATCGATTCGGCGAAAGGTCTCGATCTGACGGCGACGCTCCCCATCGGATTGTCCGCCGAGAATCATGGCAGGCGCGCGCCCGAAGGCGGACTCCAGATAGCGTGCCACAGCCGTCACCGTCTCCACAGGTTGTGCGAACAGGACAACCTTCTCGCCGGCAAGCCCATCCAGCAGACGCTCGCGGACCAGACGCCACTTGGCTTCGCCATGCCTCCGTAGCACCTCAAGCCCCTGCTCCAGCAGTCCGGCCAACCCGGCTCGGTCGGCGTCATTCTCCGCGTCGCCCTCCTCAATGTCTTCGACATCCGCCGTCTGCTGCTGCTGCCTTACGTCTTTGCAGACGCGCTCGAAGAGTCGCCCGATAGGCTCATCGGCCGGACCTAGTCGATAGGGGCGTAGTGCCGCCAAGCAGTCGGCCAGAGGAGCGTCGGTCAGCGTCCAACTGGCACGGATCGCTTGGCGGACGAGATAGCCGAGGCCAGCCTGCGGACTGGAGGTGGCCCACTGCATGGCCTGGGCGCAGCGCCAACCGGCGGCCCGACGTTGTGGCTCGGACGAAGTGCCGAGTTGAGGGGAGAAGTAGTCGCGGACGGCCCGCAACCAGTCCCGGTAGCCGGAATCGAGGTCGAGGACGAGCGGTTCATTGACCTGTCGGCCAGGGAACAGCGGATTGCCATGCCAGTCGCAGACATCTTCCTTGGTACGGTAAATAACGCGGCCAGCAAGGGCGGCGGCATCCTCGTCGGGACGCCGTAGCAATCCCAAAAGATTCTCGAAGCGGCTGGGATGGCCTTGGTGCGGAGTGCCGCTCATCATTAGCACTCGTCCATCGGGGCGTTGACGCGCGATTAACTCGCGGACAAGGCGGAAATTCTGTCGGGCGTCACCCCCGCCGGGTGCCCAGTCGGACAAATGGTGGCACTCATCGACGATAAGCACGTCCCACGGAGGCGTATCAAGGATTGCCTGGAAGTGTCGTTCGTGAACGGCCCGATGGATGGAGGCGACGATCAAGGGATCGGTAAGGCGAGCATCGCCATCCTGGGCCATCCAACCGCGAAAGGGAAGGCCCAGTCGTCCAAACTCGGCCAAGACGTTAGGAACCAAGCGAGCGGGAGCCAGATAAAGGATACGGAGGCCGACACGCCTTTCGAGAAACTCTTTGACCAGCAGACCGGCCTCGATGGTTTTGCCCAAGCCGACTTCATCGGCGATCAGCACGCGATCCAGGTGTTCATTCTCTAGCACATGGCGGACCAAGCTGACTTGGTGGGACAGTGTGTTGACGGGCCGGGCGTCGAGACGGCGTTGCGGATCTTCGGCGATGAGGAAAAAGGCATGGAGGCGGGCCAGGCTGCGGCGCGACTGGGCGGGCCAGTTATCGCCTTCGGGAAGGGCTTGGAGCAGTTGCGATGGTGTCGGCACGGGGCGGACGCGGCGGGCGTCGATGCCGGACTCCACAGCGGGAGGCGCTGGGCCATCGCCCCACAACCGACGTGGCGGTGACACCAGATAGGCAGCGGGCAAGCCCCAGTCGTCGTACCAGCGGAGTACGGCGGAGGGAAAGGGGCTGCCATCGCGGACGACTACGGAGGCGTTCATGCGTGCCTCTCTGTATTCGTGCCGTCGCTCGGCTCGCAAGGCGAGGCGGCCAGCACCGTTCGGATCTCGGTGGCGACTCGCTGCCGCTCTACCGCGCC
>JAKBCS010000039.1:29003-39021 GCA_021807595.1 Planctomycetota bacterium | reverse complement strand
GGGCCGCTCGCAAGGGCGGTCCCTTTTTTTTTGTTGGCTCACCGCGCCGCATTGGTTAGGATGGGAGAAAACCTCGGAGCAATCCCATGAATTCCGCCGGCACCACCACTCGCTATTCCGGTACGACTCATCCGTCCTCCGAGCAGCTGACCGCGTTCGTTCTCGGCCAACTCGACGACGAGGACGTTTACACCGTCATCGAACGGCATTTGAGCGAGTGTTCCGTCTGTTGCCAACTATTGCAAACGACTGCGGAAGATTCGCTGGTCGCCCTCGCTCGCCGCGGAAAGGATACGTCGATCCCCTTCGATTCCACGCCCAGCCCGTCTACGTCGCAATCGTGGAGTCCGCCGCGCGGCTACGAGATCGTGGAGAAACTCGGCGAAGGCGGCATGGGTGTCGTGTGGAAAGCGAAGCAAAGAGGGCTGAATCGTCTAGTCGCCCTCAAGCGCATTCGCTCCGTCGGCCCCGCTTCGGTCGAGACGCTGATACGCTTTCGCCGCGAAGCCGAGGCGGTCGCGCGTATGCAACATGCCAACATCGTGCAGATTTACGAGATCGGCGAGCAGGACGGCGAACCGTATTTGGTGTTGGAATACGTCGGCGGCGGCAGCCTGGCCCAGAGGCTGGCCGACGGCCCGCTTCCGCCCGATCGGGCCGCAGCCCTCGTCGAGACGCTGGCCCGCGCCATCCACCATGCCCACGCTCAGGGGATCATCCACCGCGACCTCAAGCCCGCCAACGTCCTGTTGGAGAGCGGAGGGCGTCAGCCCACCGCTGGAGAGTCGAAAGCGAAAGGTCAAGAATCGGTTGGCGTACGCCCCTCGCTCGGCCAATCCCTCCCCAAGATCACCGATTTCGGACTGGCCAAACGCTTGGATGAAGACACCCGTCTAACGCAGACCAACGCCATTCTCGGTACGCCGAGCTACATGGCACCGGAACAATGCGGCAGCAATCCAGCGGCGGTCGGAGCGTTGGCCGACATCTACGCGCTGGGCGCGATCCTCTACGAGACGCTGACCGGCCGGCCGCCTTTTCGCGGTCCTTCGGTGATGGACACGCTGGAGCAGGTGCGCCAGCGCGATCCGGTGCCGCCGCGAGACTTGCAGCCCAAGGTGCCCCGCGATTTGCAGTGTATCTGCCTCAAATGTCTGGAAAAAGAGCCGCGCCGCCGTTACAAGTCGGCGGACGAATTGGCAGACGATCTAGGCCGTTTCCGCGCCGGCGAACCGATCCGCGCCCGGCCGATTGGACGCCTGGAACGTTTACTCAAATGGATGCGCCGCAAGCCGGCTTGGGCGACGCTGGCCGGTTGCATCGTCGTGGCCATCGTTCTTCTGATCGGCGGCGCGACGTGGCACGACCGGCGTTTGCGCGCCCAAGTCGTTCGCGCCGAGAATGCCGAGACGCAGACGCGCCAACAGTATCGCGACGCTCGCGATCTGAGCAAGCGCATTCTTGGCCGTCTCGGCGATCTCAAGCCGACGCGCGCGCCGGGCGAACGCGAACTGTTCGCCGGCGTCCTCGACGACGCCCTTGCCTTTCACCGCGACACGCTCCAACGAAGCGCCGATCCCGATCCCGAAGTGCGAGCCGACATGGCCAACGCTCTGTATCAAATCGGCGTTTTGCAGTCCCATCTGGAACAGACCGAAAACGCGGACCACAGCTTCCGCGCGGCGGCGCGGCTGTACGAGCAACTGACGGCCGAGAGCCCCGATCGACTGGATTATCCCCAGGAATTGTCGAACTGTTACAACGCCCTGGGTTGCATCCAACCCAACGAGGACGCTGTGAGTTGGTGCCAAAAGACGCTGGAGCTGCGCCAAGAGATCGTTCGCCGACAACCCGATGACGCCGCCGCCGCGGCGAATCTGGCCCAGGGCCATCTGAACCTCGGCGTGCGCTTGCATCTTCTGCATCGAAGAAACGAGGCCGAAGAACAGTACCTTCACGCCGTTGATGCGGCGAAAAAGGTGGTGGCCGAACGTCCGGATCTCATCGGCTGCCGAACGACCCTGGCCGACGCCTACATAAATCTCGGCCTGAGCTATCACCAAACCGACCGCAAAGACCAGCGCTTCAAGCAGCGCCGTCGCCAAGCCGACGAGTGCTTCCAAGAGGCCGAAACGCTGCTGCAAAGGCTGATGCGAGACCATCCCCATCACCCGGAATTCTTCATTTCTTACGCTGCGGTCTGCGTCAACCACGGCAATCTACGCTATGAAACGGAAGGCATCGACTCGGCCTTGAAAGTCTTCAAGTGCGGCACTGAGGCGATTGAGGATCTCTTGCGAAAAGATCCAACCCACCCGAAGGCGCGCGAGCACGCCTTCATGCTGCACGCCATCCGCGGCCAAATCCGTGAAGAACAGCGGCGCTTCGCCGACGCCGTCAAGGAATGGAATCGCGTCCTCGAACTCGCCAAGGAAGCGGATCGTCCTCGCTATCGAATGTGGCGCGCCCTTTCACTCTTACACGATGGCGATTCCGATGGTGCCGCGGCCGAGGCGGAGAGACTGGCAGCCGAGACGAAGGCTTCGCCGGAGACGCTCTACAACGCGGCCTGCATTTACGCGCGATCCGATCGCGCCGAAAAAGCCGTTGTCCTGTTGAGCAAACTCCGGAGCAACGGTTACTTCGACAATGCCGACAACCTCAAGACTTTACAAACGGACACGGACCTCGATTCGCTGCGCCGCCGCGACGATTTCGCTAAACTCTTGAATGGTCTGTACGGCACGACCAACTCCGGAAAAGCGCGGCCGTGACGAGCGGGTTCGCGCTCCCCTTCGGATCGCAGCTCTGAGAGAACCGTCTAATTAGCGCTCGCTCCGCGCGGCGGGCGACGCGGCGCAGGAGGTGCAGACGAGCCGGTCGGGGCGCGTCCATCCCCATGAGTAGGTCGGCTTGTCGCAGTTCGGACAGGGCGCGGCCTCGACCGCGCCAGTCAGGGCATCCCAGACCAGTTCCAGGTTGGCCGGGGCGTGTCCCTTGGTTGTCGCAACGACGTGGGCCAGCAATTTCGGTTGCTGCACCAGCAAGACCGTCAGCAAGCGCAGCCGCACCCGCAATGCGCTCTTTTGCCGCAACTCCGCCAGACGCAATTGCTCGTCGCGCTCCAGGGCCGTTCGGCGCTCGGCGAAGCGCGACAAGTCCTCGTCTCGGCTCTTGGCCCGGCGAACTTGATCCTCCAGCTCGGCTCGTAAATCCTGATAATAGCGGCTCATGCGCTTGGATTGGCGGTCGATCAGTCCCGCCGTGTCGCGGGCGCGAATGTTGGCGAGGGCGGCGACGGTGGGCAGCACGGCATCGCGGGCCAAGGGGTAGGCGGCGGCCAAGCTGAGACGACGCGCCTCGGCCAAAGGCAGCGACGGCGCTTCGGCCAAGCGCGAGTGATCCAGCAGTTGATCGAGATGGCGCATCGGTCGGCCATAATGCAGATCGAGCGCCACGGGCACTACCTCTTGCTCTTTTTGATCGCTCAGGAAGGTGGTCTGGAACCAGAATACCGCCTGCGCGAAGTGCAGCGGGCGGACCCGTCGCAGTGCCAGAGTCGATTCGGGAGGCAGCGTCAAAGCCCGGCGGAGCGCGCCGGCCAGATCGTGCGGATTCACGTTCAAGCCGATCAGATAGAGACGGGCATATCGGCCTCGCCTCATGGCGTCGGACAAGATCGCGTCGATCAGGGGCGTGCCGAAACTGGCTAACTGCGCGCCGGGATGTTCCGGCAACGCTTCGGGATCGAAGGCGATGCGGAGAATCTCGCGCGTTGGCGAATCCGCCTCGCCGACCGGCAGCATCACGTCGTAGACCTGCGGTTCGATGTCGTCCCAGACGCCGCCGGCGACATCGACATACTCGCGGACAAACTCTTCCAACAGGGTCGGAGCATTCATGGCGGCGCACCTCGCGGCTAGGTCGGTTACCTTCGGGAATAGCGGGTTCCCACGCGAAGCGTGGGAACGTGGGGCGGCGAGGGGCGAGATCAGCCTTCGGGGGCAAACTTGTCGCCGAAGAGGCGGTCGTCGTGGCGGGCCTGTTCCAGATAGTCCGCCTTGGCTGTGAGTAAGCGATTTCCCAACTCCTCCATGCGGCGGCTGAAATCGTCGGTATCCGCCGACTCGGCCCACAGATCGGCAATCACGTCCTGAAACTCGCGCTCTTCCTCCAGGTTGCCGAGAATCATGTCGATCTCGCCGATGACCATCTCGAATAGATTCAATTTCGCCTCCAATAAGTGGAGGACGGCGGATTCGACGGTGTCGGCGGCAACGAGATTGAAAACGTGAACGTCGTGGGTTTGACCGATTCGACTGAGGCGGCCGATGCGCTGCTCGATGCGCATGGGGTTCCAGGGTAGATCGAAATTGCAGACGGCGTGGGCGAATTGCAGATTGCGCCCTTCGCTGCCGGCCTCGGTGGCCAACAGCAATCGAGCCGAACCGCGAAATCGTTCGATCGCCGCTTCTTTCTCCATCCGCGTCAGGCCGCCGTGAAACACCGCAACGTCGTGCCCCGCGCCGCGCAACCGCTCCGCCAACATCTCTTGCGTGGCGCGAAACTGCGTGAAAATCACCATTTTATCGGGATATTCGCACAGCAGAGTCAACAGCCTCTCCACCTTGGCTCCGGCGATAATGGCCCCAGCCCGGTCGGCAAGCTCGTTCAATTGTTGCCGATGTCCCTCGGCGTAACCGGCACCTTCCGCCATGTTCCGCAGCGTGGACTCCGCCGCGCGGCTCGAACTGCCCATCGCCATCTGCAACGCGATCAGCGCCATGCGCGGGAAGCCGCCCTTGCCTCCCGCTTTATGTAGTTTCTCCCGCACCAACCCGGTGACGGCGTCGTACAGCAGGCGTTCGTCCGGCGTCAGCGCGATGCGATCCGTTCGCGCCCAGCGGCGCGTGAACTGAAGCCCGACCGTGCTGCGGCGATTGCGAACCATCACTTCGGCCAACAGCGCGTGCAGTTCCTCGACGTTGCGCGGCGTCAGCTTATCGCGGCGATCGATAAAGCGGCGCTGAAACTGCTTCGACGTGCTGAGCAATCCCGGTTCCAACAGAGTGACGAGATTGAACAATTCCTCCAGATGGTTCTGCACCGGCGTGGCGGTCAACAACAAGATGTACTGTTTCCGCAACTCGCTGGCAAAGCGCCACAGCTGCGTGCGGGCATTGCGGAGATGGTGAGCTTCATCGACGACGATTAGATCCCAACGACGATTCAGAATCGCGGAACGATGCGGCTCGCGCTTGGCCGTGTGCATCGACGCGAGAATGAGATCGAATTCGCTCCAGGCGGACGGGCCGGCGGCTCGAAAGGCCGGATCGTCGTGGCCGGTAAACTCCAAGGCGAACTTGCGACGCATCTCGCCGCGCCACTGTTCCACCAGCGACGGCGGCACCAACACCAACACCGAACGCGCCAGACCCCGCAAGTGCAACTCGGAGATAATAAGCCCCGCTTCAATCGTCTTGCCCAAACCCACTTCGTCGCACAGCATGGCCCTGCCACGACAGCGGCGCAACACCGTCTTCGCCGTGCGTATCTGATGTTCGAGCAACTCCATGTCGCGCACCAACGGCAAGCAAATGAGT
Source organism: Planctomycetota bacterium (assembly GCA_021807595.1). Taxonomy (GTDB): domain Bacteria; phylum Planctomycetota; class Planctomycetia; order Gemmatales; family Gemmataceae; genus JAJPHU01. Next base: position 33,418 of record JAKBCS010000039.1, on the reverse strand, counting down.
CGATCGAAGCCCGAATGATTGGCCAAGCGCGCCGCCCGCAAAGCCAAATCGAACTCGACCAAACGCGCCGAGTTGGCGCGAGGGGCGCGCACCAGCGTCCAATCGTCGGCATCCAGTTGCAGCGCGATGCCCCGTTCGGTTCGCGCTTCCGGCGGGCCGAGCGGCGGCATGGCTTCCAACACGAGGCGAAATCGACCGCGCTCTCGATACTCCAGCCAGACGGCAGCGGCGGTCTCCGCTTGGACGCGAAACGCTTCGGGAGGGATCATGCGTCCCTCGTCGGATTGGAGAACGACTTTCAAGGGCCGGCCCGACTCGTCTTCGATATTCTCGATGGGAACACGGTTGACTTGCAATAGCTCCGGCAGCAAGAAGTTCGCGCCGTCCAGCAACAGCTCCAAACGGTCGCCCGCTTCAAGGACTCCCTCGGAGGTGAAAGTCGCGGTTGTCGGTGGCATGAAGTCCGCAGGGGTTGGGGGGTTGAGTCCCGAACGTCGATTTCTGGATTGTAGCGCGCACACCAAATCTGACAAGGAGTCTCCTGTCGTTCGTCGCGCTCACACGGAGCGCGCGGCGGATCGTTGGGATGCTCGCCGGAGGCGGTCGGTTCGATATAGTAACCGTCTCTGGATTTTGCGTCCCATCGGTCGAGCGAGTCGTGGCATGAGCGAAACCTTGCGTCGCCAGGTCTTGGAGCTTTATCGAGCCGTCGATGACGAGGTGGCCGCCGCCGGTCCCGTATGCGTGGCCAGTGGACGGTGCTGTCGTTTTAAGGAGTACGGCCATACGCTGTTTCTGAGCAATCTCGAAGCCGAGGTGCTGCTGCACAGCGCTCCCCCCTACGATCCCGAATCCGTGACGGCCGATTTTTGTCCGTTTCAGCAGGGCAATCGGTGTTCGGCGCGCCAGCCGCGCCCCTTGGGATGCCGCATCTATTATTGCGACCCGAATTATCAGGATAAAAGCGGAGAAATCACCGAGACGTATCTGCGTCGCTTGAAGGAACTAGCCCGCGTTCACGAGCTACCGTGGCGCTATGCTCCGCTGCACCATTTTCTCCGCCATCCCGAAGATGCGCTGGCGGCCTCTTCGGGGTCCGAATGAACCGACCCTAGCCCCCACGATCGGGAGGTATTTCATGCTTCGGCTGCGTTCGTTGGTGTTCGCCCCGTTCGTCTGCGTCTTCGCGGTCGTGCCGGTCTTGGCCGAGGATTGGCCGCAATGGCTCGGCCCCCGGCGCGACAACTCTTCTCTCGAAAAAGTGACGCCCTGGAAAGGCAAACTCCAAGAACTGTGGCGCAAGCCGGTCGGCGAAGGCAATAGCTCGCCCATCGTGACCGAGGGGCGCGCGTTCGTCCACGCCAAGATCGCCGACAAAAACGAAGAGGAAATCGTTGCCTTCGACGCCAAGAGCGGCGAAGAGTTGTGGCGAACCCATTACGAGCGCGCCGCTTTTCGCAGTCTCTATGGCAACGGCCCACGCGCCACGCCGGCCGTCGTCGAGGGAAAGCTGTATGCGTTCGGCATCACCGGAGTGCTGACCTGTCTCGATGTCAAAAAGGGCGACAAACTCTGGCAAGTCGATACGCTGGATAAACTCAAGGCCAAGAATCTGTTTTTCGGCATGGCCTGCTCGCCTCTCGTCGTTGGCAAACACGTTCTCGTCAACGTCGGCGGCAAGGGAACCTCGGTGGTAGCCTTCGATCGCGCGAACGGCGACATCGCTTGGAAAAGCATGGACGATCCGGCCAGCTATTCGTCGCCGATCCTCTTGGGCCAAGGCGACAAGCGGCAAGCCGTCTTTCTGACCGGAGCGAACGTCGCCGCCGTCAATCCGGCGGATGGTGCCGTTCGGTGGCGCTTTCCGCTGGTGGATCGATTGTTGGAAAGCTCGACGACGCCGACCGTCGCCGGCGATCTGTTGCTGGCCAGTTCCATCACCTACGGCAGCGTCGGTTTGCGATCGACCACGAAGGACGGCAAGCCGACCGTCGAGCAGGCGTGGAAGAACAAGGAGTTGACCTCGTATTTCTCGACGCCGGTCGCGGTGGGCAAGGAACACATCTATATGGTGACCGGAACCACGCCTGGACCGTTCACCAAGCCGTCCGCCGACCTGCACTGCATCGAGACGAAGACGGGCATGGATCTGTGGAAGAAAGAGAAGATCGGCACCTATCACGCTTCGCTACTGCGGACGGGCGACGACCACCTGCTAGTGCTGACCGACGGCGGCGAATTGATTTTGATGCGGCCCGATGCCAAAGCGTATCGAGAATTGGCGCGGGCCAAAGTCAGCGGGCCGGAAACCTGGGCGCACCCTTCCCTGTCCGACGGACGATTGTACATTCGAGATAAAAAGGATCTTATTTGTATTTCCATCGTCCCCTAGAGGCTCAAGCCGATTCCGCTCTCTCGTATGCGGGAGAGGGGCTTCGTTTCGGTGCTGCGCACGGTGGAAGGGGGACAGGGAGGGTGGATTGACCAGGCGCAGCAAGCGGTCGAGTTCCTGTAGCAGCGCGGTGGTCGAAGCCGGAAGCGTCCGCGATGGGGAGTAATCCGTCGCCGACGCTTCCGACACGGAAGCGTTACTTTGGAGTCTCGATAGCGAACAGCGTCTTAAAGCCGCGCAGGTAAATGCGGCCTCCGGAGACGGCGGGGGAAGCGGTGATGTCGTCGTCGATGCGATTGGTCGCCAACAACTCGAACTTCGGTCCCGCCTTGACGACACTGACCACGCCGTCGCGGGCCGTCAGATAGATCTTGCCGTCGGCGTACATCGGCGAGGCGCGATAGCGCTGCTTGTGCAGGCTCTCCGCATACATCTGTTCGCCGCTGTTGGCTTTCAGGCACAGCAGCAATCCATTCTCTCGGCACAGATAAACCAAGCCATCGTGAACCAAGGGCGACGGCACGTCCGGGGTGTTTTTCGACATGCGCCACCGCTCGTCCGAACTGCCGGTGCGCACCAAGCCGGAGGCCGAGGGCTTGACCCCCACCACCGGGCCATTTTTAGCCGACGGCACAACGATCAGATCGGCGGCGGCCACCGGCGAAGCGACGAAGCGAAGCGTACGGTTGTAGGAGTTCTTGGGATTGAGGTCGCCGACGCGCCAAATCTCTTCGCCGTTGTCGAGGCGATGGGCGATGGCATAATCGTTGCCGTGCGTTATGAGATACGCTTTGTCTCCTTTGTGCCACACGACCGGCGAGGCGTAGGAGTGTTCGCATTCGTCGCGGCCGTCGCTCTCGCGCTTGACTTTCCACACCGTCTCGCCGGTTTTTGTATCGAGGGCGATGACCCAGGCCGCCCCGGTGGAGAGCAGCTGCATGTACAGCCTCTCTTTGTAGAGAACCGGGGTACTGTGCATGCCGAACTGGATATTGAACTTCCCGTAGCGCTTTTGGGCGTTGAATTTCCACACCTCCTTGCCGTCGAGGGTGAAGCAAACCGTGTCGCCGGAACCGACGAACGCATAGACGTTCTTGCCGTCGGTGCTGGGTGTGGCCGAGGCGAGATTGCCTTCGTCGCTGCGCGCGCGATAGCGTCCCGAACCGATCTTGCGCTTCCACAACGCTTCGCCCTTGGTGCTGACGCACAGCAATACGAGGTCGTCGCCGTCCTCGCTGGTAAGGAAGATGCGCTCGCCCCAAACGATGGGCGTCGAACTACCCATGCCCGGCATGGCCAGCTTCCAGGCCACATTCTCTTTCGCGCTCCAACGAGTCGGCAAGTTCGTTTCCACGCTGATGCCGTCGCCGCTCGGCCCGCGCCACTGCGGCCAATTGTCGGCTCGAAGGGGGCCTGCCAGCGCCAAAAGCATCAGACCGATGCGAACGGAAGAGGGTAGGAATCGAGAAGGCATCACGGTGGGAATACCTCATGGGAAGGAAGGATGGTGGACAATCCGGCGAGAATCAACCTGATTTGTTGTAGCAGATCCAAACCGAGAATGCGACAGGCCCGAAGTCTCGACGCGATGGAATGGGTCGGACGCGCGCCCGGCTCTCATCGCCTTCTCATCGGGTCTGAACTTTTTCTTAAAAAAGTGACACTATCCAGGCGCGCTTGGGTACTATCCACATATGTGGTTTGTGTGAAGAACGAAGGTATGGGCGATGCTGCGGATCGATTTCCTTCTCGATGAGGTGAAGCCAATGCGCGTCGGATTTTTGGCGGCGACTGTTACTTTGCTGTGCTGTCCGGGTTTCGGCCCCGGGGCGGACCCCAAGCCGAGAGCCGATGCTTCGTCCCGAGTTTTCGGGCTGGACAAGGTGTTGTCGATCCATCTGACGATCGCGGCAGACGAATGGAAGAAGCTGGAACCGGCGCGCGGTCGCGGTTTCGGCTTCATGGGTGGACCTCCCGGTCCGCCGCCGCGCCCAGGTCAACCGCCACAACCGGGACAACCGCC
>JAKBCS010000039.1:12176-28903 GCA_021807595.1 Planctomycetota bacterium | reverse complement strand
CCCTTCAAGATCGATATAGGGCGATATAACCCCGGTCAAAACTATTTCGGCCAGAAGAAACTGACGCTGAACACCGACGTGATGGACCCCTCTTCGGCGCGCGAGGCACTGTCCTACGCCGTGTATCGCAGTCTCGGCGTACCCGCTTCGCGCACCTCGTTCGTCCGGCTGACCGTTACTGTGCCCGGAAAGTACGATAAGGAGTTTGCCGGGCTGTATACCCTCGTCGAGTCCATCGACAAGACTTTTTTGAAAGAGCATTTCGGATCGGCCAAGGGGTTGCTCCTCAAGCCGGAGCGCGTTGGACCGCTCGACGATCTCGGCGACGAATGGAACGATTACGAAAGCCGCTATCAACCCAAAACCCCGGCCGATGCCAAATCCAAACGCCGACTCATCGAGTTCGTCAAGCTCGTGCAGAAAGCCGACGACAAGACCTTCCAACGCGACATCGACAAGTATCTCGATGTCGATGAGTTTCTCCGCTTTCTCGCCGGCACGGTGGCCCTGTCGAGCATGGACAGTTTCATCGGCTTGACGCACAACTATTTCCTCTATCTGGACCCGAAAACCAATAAGTTCAACTTCCTGCCTTGGGACTTCGATCACTCGTTCGGCGGATTTCAGATGATGGGTTCGGTGGACGATCTCGCCGACCTGAGCATTCGTCAGCCGTACACCAACAACAATCGGCTGATTCAACGCTTGTTGGCCGATGACAAGGTGTTCGCCGTCTACGAGCGACATCTGCGGAAGCTCTTGGAGAAGGGGTTCACGGCGGAAGGGGTTCGCCGCGATTTTGCCGCCATCACCAAAGCCATCGAGCCGATCAAGAAGAAAGAAAAAGAGGCGGTGGCGGCCCGGCACGAAGACGGTGGGCGCGGCGGGTTCGGCGGGATGTTCCGTGAAACCCCCGATCCGACTGTCTTCGCCGACAAGCGCGTCGTGTCCCTTAAGGCTCAACTCGACGGCAAGAGCAAGGGCAAGGTGCTGTCCGGACGATTCGGCAGGCCAGGCGGGTTTGGCCCCGGTCAGTTCCTCGCCCGCCCCGCTCTCGATGCGATCGACAAGGACAAGGACGGCAAGGTATCCAAAGACGAGATGACGAAGGCAGTGACCGCGCTGTTCGCCCAGATCGACAAGGATCGCAAGGGCGAGTTGAACCAAGAGAGTTTGACGGAGGGGATCAACAAGCTGTTGCCGCAACCCCCGGGCTTCGGCAGGCCGGGTGGTCCCTTCGGAAGACCAGGCGCTGGCCCCGGTGGTCCGCCTCCTGGTCCGGGTGGTCCCGGTGGTCCGCCTCCTGGTCCGGGCGGTCCCGGTGGTCCGCCTCCTGGTCCGGGTGGTCCCGGTGGTCCGCCTCCTGGTCCGGGCGGTCCCGGTGGTCCTCCTCCTGGTCCGGGTGGTCCCGGTGGTCCTCCTCCTGGTCCGGGCGGTCGTCCGATGTTCGGTCCTCCGGGCGGACTGGGTGGAATGTTCGCGCAGACGCTGGTGAAGGAAGCCGGCAAGGATGGAAAAGTCAATCGAGAACGTCTGCTCGCCCTCGCCTCCAAGCGATTTACCGAAGTGGACAAGAACAAAGACGGCAAGCTCGACGATAAGGAATTGACCGAGGCGTTGAATGCCCTCATGCCGCCGTTCGGTCCTCCGGGTGGTCCCGGCGGCCCCGGCGGTCGTCCGGGTGGGCCTGGTGGTCTGGGCGGTCGTCCCGGTGGTCCGGGTGGTCCAGGCGCTCCTCCGGTTCCTCCTACTCCGCCCAAGGAATCGAAGCGGGAGGACAAATGAGCGTGGAAACCACACCCTCCGCCGCCGCCCTCCAGGCGGCGGCGTCGCCATCGCTGCTTTCCGAACCGGGCGGGGGCGACGCTTACGAACTCAAGTTTCGTCTCACCACCGAGGAGGCGCGCTGGGCCGAGAGTTGGGCGCGGCAGCATTTACTGCCCGATCCCCACGGCGACAATGGGATGTATCGCACCACCTCGCTGTATCTCGACACGCCGCTTTTGGACATCTTCCACAAGACGGCGGGCTATCGCCGCAGCAAATATCGGCTGCGCCGCTATGGCAGCGCCGAGTGGGTCCATCTCGAACGCAAGATCCGCCGCGGCGACCGGGTCCGCAAACGCCGCGATACCATCCCCTTGGCGGAAATCACCCGGCTGCTCGAACCCGAGGTCGGCGGCTGGTTCGGCGACCGCCTCCGCCAGCGTTTGTTCCGTCCCGTGTGCTGGATCGGCTACACGCGCACGGCGTTCCATTCGTCGGCGGCGGATGCCCCGCTCCGTCTGACGCTCGACCGCCACGTCTTGGGAACCCCGGCGACGGCATGGTCGGTCCCGCCGCGCGTCGAGGGGAGAGCCCTCCTACCGGAAGAGGTTATTTTAGAGTTGAAATATCGTAATAACTTGCCGGTCCTCTTCCACGAACTTTTGGCCGTACTGCCCTCGCGCTTGGCCGGCGTCTCGAAGTACGGCCGTTGCGTCGAGGCGTGGAATCTGGCGCGGAGATAAGCGGATGCCGGAGTGGCTGCTCGACTCGTTTCACGAAAGCGTCCGACTGCCAACGACGGAGTTGTTGCTGCGTTTGACGGCGGCGTTCGTGCTGGGTTGCGTCTCCGCCGGCGTCCATCATTTGACCGCGCGCCACGACCGCACGCCGGGTTTGCTCGGAACGCTCGTTCTGCTCAGCGTGCTGATGGCCGTGCTGACAATCGTGGTGGGCAACAGCCTGGCGCGGGCGTTCAGTCTCGTCGGGTCGATGGCCATCATCCGGTTTCGCAGCGTGGTCGAAGACACGCGCGATACGGCGTTCGTGATGTTGGCGGTGGTCTCCGGCATGGCGTGCGGCTCCGGCTACGTCCTGGCCGCCGCCGCCGCCTTGCCGTTCGTCTTCCTCGGTTCGTGGTGGTTTCGCTCGCGTCTCGACCCGTCTTCGGAAGGCACGACCAGTTTGACGCTACGCTTGGGCACGGCATCCGCCGCCGAACAGAAGGTGCAAGCGCTGCTGAAAGAACGCGGATTAAACTATCGCCTGGTGTCGCTGGAAACGGTGCGTGGCGGAGCGGCTCTGGACGCACGGTTCCGTTTCGCCGTCCTCGATGCCAACGCAGCGCTCCAACTGGTGGCCGAGTTGAACCGCATCGACGGAGTACAGGGAGTGGAGTTGAAGAACGAAAATTGATAGAAAAAGAGCATCCATCGTAGCCGCACTCTAGCTCTGGAGTGGTGCCATGTCCGAGTTGTATCAAAACAGCGTCCCCGAACTTCCCAAACCGCATTTAGTCGAACCATCTCAAATGCTGCCGGGTTGGCTGGCGGATCGCCTGTTGCAGCCGGATGAGAACGTCGAGTGGGTGCGCGGGCCGCGCTTTACGCCATCGTGGGAACGCTACCTCACGCATCCGGGACTGTTTTTCGCAGCGGCGGGACTGGGTGCCAGCGGCGTCGGCGCGGCAGTCTCGTTGGCCAAGGGACAGAACGAGATCATCGCGTCCACCTTCGTCTTCGCAGGCGCAATCGTCCTATTCAGCATCTTCGTTCTCGCTATATCCTGCGGCTATTTCACGCGGCTGGTGGCCACCAACGCGCGCTTGCTCATCGTGCAAGGCTACGAGTTGTGCCGCAATTGGGACATGAACGATCTTCCTCCGACGTTGATCCGCCATCGTCTCGGCGGCGGCGTTTCCATGCCGAGCATCGACCTCAACGCCGTGCAAACGCTGTTGGGCGGATCGTCGACACAATTCACCGGGGCCAAGGACATCCTGTCGTTCGCCAAGCAGTTGGACCGAATCAAGAAAGAACGCGGTTGACCGGAGGCAAAGCGCGAGAAATTCGATTCGCCCCTTGACAGTCGTTCGAGAGGCCACTACTGTAACACTCTTCAACTATGAAGGGGATGAGAAGGATCGACGGCGTAAAGAGGCGAGGAGTAAGCGGTGGCGGGTCAAAACTTACCGAGCGAACGCATCCGGATTCGGATGGAAGCCTACGATCACGAAATGTTGGATCGCACGGCGGGCGAGATCGTGGAGACGGCGGAAAAGACCGGTGCCATCGTGCATGGTCCGATTCCGCTGCCGACGCGCATCGAACGCTACACCGTCTTGCGTAGCCCGCACATCGACCGAAAATCGCGCGAACAATTCGAGATTCGGACGCACAAACGCTTGATCGACATCTTGCAACCGACCGGCAAGACCATCGAAGCGCTGAACAAGGGGTTGAGCTTGCCTCCCGGCGTGGATATAAAAATCCGCGTCTTGGCGGGAGCACCTGCCTGATGTATAAATAGGCTTGTCTTGTCGGCGCGAACCGCAAGCAAGAAAACAAAACGTCAACGTGTCTCGAAACGATCCCTCGTAAAGGGGGATGCGTCGAGCCGAGTAATCCCGGCGACACGAAAGCAAACGAGGAACTCTTCCGAGAGGATCGGGAGAGAGTGGAATCATGCTTACTTTGAACGTCTACAATCGGCAAGGCGACGCGGTGGGGACGGTGCAAGTCGATCCGGAGGAGTTCGGCGGCACGGTCAACAAACAGTTGCTGCACGATGTCGTGTTAATGCACCTGGCCAATCAACGCGCCGGCACGCACTCGACCCTGCGGCGCGGCGAAGTGGCAGGCAGCACCAAAAAGCTCTTTCGCCAAAAGGGCACCGGCAATGCTCGCGCCGGCACGCGCCGCACCAACAAACGTCGGGGCGGCGGCACGGCCAAGGGACCGAAACCGCGCGACTACGAATATCATCTGCCGAAGAAGGCCGTTCGCGCCGCCACGCGCATGGCTATCCTCAGTAAGTTTCAAGACAACGAGGCCATTGTCCTCGACGATTTGATGCTGAACGAAACGAAAACCAAGCAGATCACCGCATTGCTCAAGGCTTTGAAGCTGAACGGCAAAACCTGTCTGGTTGGCACGAAGGAATACGATAAGAACGTGTATTTGTCGTCGCGCAACCTGCCGGAGGTGGAGGTGATGCCGGCGTCGCAGTTCAACGCCTACACGGTGTTGCGGCAAAAACATCTGCTGTTGACCCGATCGGCGCTCGACGAACTGCGAAAAAATAGGGCTGAGTGTTGAGACTCGGAACTCAGAACTCAGGACGCGGACCTCAGAACTCAGAACTGGAATAGGACATGGCCAACAACACCGAGCGGACGCGCGGGCCAAAATTAGAAGCGCACCAGGTAATTCTGCGCCCTTTGATTACCGAAAAAGGCACGCACCAATCGCAGCATAAGAGCGAGAAGCGCGAACACTGGGCTCCCGCCTATTCGTTTGAAGTCAACCCGTGGGCGACGAAAATCGAAATCAAGGCGGCGGTCGAAGAGTTGTTCAACGTGCGCGTAGCCAAAGTGCGAACGCAAAATCGCCTGGGTAAACAACGCCGCTATCGCTTCAAGATGGGGCGCTTGTCGAACTGGAAGAAGGCCATTGTCACGCTGCAACCGGAAAGCCCCGTAATCGAGTTCTTCTAACGGCATACGGCTATCGGCCCCAGCGGATAGCCGAAAGTGGATAGCCGAGAGGTGTAACATGGGTATTCGACAGTATAAACCGACGACGCCGGGACGACGGCAGGGGTCCGTCAGCGACTTCGCGGATATTACGGATCGAAGTAAGAAGCCGGAGAAATCGCTGCTCGTGCCCATACCCAAGAAGGGCGGGCGCAACAATCAAGGCGTTATTTGCACGCGCTTCCGTGGGGGCGGCCACAAACGGCGCTATCGGGTCATCGACTTCAAGCGCCGAAAAGACGGCGTGTGGGCGACGGTGGTATCCATCGAATACGATCCCAATCGCTCGGCGCGGATTGCCCTTCTGCAATACGAGGATGGCGAGAAGGCATACATCTTGGCTCCCGAAGGTCTCAAGGCCGACGACCGGGTTGTGAGCGGTGAAGAAGTTGAGCCGCGCGTTGGCAACTGCATGCCGCTGCGGAAAGTGCCGCTGGGCATGACGGTGCATAACCTGGAAATGCAGCCCGGCCACGGCGGCCAGCTGTGCCGCAGCGCCGGTACCGCCGCCACCTTGACCGCCCGCGACGGCAAATGGGCCCAGATAACCTTGCCGTCCGGCGAAGTGCGCCGCATCAGTTCCGAGTGCCGTGCCACCATCGGCATGATCGGCAACGCCGAGCATATGAACGTCAGCCTCGGCAAGGCGGGACGCACCCGTTGGAAGGGACGCAAGCCGCACAATCGCGGCACGTCGATGAACCCGGTCAGCCATCCGATGGGTGGCGGCGAAGGCCGAACCGCCGGAGGTCGTCATCCGTGCAGCCCCACTGGCGTTCTCGCCAAGGGCGGCAAGACGCGCAACAAACGAAAGCCGTCGAACGCCTCCATCATCCGTCGCCGTCGGCGTGGTCCGCACTAAAACGAAAGCGGACGTGGAGACTGGACGCCAGAGAGAATCGCCCTATAATTTGGATTTCCTGCTCGGAGTGAATGATGAGCCGGTCCCTGAAAAAAGGCCCCTACGTCGACGAACGGCTGATAGCCAAAGTCGAGCGCAATCAGCGAACGGGCAATCGCGAACCGATTCGAACCTGGTCGCGCGATTGCACCATCGTCCCCGAATTTGTGGGGGCGACGTTCCTCGTTCACAACGGCAAGAACCATCTTCGCCTGTATGTCACCGAAGATATGGTCGGCCACAAACTCGGCGAGTTTTCTCCGACGCGCATCTTCAAGGGCCACAGCGGCGGCAAAGGAAAGAAGTAGCCCGCGACGAGATCCGATGGCGTCGTTGGCCGACCGATATATCCCGGGGTGGAGCAGTGGTAGCTCGCCAGGCTCATAACCTGGAGGTCGCCGGTTCAAATCCGGCCCCCGGAATTTGATTTTTGCGGAGGAGATGGTTGTGGAATACAAGGCAAGCTATCGACATGCCGATATGTCGCCGCGAAAGATTCGGCCGTTCGCCACTCTTATTCGCGGGCGATCCGCCGAAGAAGCTCTGGAGTTGTTGCGCTATTTGCCCAACAAAAGCGCCCGCCTGATGGAACAGGTACTCAAGAGCGCATTGGGCAACGCCGAAGATCGCGGAGCGCAGGACATTGAGGAATTGGTCGTCGTCGAATCGTGCGTCGATGGCGCGTCGATCGTGAAGCGAATCATGCCGCGAGCTCGCGGCACGGCGTATCCGATTAAACGGCGCTATTCGCACATTCGCGTCACGCTGTCGGATCTGGAATAACGCACGGGAGCGGAAAGGAACGGGGGATCGCATGGGACAGAAAGTTCGACCGACCAGCTTTCGCACCGGCATCATGGTCGATTGGCTGAGCCACTGGTACGCCAACAAACAGGACTTCTCGGATCTTCTCGTCGAAGACGTGAAAATACGCAAGTTCGTCAAGAAGCGCTACGGCGGCTCCGGTATCTCGAAGATTCGCATTCAGCGAACGCGCGAGAAAGTGACGGTGTTCATTCACTCGGCCCGCGTCGGCATGATTATTGGTAAAAAAGGGCAAGAAGTCGACAAACTGACGAAGGATCTCGAAAACTTGACCGGACGGCACATCGAGGTCAAAACGATGGAGGTCAATCGTCCCGAACGCGATCCGCAATTGGTAGCCGAGGACATTGCCGAACAGCTCAAGAAGCGATCCAGCTTTCGGCGGACCATGAAGCGCGCCATCGACACGACCATGGAAGCGGGCGCGAAGGGCGTTCGCATTCAAATGGCGGGTCGCCTCGGCGGCGCGGAAATGGCCCGCACGGAAAGCAGCATGGCCGGGAGCATCCCCTTGTCCACTCTGCGAGCCAAGGTGGAGTACGGCTTCGCCGAAGCGCATACGGCGCAGGGCAACATCGGCATCAAAGTATGGATTAACAACGGCGATTATCTTAATCCCGAAGAGGCCAGCGAGCTGCCGCCACCCCCGTCGGGACGCGGTCGCGGTCGAGGACAACGGCGTGGCTAAGACGCCGCGAACCCGTCGCGCGGGCGCGGGTCGATGCGAAGAGCGCTAGAAGGAGACTGAAATGCCCCTTATGCCGAAGCGGGTTAAATTCCGCAAAACACAGCGCGGCAAGGTGCGTGGCAACGCCTTGCGCGGGAACACGGTGAGCCACGGCGACTTCGGACTGCAATCGCTCGAAGGCGGCTGGCTGAGTGCCGAGGCCATTGAGGCGGGACGCATCACGGCCACGCATTCGGTACGCGGCGAGGGACGCCTGTATATCCGCGTGTTTCCGCATAAATCGGTTACGTCTATCCCCGCCGAGACGCGCATGGGCAAGGGCAAAGGCGAGCCGGAGTTCTGGGCCGCCGTCATCAAGCCGGGCATGATTTTGTACGAAATCGGCGGCTTGCCCGAAGCGGCGGCGCGCGACGCCTTGGCTCGCGTCGCTTACAAAATGCCGTTTCGTTGCCGGTTCGTTGCACGGCGTCCAACAGTAGGGTGATCTCTACCCGAAGCGGAAGCGAGGGGTATTGGAGAGGAATGAACGATGAAACCGGCCGAATACCGAGCCATGAGCGCGGAACAACTGGATCTAACGCTCAAGGACACCGTCAAGAATCTGTTTCACTTGCGTTTCCAATCTGCCACCGAGCGGCTGGAAACGCCGAGCGAGATTCGCAAGGCCAGGCGCGAAGTCGCGCGCATCAAGACGATTCAACGCGAACGCGAACGGATCGAGCAATCCAAGACCGCCGAGGGGGCGAAGAGCAATGGCTGAGGCAAGCGAACGAGGCGTCCGCCGCGTCGAAACCGGCGTCGTTACCAGCGACAAAATGAACAAGACGCGCCGCGTCGAGATCGCGCGCCTCGTGAAACATCCGCGCTACGGCAAGTACATCCGTCGGCGAACGGTATGCTACGTTCACGACGAGGCCAACGCCTCCCGCCGCGGGGACACCATCGAAATCATGGAAACGCGGCCGTTGTCCAAGACGAAGTGTTGGCGCATGGTTCGTATCGTCATCAAAGCGCCGGAATTGCCGACGCATCACGGACAAGCGCCGGAGACGACGACTGCGGGTTCGTAGGTCGGGCGCTGCGTCCCAACCTGTGAGAAGTTAAGGTTCCAGCAATCGGAATGTGATATGATACAGATGTATACTTACTTGGACGTGGCCGACAATACCGGTGCCAAGGAGTGTATGTGCATCAAAGTGCTGGGCGGCACGCGCCGTCGCTATGCGGGCCTGGGCGATGTGATTATCGCCTCGGTCAAGAAAGCGAATCCCGGCGGCGAGGTGAAGCCCGGCGAAGTGGTTCGCGGGGTAATCGTGCGAACCAAGAAGGCCACGCGCCGCGACGATGGCAGCTACGTTCGCTTCGACAGCAACGCCATGGTCATCATCGACGCCGAGGAAAACCCTCGCGGAACCCGTATCTTCGGGGCGGTGGCCCGCGAACTGCGCGAGAGCGGCTTCGTCCGCATCGTCAATTTGGCTGCGGAAGTCGTATAAACGGGTTCCGCTGGATGCGTTCATCGCACGCGGCACTCAGAACTGAGAACATCGAACTCGGGTTTGAAAATGCACGTTCGCAAAGACGACATGGTCGAAGTGATAGCCGGCGACGACGCCGAGAAGGGACGCCCTCACAAGGTGTTGCGCGTTCTAGCCGACAAAAGCCAGGTCGTGGTTGAAGGCATCAATCGAGTGTACAAGCACGTTCGGCCCAATCGGCGGAATCCGCAAGGCGGTCGCTTATCGCGCGAGATGCCGATCGACGCCTCCAATGTGCTGCTGTACTGCTCGAATTGCCGCCGCGGCGTCCGCATCGGTCGCCGCTACGCCGACGACGGCCACAAAGAGCGCTTCTGTAAGAAGTGCGGTGCGGGCCTCGGCGCGATCGGCAAGCGCAACCCGAAGTACGCGAAAAAATCGTAAGCGTCGAGATTCAGGGTTCGAGAAGTCCTGTTGTTAGGCGAGAAGTGTCATGGCTCGGTTGCAGGAACGCTATCGGAATGAAATTGTGGCGCAGCTCAAGCAAAAGCTGGGGCGCGAGAACGTCATTAGCTTGCCGCGATTGCAAAAGATCGTCGTCAACATGGGCGTCGGCAAGGCTTTACAAGATAAGAACCGCATGGAGCAAGCCGCCGATCAATTGACGCAGATCGCCGGGCAGAAGGCCCAGATTCGCAAAGCCAAGAAAGCGGTCAGCGGCTTTCGACTCCGCGAGAACAACGAGATCGGCTGCCGCGTCACGTTGCGTGGTCGGCGCATGTACGAGTTCCTCGATCGGCTCATCAGCATCGCCTTGCCGCGTATCCGCGACTTTCGGGGAATCAATCCGCGCAGCTTCGACGGTCAGGGCAACTACAGCCTCGGCCTCGCCGAGCAGCAGGTGTTTCCCGAAATCGATCCGGATAAGGTGTCGTTCGTGCAGGGCATGGACGTGACTTTTGTAACCAGCACGCGAAGCGACGACGAAGCCCGCGAGTTATTGCGGTCCTTTGGCATGCCGTTCCGTGAGACGTAAGGAATGGTTTCGAGTTGAGAGGTTTCCGAGCGTCCACGATCGGAACTCAAAACTCAGAACTCAGAACTGAGATAGCTTATGGCCACCGAAGCGAACTACGTCAAATTCAAGAAGCAGATGGCGAAGCTGGATGCCAGCCGGAAGCCGGATGCCAAGATCAAAATGCCGCCGCGCGAGCGCATTCGCATTCGTCTGCGCTGCAAGCTGTGCGGTAGGCCGCGCGCCGTTTACCGTAAGTTCGGCATCTGCCGTATCTGTTTTCGCAACATGGCCAGCGATGGCCTGATTCCAGGCGTCAAGAAAGCTAGTTGGTGAGGGTGCATTCAACATGATGACCGATTCGTTAGCGGACATGCTGACCCGCATCCGCAATGCCAACCGTATCGAACGGCCTGCCGTGGACATACCGGCCACCAAACTCAAGGTCGCCGTCGCCCAGGTACTCAAGGACGAAGGATTCATCCTCGATTACCACGTCGGACGAATGCAGGCCGACGATCGCGGTCAGAATGCGTTTCAGCGCGACCAAGACTTGAGCAAGCCGCACGCGCTGTTACGAGTCTACCTAAATTATGGGCCGGAGGGCGAGCGCGTCATTCGGCACATTCAGCGCGCCAGTCGACCCGGTCGGCGTTTGTATCGCCGCGCCGAACAACTTCGGCCCGTTCTGGATGGTTTGGGCATCAGTGTTATCAGCACCAGCAAGGGCGTGATGAGCGACCGCAAAGCCCGCGCTCAACGGCTCGGCGGCGAGCTGCTCTGCACCGTATGGTAACAGCGGTCGGCACCAAGCTCCAAGAGAAACGCCGATAGCCGTGAGGGAGATTTATGTCGCGTATTGGAAAGCAACCCGTTGTGATCCCTGCCGGGGTGAAGGTGAAGGTCGCCGACGGCAAGGTGCTTGTCGAAGGCACCAAGGGCCAGAAGCTGGAGTTCGCTCCCCATCGTCTCATTCAAGTCGAGGTGGACGAAGCCGGTAAGGTCGTGAAAGTGGCGCGCCCCGACGACGAACGATTTTCGCGTTCGCTGCACGGTTTGACGCGCAGTTTGATCGCCAACATGATCGAAGGCGTGACCAAGGGCTACGAGAAGCGCCTGAAGATCGAAGGCATCGGCTATCAGGCCGCAGCCAAGAACAAGGGCGTCGAGTTGACCGTGGGCTATGCCAACCGGGTATTGATGATCCCCCCAGCCGGCGTCACGGTCGATGTGCCGGATCAAACGACCATTGTGATTAAGGGCGCGGACAAGCAGAAGGTCGGCCAATTCGCCGCCGAGGTGCGCCATGTGCGCCCGCCGGAACCGTACAAGGGCAAGGGCATCCGCTACGAGAACGAACAGGTCCGCCGCAAGGAAGGCAAATCGTTTGCCAGCGGCGGTTGAGCGAGGCAGATATGAACGCGCATAAACTGAAACAAGTACAGCGTCTGCGACGACGTCACCACGTTCGGCGCAAGATTGTCGGCACCGTCGAACGACCGCGCTTGACCGTCTTCCGCAGCTCGAAGCACATTTACGCCCAGTTGATCGACGATCTAACGGGGCAGACGTTGGCGTCCGCCAACACCGCCGCTCCCGACGTGAAGAAGGATGTGCCCTACGGTGGGAACATCAAGGCGGCACAGGCCGTCGGGAAACGCTTGGCCGAGGTTGCCAAAGAGCGCGGCATTCACAAGGCGGCGTTCGATCGCGGACACTATCGGTATCACGGACGCATCAAGGCGCTGGCCGACGCGGCCCGCGAGGGTGGATTGCAATTTTAGTTCGGAGTGCTGAGGAAAATGGAAACTCAGAACTCGGACCTCGAAACTCAGAACGCAGAACTGAGAGTGACCTATGGGCAGAGAACGTGGCGAAGGACGGCAGGACGGACTGGAAGATCGCGTGGTGAAGATCCGACGTTGTGCCGCCGTGGTCAAGGGCGGTCGTCGCTTTAGCTTCAATGCGCTGGTCGTGGTCGGCGACAGGCGAGGGCGCGTCGCCGTCGGTTACGGCAAGGCCAACGAAGTCCCGCCCGCCGTCGAGAAGGCCACCAAGGACGCTCAAGAAACGCTCAAGCGAAGTAAGCGCGTGGCGATGCGCGGCGACACCATCCCACACCGCGTCATCGGTAAGTTCGGCGGCAGCCGAGTCGTCCTCGTCCCCGCCGGTCCCGGTACGGGCGTCAAGGCTGGTCCCGGTGTCCGCGACGTGCTGGAAGTGTGCGGCATTCACAACATTCTTACCAAGGTTCACGGCAGCGCGAACCCTTTGAATCTCGTCAAGGCGACTATCGAAGGCTTGATGCAGCTGAGGACGCGGGAAGACGTGGCCCGCTTGCGAGGAGTCACACTCTAATGGATCTCAGTCAAGTACACGTCGGCGTACATAAACTGCGGCAAAAAAAGCGCGTCGGTCGCGGCGTCGGCAGCGGTCACGGCAAAACCGCGTCGCGCGGGCATAAGGGCCAATGGGCCAGCGCCGGCGCGAAGAAGCCCGCCGTCATGTTCGAAGGCGGCCAGATGCAACTGTTCCGCCGCATCCCCAAGCGCGGTTTCAGCCACGCCACTTGGGACAAATACTACCACGTCGTCAACGTCGGCGATCTCAATTGCTTCAACGACGGCGACATCGTCGATGCCGAGACGTTGCGCCAACTTGGCCTAGCCAAGGGACCGGCGGATGGAGTACGAATCTTGGGTACCGGCGAGTTGACGAAGAAGTTGACGGTGCGCGCACACCACTTTTCCAAATCGGCTGGGGAAAAGATCGCGGCGCGCGGCGGAGTCGCCGAGGTTATCCCACCTCCCAAGAAGCCGAAACGAAACAAGATGAAGTCCAAGACGCCGCCAGCGTAAGGCGTCAAGGAGACGAAAGGCGGAAGTAATCGGACGGCCATCGCCTCTCCGCCGCGTTCGTTCATGGGCAGCTGAGGACCGTTCGTCGATCGGGCTTTGATGCCTTGAGCCACGGACGGCTCTCAGACATCTGCGAGGAGTTGCGATATGCGGAAGCAAAGTCCCTATCTGATTGGTACCGGTGTCCTCGTCGCGCTCTTTCTGGTCCTGCTCCTGATGATGAGTTGGCCCTATGCAGCCATCGTCACCGTTTCTTCAGCCGTACTAGCCTTTCTCCTCTATCGCGGCAAGATCAAGGCGATCTTCACCATCCCGGAGCTGCGGCAAAAGATTCTCCTAACGCTCCTGTTCTTGGCCATCTATCGCATCGGCTTCGCCATCCCCCTACCGTTCGTCGATCAGTCGAAAATGACTGCGGCACTGGGCGCGGGCGGGGCGCTGGGCAACGTCCTGAACTTCGTCTCCATGTTCTCCGGAGGCAACCTCAGCCACGCCACCGTCTTCGGGCTAGGCATCATGCCCTACATCTCCGCCTCGATTATTTTCCAGCTTCTCGCCGCCGTTTATCCCCCGCTCGAAAAGCTGCAAAAAGAGGGCGAGAGCGGCCGCAAGAAGATCAACGAGTATACGCGCTACGCCACCGTGGCCATCTGCCTGTTCCAAGCGTTCATGTACGTCCAACTCATCATGGACCCAACTCAACAGGGATGGGGTTTGGATGGCTATCGCGACAGCACCCTGTGTTGGATTTCCATGATCGTCACGCTGTCGTGCGGCACCGTCTTCCTCATGTGGCTGGGCGAACAGATCGACGAATACGGCATCGGCAACGGCATCAGTCTGATTATCATGGCCGGTATCGTGGCTCGCATCCCGGCGGCCACGCAAAGCCTCTTCTTCGAGAACAACCACTTCAAAGATTCTGTATTCACGCTCGGCGGCGGAAGCGGCGGGCGCGACATGAGCTTCGAGAAACTGGTCGTTCTCATCGTCTTGTTCGTCACGGTCGTGGTTGCCGTCATCGCCATCACCAAGGCGCAGCGACGCATCAAGACGCAGTCGGCCAAGCACGTTCGCGGTCGCCGTGTGTTCGGCGGCACCAGTCAATGGCTGCCCCTGCGCGTCAATCAAGCCGGCGTCATGCCCGTCATCTTCGCCAGCAGCTTGCTCGTCGTCCCCTATTTTCTGTTCGGCGCGTTGGCCAATGCCACCGATTGGCGCTGGGCGACGTTCCTCAAAGAGACCTTCGTGCGCCAGGGCTATTGGTACACGATCATGTTCATCGCCCTGATCTACGTCTTCTGCTACTTCTGGACGGCCATGATGTTCAACCCCAAGGACATGGCCACCAATTTGAAAGACAACGGCAGCTTCATCCCCGGTTATCGCCCCGGCAAGCGAACGGCGGAATATCTCGAACGAGTGATGATCCGCATCACCTACGTCGGAGCGGCCTTCCTGGCCATCATCGCTGTGATTCCGACCATTATCACCAACACCATGAACGTCGATCAGAACGTGGCCAGCTTCTACGGCGGCACGGGCTTGCTGATCGTCATCAGCGTGGCGCTCGATTTAGTCCAGAAGATCAACAGTCATTTGGTCATGCGCAACTATCCTGGATTGACCGACGATTGAGCGAGTCTGCTCCCCCCCCTTGCTTACGGAATTGTAATTTTGGAGAATGATCCGTGAAGATCGTGGACCGAGGTTTGTCGCCTCGGTCGTCGCCTTTTGCAATGAGTGTGCTGCCCCGTCCGTCCGAGGTCGGCTGGGTGGCGAAACGGGGCCACCCATGCGTCTGATTCTTCTCGGTCCTCCAGGCTGCGGAAAAGGAACCCAGGCTCAGCTGTTGTGTGCGCGCAACGGGCTGGAACACATCGGTACCGGCGACATCCTCCGCCAAGCTATCCAACAGCAGACACCCGCCGGCGTGCGTGCCCATCCGTTCGTCGAGAAGGGATTGCTGGTGCCGGATGCCCTGGTGAACGACGTGATTGCCGAACGCTTCAACCTCGGCGATCCCCCGGAACGCTTCGTGATGGACGGTTATCCGCGCACGCTGGCGCAAGCCGCCGCCTTCGACCAAGTGCTGCGGCAAAATTTCCTCGACCTCACAGCGGTAATTCTGCTGCATGTGAGCGACGAAGAGATCATCGCGCGGGTCAGCGAGCGTTGGAGTTGTCCCAAGCCCGGCTGCAAGGCGACGTACCACACCACGAGTAAGCCCACGAAGGCGACGGGCATCTGCGATTCGTGTGGCACAAGGCTCATTCAGCGCGAAGACGACCGCCCCGAGACGGTTCGCGCGCGTCTGGTTGTGTATCATGGCAACACGGAGGCGCTCGTGGGCCACTACCGAGCTCAGAAGCTGCTGCACGAAGTGGCGGGACAGGGGCCGATTGAGGAGGTGTATGCCAGCGTCATGAAAATCTTGAACGGTCAGGCGGGACGCAAGTGTTAAGGACGTTTTTTCCTCAAAAGCCGGAACTCAAATCGCCTCGTGAAATCGCTCTGATGCGCGAGGCCGGCAAAGTTGTCGCCGAGGCATTGCGGCTCTGCCGGAGCATGGCCAATCCCGGCGTCAAGACGATCGAGATCGACCGCGCCGTCGAGGAATTGTACGCTGCGCGCGGAGCCATCCCTCTGTTCAAGGGCTATGCCGGCCGCGTGCCGTTTCCGGCGGTAACATGCATCTCGATCAACGAGCAAATCGTTCATGGCATTCCCGGCCAGCGTGCCGTGCGCGAGGGCGATTTATTGAAAATCGACACGGCTTGCAAGCTCAACGGTTGGTGTGCCGACGCGGCCATCACGGTGGAGGTCGGCCAGGTCAGCGCGGAGAAACGACGCCTCGTCGAGATCGGCGAACGGGTGCTGAACACGGCGATGATCGAGATGTCGCGCCGTCGCTGGTGGTCGGAGGTGGCCGGACACATGCAGCGCGTGGCGGAGTCGGCCGGTTATAGCGTGGTAACCCAGTACGTCGGCCACGGCATCGGCCGTGTCATGCACGAAAACCCGCAGGTTCCGAACTTCGTCAACCGCGAGTTGCGCAAACACGATTTCCGTCTCGAAGAAGGGCTGGTGCTGGCCGTCGAGCCAATGGTCAACATGGGCCGAGGCGACACCGAGATCCAACGCGATCATTGGACCGTCGTTACCCGCGACGGTTTACCCAGCGTCCACGTCGAACATACTTTGGCCGTCATGCGCGAAGGCATCTACGTCGTCACCGCCGACGAGGAAACGCTCATCCCGCGCGCCTGAACCAATCCGCTACCCGCTCCCCATCCAGACGGCTCACGCTTTCTCGGAGCGAGCATCGGTCTTGAGGCATCGCCGCAACGCTTCCAACGTCTCCGGAGAGAGTCCGTGAAGAACGTCTTCCGCAGATAGCCCCTTGAGGCGTTCTTCCGCCGGTAGCCCTTTGAGGCGTTCTTC
>JAKBCS010000039.1:0-12076 GCA_021807595.1 Planctomycetota bacterium | reverse complement strand
AGCGAGCATCGGTCTTGAGGCATCGCCGCAACGCTTCCAACGTCTCCGGAGAGAGTCCGTGAAGAACGTCTTCCGCAGATAGCCCCTTGAGGCGTTCTTCCGCCGGTAGCCCTTTGAGGCGTTCTTCCGCCGGTAGCCCTTTGAGGCGTTCTTCAACCGGCAGGCGTTTGCGAAGCTCTTCCGCAGGTAGCGTGTCCAGAAGATCCTTGATGCTCTGGCGAACGAATTCTTGCAGTTTATCGGGCATGTCCGGTTCCTCCCTATACGCTTTGAACAATTCGTATAATATCGTGCTGGTCTCGCGCGCATGAGGGCGATAGTGATCGCGCCCGAACCGAAGTAACTCTTCGCGGGCACTGAACAAGTGTAGCATGGCATTGTGGTCCTGCAACGGCAACTGATTCACCACAATAATGCGAATCCGCAGCGCCAATCCTCGCACCTCGTAGACACCGTCGCGCACAGGTTCCAACTCGACTTGCCGTGCCAGGTTGTGTGGGAATCGAGCGCAGACGGCGAACAGGCGAAAATCTTCGAGTGGAAGCAGCGCTTGCAACGACGGGCCAATCTGCTTTCGATAGTTGACGAAGTGCCCAATCAACTCCCACAGCGACCAGGCGTCGAGCGTTTCTTGGTGCGACTTAAAGGTTATCAAATTGTGAGCGACCAACTCCTCGAAACCATCGGGCAGCAATCGGGGCAATGGCTCGGTCCCCTTGCGGATGAGGACGAGATCGAGAAACTGCTTCTTCATCGACAAGTCCAATTCCGTCTCGACATCGATGGACGTGCCTTGGAAGAAGTCGATCCAAGACAAACCGAACAGACGATGCAACGGCCGGATTTCGCTCATGATCGCTCCGAGACATTGTACTCGGATCGATCGTCCCGATGCAACCGCTCGACCGCCGTTCGTACTAGATCGGCCAAGCCTTGCCCCGTAGCCGCCGACAACGCCAAGACGGGACGCCCCAACTCTTCTTCCAACCGTCGCCGTACTTCCGCGCTGCCGGTGAGTTCGGCCTTGCTGACGGCCACAATCTCCGGCTTTTCGGCGAGCGCGTGGCCGTGCAGTTCGAGTTCGCGGCGAATGGTTCGATAATTGCGCAGAGGATCGCCGCCATCCGCCGGCATCGGTTCGACCAAATGGACGAGAACGCGCGTCCGTTCGACGTGGCGCAAAAACTCGTGTCCCAAGCCGATGCCGCTGTGTGCGCCTTCGATCAATCCGGGCAGATCGGCGAGAACGAAAGCGCGTTCGCCGCCGACGGTCACCAGGCCGAGATTGGGAAACTTGGTGGTGAACGGATAGTCGGCAATCTCCGGATGCGCCTGAGAGAGACGACTGAGCAGGGTGGATTTGCCGGCGTTGGGCAAGCCGATGAGTCCCACATCGGCGATAACCTTGAGTTCGAGAACGATCCAGCGTTCCTCTCCCGGCGTGCCCGGCTGGGTTTCGCGCGGGGCGCGATTGGTGGACGTGGCGAACGCCTTGTTGCCGCGTCCGCCGCGTCCGCCGCGCGCCGCGGTCACCTGCTCGTCGGCCTCCTTGAGATCGCGGAGCAAGTTGCCTCGGTCGCGGTCGTAGACGAGAGTTCCCGGCGGCACGGGGATGACCATTTCGGAGGCGCGTCGTCCGTGGCAGTTGTCCGGCCCGCCGCGGCCGCCCGAAGGCGCGCGCCAGTGTTTGCGGTTGACGATCTCGGCCAAGCTATCGGTTCCGGCCACGGCGCGGATTACGACATCGCCGCCGTCGCCGCCGTCGCCGCCGTCCGGTCCGCCCTTGGGCACATACTTCTCGCGCCGAAAGCTGCAGCAGCCCGCGCCGCCATCGCCGCCCTTCACAAACACCGTCACCCGATCGACAAACATGGTTCTCCGCCGTTAGAGTCGTGGTCCGTCCTCGTCTCCCTGTTTTTATGATACGGAGACGACGAGCGGGATGGTGTTTTGGTAGGATAGCAAGACTCGAGCTTCGGTTTCTCCGCTGCTTTTTTTGCCCGGCGGGGAATAAATCGCCTCGGCGCGGGTTCTAATGAATAGAGGGACGTGCATCATGGGTAAACCCGGCAGTCCACAAGCGATGCAACGGCTGGTGGAGGACTTTTACGTCCCGCTGTATCGCTACGCCTATCGCCTGTCCGGCTCGACCGCCGACGCCGAGGATCTCACGCAAGAGGCGTTCTGCAAGGCGCAGTCTAACTACGGCCAACTCCGCGATGTATCGCGCGCCCGTCCGTGGTTGTTCAGCATCTTGCGCAATGCCTATCTGCACCGCGTTCGCGCCGAACGCCAGCAGGCTTGCGTCTCCTTGGACAATCTCGACGACGTGCCCGAGCGATTGCCCGACGTCCTGCCGGACATCGATCCGGAACGGTTGCAACGCGCGCTCAACGAGTTGCCGGAAGTGTTTCGGACGCCCATTATTCTGTACTATTTCGAGGATTTTGGTTATCGAGACATCGCCGAGCAGATGGATCTGCCGATCGGAACCGTCATGTCTCGTTTGGCGCGGGCCAAGGTTCATTTACGCGCCCGGCTAGTGGAGCCGAGCGTCTCCTCTCCCCCTTTCCTCTCTTCCTCAAGGGGAGCGGAAGATCGGCTGAGAGAAGTAACCGCCAATGGCCGCGCCCCCCGGAGGGCGACCGATGGATTGTAAAACCGCCCGACTGTTGCTCGATTTCGCGCGCCCGCAAGCGCGCGAACTGGAAACGGAAGAGGTCGAGGCGCTCGACGATCATCTCGACCGTTGTTCCGATTGCCACAGTCTGGCACGCGACGAACGCCGACTCGACGAGTGCGTCGGCAGGGCCATGCGCCAGGTCGAGGTTCCCGCCGGCCTATACGCGCAAGTGTCGGCGCGGCTCGAGTCGGAGCGGGGCGAATGGCAGCGACAGCGCTTCGCCCGCGCCGCACGCTGGACCGCCGCCGCCGCCGCCGCGCTGGCCCTCGGCTGGGGCGCGAGTTATTGGCTGCTGGAGCGCCTCCCTTCCCCCATCGATCCGCAGCGCGTGGTCGAGTCCATCACCAACGACGCCGCCGAAGATCCGCGCATCGTGGCCGAGAATGCGCTGCAGCGCATGGGCGTGAACACGCCGTTGTCGATGCACCTCAATTACAATCTGCTGATCGCTCCGCCGATGGAGGGGGAGTTGCCCGGCTATCCCGGCCGTAAAGTGCCCGTGCTTCTCTTCGAGCGCGGCGGCCGGCGCGCCGCGGTCTACCTCGTCAAGGAAAAGGCCATCCCCGCCGATACCTCCGAGCTAACCGGCAGTGCCACCTACAAAGCCGAACTATTGCCTCGTTCACAAGGCGAGAACTATCGCTTCCTCGTCATCCACAACGGCGACAATCTCGAATGGCTCGGCCCGCCCGAACCCCCCACATCGTGAGAGCGGGTCGGCCAGTTCGCGGAATCTCAAGCGAGCGGGGGCGTCCAGCCCCCCTGAGTTTCGCGGTACTCAGGGGCCGACCGCCCTTCGCTCAGAGAAGAAATACCACGGCACGCAAATCCGCGTCGCGACACATTTACGGATCGCTAATGGTGCATTTTCGTCGTATCCCACACTAGAATGCGGCCGTGGCCAAAGTACGACCGTCGGGACGGAATCGGGCTGCGCCATACAGTCGCTCGATTTCATGTTTCCGACGGCGTACCCGAGTCATCACAACTTCAATAGTCGCCGCGACTCGGCGTAGCCCGGCGCGGTTTGGCCGTACTCGCTGGCGGTGACGCGGGCCAGAGCGACGAGATGACGCCAACGGAACGCCGGACGCGCGGCGGCGAACTCCTCGGTCACCGTGCGATAGTATTTCTCGGCGTGCAGCGCGCCGTCCTCGCTGACCGCATAGCGCAGCAGCAGATCGAACACGGGACGCGCGGAGTGGCCTCGTTCGCCGTAGAGCTGCACCAGTGCCGCCGCGCCAGCTTGGTTCTTCTCCTTGATGGCCGACTCCGCCATTTGCAGCAGACGATCTGCGTCCTTGGTCTCGATCTTGGCCAATTGTTCGGCGGTCGGATACGGCTCCTTGTTTTGTCCGCTATTTTGCCCGGCCGTATGGAACGCTCCACAAATCAGACTGGCAAACGTGGTGCGGGCGTTGCCGACTCCGGCGATGTTGCGCCAGGCGTTGGCGGCATCGGAAGCATGGACGCCGACCGACGCGCCGTGAACGCTGCCGACCGGCTTGCCCGGCTCCGCCGTTTTGCGACCGGGATCGCACAACACCAGACGATTTGCGGCCAACGAGATCGCCTCGCCGATGGACGCCGGCGTCATGCCCTCGGCCAACGCCGCCGCCACGGCCTCAGCGGCGCGTTCGCGGCGCTCGCCGTAGATCGTTTGGGCCAGGCTCTCGATCCACTTGTCTTCCGCCTTGCGATCTCCCGGTTTGCGGCCGGCCAGACGATACTGGTCGAGCAGTTTCGGTAGGACTTTGCGAATGGCCGGCTCGCGCTTCTGCTCGAACAAGTGCTTCTCGGCGTCCGCACAGTAGAGTACCGATTGGCGGAGCAGCGTATGAGCATATTCGCTACCCGTAATGTCCCGTAAAACCCACGAGCGCCAGGACAAGACGACGCGATGCACGTCCACCTCGTCCTCGATCTCGAATTGCAGATGGTTGAACGCCTCGCCGATTGGTCCGCGCGCCAGGGCGGCGAAGGTCTCCTCGGCGGCGCGTTCCTCGCGCCGCCGCGTTGCCTCACGCAGCAGTTCGCCGCCATCGCTGTCCTTGGGCAGATTCGCCGGCACGATCGGATGCAACGCTTCGTGCTTGCGCCCTCCCTGTTCTTGAATGCGACTAGTATTACGATAGAGAACTTTCAAGACCGGCAAAGGGCTTTGTTCTTTCGGTAATTCCGCCGCCATCTGATAGGCTGGCGCGAGGGCCATCAACGCATGATAGCCCGTGTAATCGTGGCCGCCGAAGGTGCGGGCGTTCGCCAACGCTCCTGCCGCCGTCAGCGTGCGCAGATCGGTCCCCGACTTGATCTTGTCGATCAGCAGCGGCATGAGTTTAGCGGCAGGCGTTTCCTGCATCAAGGCGACCAAGGGTTCCAGTTTGCCGAACGTGAGCGGTTCGGCGGCCTCGCCGGCCCAGGCGGGCGCAAGCTCCAAATCGGCGGCCACAACCGCGCCAACGCTGGCAACCAACATGCCGCGCCCCACGTCGGCCAGAAACTCACGACGATTGTTCTTCCTCATGGCACGAATCCTCCAATCCAGACTCAAGAGAGTTATCCCATTCCAAGAATACGCAAGTGGAAAGAACGGTCGAACCATTGTTAGTGAGAATTAATTCACCAACATCTAATCGTATACTCACTCTTCGATAGCTAACATTTCTGTAAGGTTGGGCAATGAAGCCAACATTACGATACCACGTTCGATCGGGTAGCGATATGAAAAAGTTCTTCCTCGTCGGTTGTCCGCGTTCGGGAACGACGATGGTGCAACAAGCCCTGAATCGTCACTCCGCCATCGCCATTCCGGCCGAAACTAAGATGTTCTTCTCGTTTTTCGGCCATTCGCGCAAGCAACAGATTCGCCATCTCCAACGTCTCAACGCAGATCTCAACATCGAATTACCCGCGCCGGAGCGGCGCATCGTCTCGGTGGAAGACGGTCGAGCATTCTACGAACGCATGGCCCAGAGCTATGTCGAGCGCTTGCCGAAGCGCGACATCGCCTACTTCGGCGAGAAGACGCCGGAACACACCGGACATCTACCGCGCATCCGCGCCATGATTCCCGAAGCCAAAATTATCGTGCTGTACCGCGACGGCCGCGACGTGGCCTCCAGTCTGTCCCGCATGCCCTGGATGACGACGAGTCTGCATGCGAACTTCGTGATCTGGCTTTACTATTACGGGATGGTGCAACGGGCTAAAGAAAGCGATAACAAGAATCTTTTTTTCGCTCGCTATGAAGACATCGTCGCCGATCCTCGGCGCGAACTGGGGCGGATACTGCGCTTCCTCGATCTTCCCGATGAACCGGCGGTGGCCGAGGGGTGCGGCAACGACGAAGGCATTCCCGTTCGCGAAATCGCCTGGAAAGAGCGCGCCTTAGAGAAAATCAATCGCGAACGGGTCGGCGTGTTCCGCGGCGAATTGACTCTCGATCAAATTGAAATCCTCGAACGGCTCGGCAAGCAAGCACTTTCATCATTGGGATACCCGTTGCTCACCGGCGGCGAGAGACCTTTGCCCCTGACGTTCTTTATGAAGTTGGCCTACGACCTGTCCCGTTTCGCTCTCCGCGTCCCATGCTGTTCGCTGATGCGCGAAACGCTCGCCAATCTCGCGTGCTGGCCCCGACCCGCCGCCGCGCTACCCACCCTGGACTTCCAGCTGTGGAAGTCGAGCCTTCCGGCTTGATTTACGAATCGTTTCGCGGCCATTCCCCCGAGTTCGCCTTATGCGCAATCTTTTTCTATTCGGCGTGTTGTCGGCACTGGCCGTCGCAGCCTATGCTCCGCTTTGGGACAACGATTTCGTCGATTTCGACGACGAAAACTATCTGACTCGCAATCCGCATGTGAAAGAGGGATTCACTTCGTCCGGTTTCTCGTGGGTGTGGACGGTCGATGTGGCCCCGTATTGGATGCCTCTGACCTGGCTGTCGTTTCAATTCGACGCCCACTGGTTCGCGCGGCGATCGCCGGAAGGGGAGGCGATACTCTCTCCCGCTGCCGCGCACGGTCAGAATTTCTTTTGGCACACCGCCAACGTCTGTCTGTTGTTCGGTCTCTTGCGCCGGATGACGGGGAGGGTGGAGCGTAGTTTTCTCGTCGCCGCCTTGTTCGCGGTACATCCCATGCACGTCGAATCGGTGGCGTGGGCCGCGGAACGCAAGGATGTGTTGAGCGTCTTTTTCGGTCTGCTGACGCTTGCAGCCTATTTCTACTATCTTCAAACACCGAATTGGCGTCGCTATGTCACGATGGCGGCGGCGTATGTGCTGAGCCTCTCGGCCAAGCCCATGCTGTTGACCTTGCCGTTCGTCTTGCTGCTGCTCGATGGTTGGCCGTTGGGAAGAACAAACCTCAAGGGCGGACCTTCGATTCGTCAGCGCCTCGGACAACTGCTTCTCGAAAAGATGCCCTTGTTTCTCTTGGCGGCGATCTTCGCGGGAGCGACGCTGGACTCGCGCTCCAATCGCGGCTCCATCGTATCGCTGGATGCGATCTCGCTTCCCTCCCGGATGGCCAACGCCCTGGCCGGCTACGGTTGGTATCTGGGCACCACGTTTTGTCCGCGCCGGCTGTGCGCGCTCTATCCGCATCCGGGATCGAACTGGTCCCTCACGGCGGTATTGGCGGGCGCGGCGGCCTTGGCCTCGATTAGCCTTGTGGCTTGGCGGAGCGTGCGGCGAAGGCCGTGGCTTTTCGTCGGCTGGTTTTGGTTCATCGGCACCCTATTGCCGGTCGTGGGCCTGGCTCAGGGCGGCAAACAAGCCTGGGCGGATCGGTTCTGCTATTGGCCGCACATCGGGCTATTCGTCGCCGTCGTGTGGACTGCCGCGGAACTATGCCAAAAATATACATCGCTTGTGTTCGTTTCTCGATTCGCTTCGATACTCGGCATCCTGCTGCTCTCGGTCCTGACGTATCGGCAAGTCGGCGTCTGGCGCGATACACCAACGCTCTGGCAACACGCCCTGGATTCGGGTTGGGAGAGCGATCAGGCTCACGAACGACTTGCTCGTCACTATTCGCTGCGCGGGCGAAAAGAGGAAACGAACTACCATCTCCAACACGCCGTCCGCCTTCAATTTCAACGTCTGTATCCCTCCTCTCCTCCCAAGTAGACGAGAAGAACGGCCCCGGAGGCGCATTGGGCGCGCGCCGCGCGCGGCAATCGCGTCTGTATAGTTAGAACCATGACCACGGATCCCGATGAACTCCTGGTTGGCAAGGCTCAACGCGGCGATCGCTCGGCGTTCGAGGAGTTGATTCGCCGAACGTCGCGCTTGGTGTACGCTCGTCTCTATTTGGATACCGGCGACGTGCATCGCAGCGAGGATTTGCTGCAAGAAACATTGCTGACAGCGTTTCGTTCGCTGCACAAACTCTCCGAGCCGAAAGCGTTTCGCGGCTGGTTACTGACCATCGCCCAAAATGCTCTGACCGACGCCATCCGCCGCGAACGGTCGCTCAAGCGCGCCGCCCCGGCTTCGTCCGCTCCCGGCTCGCTGGCCGACATCGCGGACAAGTCGCCCTCTCCCGACGAACAAATGTCTCGCCAGGAAACGCGCGCACGGGTGCTGGCCGTGTTGCGGTCGCTGCCGGAGGAATATCGGCTGCCGCTGTCGCTGCGCTATCTGACGGGAGCCGATTACGAATCGATTCAAATGCAAATGGGCGTCACCAACGGCGCGCTGCGAGGGTTGCTCCATCGCGGCCTGAAGCTATTGCGCGAACGCCTACCGCCGGACCTCGGTTAGCCGCGACGCGCAGCGGAGCGCGCTTCCCCGCGCTCCGCTGCGCGTCGCGGCTAACCGGAAGGAGGAATAGCGATGTCCGATCACACCTGGATTCTGGAAAATCTCGCCGCCTATCTCGCCGACGGGCTGGAACCCGCCGAACGCGAACGCCTCGAACAGCACCTCAACGAGTGCGCCGAGTGCGCCGCCACCCTCGCCCATTTGCGCGCGCTCGATACCGAGATGACGAACCTATTCGCCGAGACTCGCCCCAATCCCACCTTGGAGGACCGCGTCGTGCAAACTCTCCGCGCTCAACCACCGCAAACCTTCCGCCTCCCGGTCCCAGCCTGGTTTGCCATCGCCGCCGCCGCCCTGGTGTTGATCGGCTTCACCGGCGCGGTGGCGAGTCAGATTCTCGATACCGGCACATTCGTACTGCCGTCGGGATCGGATCGTGCCGCCGCTCGAATAGATTCGGAGCGCCTGACTCACGAGGAGAGCAAAGCGGAGAGTCGGAGCGTCGATCAACTGGCCGCGGAATCGTACCAAGGAACGATGTGGGGATTGGAAGGAAACACACTCGCATCCCCCACCTCAAATACGGTGAATACATGGAAGGATGCACCCGTTGAACTTAAGAAAGAATCGCCGCCGCCTCCCTCGGCGGAGGCGGCCGTCGACGACAAAGCGGGTGACAGCCGCGAACGGGTTCCAGTCGGCGGCGAGGGCGAGGCATTTCAGAAAAAACTCTTTGGCCGCACGAATCCCCAGCTCTCGCAAGGCTTCCAACCCGGCAAAGTGTTCGATAGCCCGCCCGCTACGGTAGATAAAGTCCCTTCTGGCACGAAATCCCAGGAAGTCAAAGGCACTCCCCCAAGCGCCGATAGCGATCTTCGAACCCCGGAAGCGCCGCCCGCCAAGCAGCCAGAATCGAGAAAGCAGGCCGAAAAACCCCCCGAGCAACCCAATTCGCGCAAAATCATCATCCGCACCGGCGAGATCGAATATGAAGTGCAATCGTTCGACGCCGCCGTGGCCACGATCGCGCGCTTGGTGAAGCCGATCAAGGGCGGCTTCATCGCCACCGTCAACAGCGACAAGCTGGCCAACGGCAAGGTGCGCGGCAGCGTCGTCGTCCGCGTGCCGCCGGAGAGTCTCGACGCATTGCTCCTCGAAATTCGCACGGAACTCGGCAAAAGCGGCGAGTTGAAAAATCAACGCATCGGCAGTCAAGACATCACCAAGCAGTACACCGATTCGGAGAGCGAACTGCGCGCCGCCCGCGCCATGGAAGAACGCCTGCTGCAAATCATCAAAAGCGGCAAAGGCGAGATAAAAGATCTTCTTGCGGTGGAAAAAGAGCTGGGGACATGGCGCACGCGCATCGAAAAGATCGAGGGCGAGTTGCGTTTCTTCGCCAACCAAGTGGCCCTCAGCACGCTGACCATCACCCTGTTCGAGAAGGAAATCGCCGCGGCCTACGGTGTTATCGAACGCGAACAGGTGCAGATGGGCATTGAAGTCGAGGACGTGGATCAGGCGTATCAGGCGGCGCAGAAGGCGGTGCGCGAGGCGAAAGGGCGCATCACGCGGGCCGAGCTGAAGCAGCCGTCGCAGGGACAGTTCAGCGCGCAGCTCGATTTCGAGGTGTCGCCGGAGGCGGCGGGAGCGCTGCGCGATCGACTGAAGCAGCTCGGCACGGTGGCGCGTTTCGACATCTCGCGGCAAGAGGAGACCGAGGGTGGAGCCGGCAAGCCCAGCGACGGCAAGATCAAACGCAGCGACACGCGGTTTCACGTTCATTTCTACAACCTGACCGACGTGCCGCCGCGCGAGACGGTGTTCGTCGGCCTGGCCTGCGTCGATGTCGAGGAGGCCCTGAAGGCGCTGCTGGCGCGCATCGAAAAGGAGGGCGGCCGGGTCGTCTCGTCCAATCTCATCCGCACGCACGCCGAGCAGACGCAGGGCGAGCTGCAATTTCAGGTGAAGACGGAAAAGGCCGACGCCTTGCTGGAAGAAGCGAAGAAGGCCGGCGAGGTGATGGCGTTGCAAATACGCGAGATCACCAACGCCGAGACCACGCGCAAGAAGCGCGGCTTTCAGATCAAGCTGTTGTCGCTGGAAGCGGCGGCGGCGCGCGAGACGGAGGAGATTCAACTCGCCTGCGTCGAGGTGGCCGACAGCTATCGCCGTTTGCAAGAAGCCGTCGTCAAGCTCAAGGGCCGCGTCCGCACGGCGCAGCTAAACGAGCAGGATCGCCGCAAGGTGACGGCCACTCTCGACGTGGAGATTCGCCGCGCCGACGAGGACGCGCTCCGCGATGCCCTGGCCAAAGCCGGCGAGGTGTACACTCGCAAAACCAGCCGCGCCGCCAACGCTGAGAACGTCGTCGATAGCAAAATCCGCCTGACGGTGACGTTCCTCAATCGCTCGAACATTCCGCCGCGCGAGACGTTTGTGTTCGGCGTCGAAGTGGCCGACGTGGATCAGACGGCGGCCATGCTGTCGGGGCTGGCCGGCAAGCGCGAGGGGCGCACCATCGAGGCGAACGTGGCCCGCGAACGCAGCGGCCGCATCACCGGCAAGCTCATCTACGACGTGCCGATGGTCGAGGTCCAGCCGTTGATCGAGGCGTTGAAAGCGGCGGGCACGGTGCGCGTGCAACAGACGGCGAAACATCCCGAAGTTCCCGATAGCCCGCTCGCCCTCGCGCGGCTGGAGATTACGCTGTCGAACAAGGAACTCATCGTCCCCAGCGACGGCGGATTCGGCTTCAACCTGCATAAGGGATTGTCGGATAGCTTCCTCATCCTGTCCTGGAGTCTGCGTTTCCTCATCCTCGGTCTGTGCGTTCTGCTGCCGTGGGCCTTGGCCGTGTGGGCGATCTACCGCCTGGTCGTCCGCGTGCGCCGCCGTTCGACTCCGGCGACGAATTGACCGACGGCTCTCCGGCCTGGCCGCGCCCGCGCCTTCACGGAAATCGCGGATAAGAGTCTGTCCCAAAAGCCCCTCTCCCCCTGTACTCAGGGAGAGAGGGGAGAATCCAAGCCCCTCTCCCCCTGTACTCAGGGGGAGAGGGGAGAATCCAAGCCCCTCTCCCCCTGTACTCAGGGGTAGAGGGGAGAATCCAAGCCCCTCTCCCCCTGTACTCAGGGGGAGAGGGGTTGGGGTGAGGGGGGGAGGCGATTCCGCTGATTCTCGCCCCTCACCCCCTGCCCCTCTCCCCTGAGTACAGGGGAGAGGGGAGCTTGTGAGACGGACTCTAAGTTTGGAACTCTCTCGAAGCGTCGGCCACACGTCTCGTCCGCAGGGATCGTATCGACGCGGTTTGCTCCGGCTCGCCCGGCATGAGCGTTGGCGTGGCAATTGCACTCTCGATTATCGTTTTTATGCTGAAGTAATCAGACACGACACGCATAGCTGATCGGCAGCTCCAGACAAATCATGTCTCTTCGAGAGCTTGCTTGACAGAGCATTTGTAGGAGAGTAACATCCTTCACTAATCTCAGTTATTCCTCTTTCAATCCATGCGGGATCCTCTTTGCTCCCGCGCGGAAAGGCGACACCCCGGCGACGTCGATCGACAAGGCCGGGTTTGATTCGGACCGCATTAAAGGTAATGATGCAATCGTCAAACGCGGGGG
>JAKBCS010000180.1 GCA_021807595.1 Planctomycetota bacterium | reverse complement strand
GAATGCACGCGCGACGCGCAGGTGAAAGCCGGCATCACGCTGCTGGAACCGATCATGAACGTGGTGGTACTTGCCCCATCGCAATACCTCGGCGATCTGACGCGCGACATCAGCCGTCGCCGCGGCGAGATATTGAACTCCAGCATGGACAACTGCCGTTGCCAACTGCATGCTTACGTCCCGCTGGCCGAGCTGTTCGGCTACACCAGCGAGTTGCGCAACTTCACCAGCGGTACGGCCTCGTTCAGCATGGAGCCGAGCCATTACGCTCCAGTGAAGGAAGAATTGGCCGATCTGCGCGCGGCCAGCTAAAAGTTGAACCATCGGAGCCGGAAGCGCCAGCGATGGTCGAATTGCCGTCGCTTGCGCTTCCGGCTCCATTCGTTTTACTCTGGTTCCCAAACTCCGTTTGGGAACGAGTAATTATCCGCTGGCACACTGGGATAAGGCGAATATCCTGGACATGCTCGGCGATCCGCAAGTTAGGGGGAAGCTGGGGCGTCGCCGTTCTTCTCTGGCGGTTTCGGTGCTTCAACCGGAGCGGAAGGACGCGGCACGAGCGGATCGAGATGGGTAAAATCGACGAGCGCCGTGGCACCGGCGCGGATCGAGATATGTCGAACGTCTTCGACGGGCTTGCCCTCGAACGTCCAGCGGGCGCGCACCTCGTAGACATATCCTTTGGCGGGGTTGAGCGGCGGCGAACGATACAACCGATTCGATCCGGCACTGCTCATCCTTCGACCTTCGAGCCAAACTTCGGCGTCGAGGGGAACCTGCACTTTGAGCAATGCCGAGAGGGGAGTCGAAGGCGGCGGGGAACCATAGGGAGAGCGCGGGCCGCCATAAACCGGGATCGGCGACGGCGATTCCGTCGTATAACTGGTGTTGCCGTAGGTGAAATACGCGCCGCTGGTAGCCGAGTTTACGGTTGGGTCATAACCGCCATAGCCATAACCGCCTTGAAAGGGAGCCATCACTCCAACGAACGGAGCATACCCCCCGCCCCCGTTATAACCCATGCCTCCACTACCGTTCATCCCACCATTACCACCCATCCCACCGTTGTAACCCATGCCACCGTTGCGGTTCATGCTACCGTTGTATCCCATCCCGCCGCTGTAACCCATTCTTCCATTGTACCCCATGCCCATCCCACCCATACCACCCATGCCACCGTAGCCGGGGCCGCGAAAACCGACGCCGACGGGAAATTGTCCCCAACAAGCGTTGTTGAGGCTCATCGCAATCGCCAAAGATAAACCGACCGTGCCGATCCGCAATGTGCTTGGCATGGCGAGGCTCCTCGCAGTAAGTCGAATCCGGTGTGTTGCGCTACGCTGAAGCGTACACCACAATCGGCTTGCTGCGCGGTGGGAGTGGCTTTTTCTGGTATATTTACAGCATGTTGAAGGGATCGACATCGAGCGTGAACTCGACGCCGTTGGGTATTCGCTGGGCCGGCAAGACGGTGCGCAACACCTGATGCAGCAGTGCGGGACTGGGCGATTGTAGCTGAAAGTGATAGCGGTAGTAGCCCTTCAGGCGAAACACGGGAGCCTCGGCCGGACCCAATACGCGCAATTCCAACGGCCTCGCCTCTTCCCCTCCCGAATGGATGGAGGGTTGCAAGGCCCGTTGGAAAGCATCGGCGAGTAGATCGGCGAAAGCGCAGGCGGCCTCTCGATCGCGGCTGCGGACGATGAGGCGTGCCAGCCGCTGAAACGGCGGATAATTGTGCTGGCGGCGATGGACCATCTCGGCGGCGACGAATCCGGCGTAATCGTGTCCGGCCGCCAGGGCAATGCACGGATGCTCCGGCGCGAAAGTCTGGATCAGTACCCGTCCCCCTTGAGGCCCCCGCCCGGCGCGACCCGCTACTTGCGACAGCAATTGAAAGGTCCGCTCCGCCGAGCGAAAGTCTGGGAAGTGCAAGCCCATATCGGCGTTGACGACCCCTACCAGCGTCACATTGGGAAAATCCAACCCTTTGGCGATCATTTGCGTGCCGAGCAGGATGTGAATGAGTCCCTTGCGAAAAGCGGCGAGAACGCGGGCGTGGCTGCCGGGCTTGCGCATGGTGTCGCCGTCCATACGGCGAACGATGTAGCCGGGGAAGCGTTCCTCGATCTCGACCTGCAATTTCTCCGTGCCGAGTCCCTGATAGCGAATCGCCGACAGTCCACACGAGGGGCAGTTGCGCTGCGGTTCTTGCTCGTAGCCGCAATAGTGGCACAGCATCACATCGCGCTCTTTATGATAGGTCAATGCCAGATCGCAAAAGCGGCACGTTTCGATGTGGCCGCACGACGGACAGTGAATGTGCGTCGAGAAGCCCCGGCGATTGAGCAAGAGCATCACTTGCCCGCCGGCTTTCAGAGACGTTTTCATGGCGTATTCGAGCGCGTCGCTGACGGCGAGAGGCCGTCCGCGTTTGGGCGGCTGATGCCGCAGGTCGATCAACCCCACTTGTGGTAGCGGTCGATCCAACACGCGCTGTGGCAGACTGAGCAGCGTGTATTGGCCGCGCTCGGCATTGTGCCAGCTTTCCAGAGACGGCGTGGCCGAGCCGAGAAGGATGGGGATGTTTTCCAGGCGCGCCCGCATGACAGCCACGTCCCGGCCATGATAGCGGGGCGTGGTATCTTGCTTGAACGTGTTTTCATGTTCTTCATCGACGACGATGAGACCGAGCCGATTGGCCGGAGCGAAGACGGCGCTCCGCGCGCCCACGATGACTTGAGCCTGCCCCGTCGCCACGCGCCGCCAATGTCCGCCGCGCTCGGCGTTGCCGAGGTGACTGTGCAACACCGCCACTTCGCCGCACCGACCGCGAAAGCGCTCGATTGTCTGTGGGGTCAGGCTTATTTCCGGCACCATAACCAGCGCTTCCTTGCCCTGTTGAATCACTGCTTCGATGGCGCGCAGATAGATTTCCGTCTTGCCGCTTCCGGTAACGCCGTGTAACAGAAACGCATGGAATCCGCCTTGTTTCAAGGCCGGCTCCAGACGAGTCCAAACGCGCTGTTGATCGTCGTTGAGAACGATGGGACCGTGTGGTGTCTCTTCCTCCGCCGCGCCGTCCAAGAAGCGATCGATTCGCCGCGAAAACCGCCGCGCCAATCCTTTGAGAATGAGTGCCTCAATCGGTCCCGGCCCGCATTTGGCTTGCCGCGCCAGCTTACGCTGTTCGATGGGCTTACCCGCCTGACGCAACAACTCCAACACGGACTTCTGTTTCGCCGTTAAAGCGCTCGATGGCTCCTCAACCGCCGCTTCCGGAACCGCTTCGACGAAGGCGAGCGTCCGCGTTCCGGCCTTGTCGCGCGCGCCGGCCGGCACAACGGCGTTGAGAACCTGGCCCCATGCGCACAGATAATAGTCCGCCATCCAGCGCGTCAGACGCAACAGAGGATCGGTTAACAGGGGTTCGTCGTCGAGGACTGCGACGAGTTCTTTGACGCTGCGTTCCGGCGCAGTTTCACTAAGGCGGACGCAGTAACCGATCTCGGACTTGTCGCCGCGACCGAAGGGAACGCGAACGCGCTTGCCGACGGCAATGCGCTCGCGCGATGCCTCGCCGACGGCATAGGTGAAGGCGTGATCG
Source organism: Planctomycetota bacterium (assembly GCA_021807595.1). Classification (GTDB taxonomy): domain Bacteria; phylum Planctomycetota; class Planctomycetia; order Gemmatales; family Gemmataceae; genus JAJPHU01. Next base: position 6,120 of record JAKBCS010000180.1, on the reverse strand, counting down.
AGAGGACGATCGAACACGATATCGGCGAACAGAGTGGCTTTCCGCTCGGCTGCCGGCGTCTCGGAGCTAAAGAGTTCGCGTTGCATGGTGTGTGTCATCGGCGGCTCCCAAATGCGGTATTGGGAAATACCCTCCACCCATTCAGTATACCTTTTTTCACGAACGAACGCGAGGTCCGTAGGACGCAACCCGTTGCTCGCATGTATTATCAATATCGAACGAGTTAGAGTCTGTTCCTGAAGCCCCTCTCCCCTGTACTCGGGGGGAGAGGGGAGCTTTCGGAACAGACTCCTAATCTCGCAGAGGTTGTTCTAAGATAAAGGGTAGTCTTTTGTTTCAGTCGGGTAGGGTGGGTCGAGGAACGATACCCACCGAGCAAAGTCGGTAGGTATCGCTGCGCTCGGCCCCTACAGTTCTCCTCAATCGGGAGTTGCTCCTAGCCGAATCCTCACACACCACGGAATCGATCGATGGCTCTTTCCGTTTGGTCTCGAAGGGTACTTTTGACAATCGCTGGCGTGCTGGCGGCCGCGATTGCCCAGGCGGCGGCGGATAAACCGACGGAGCCGCGCGCCTTCCAATTCACCTATGCCGCCACCGTCGTCGATCTCAAACCGGAGCAGCGCGCGCGCATCTGGCTGCCGGTCCCTCCCAAGAACGACGACCAAGACGTGGAGATCGTCTCCAAGGATTCGCCTTCGGAAGGGCGCATCGACAGGGAACCCAGGTACGGCAATCGCATCCTCTACTTCGAGGCGAAGGCGGATCGGAAAGGTTGTATCCCCCTGTCTGTAGTCTATCGCGTCAAACGCCGCGAGGTCTCGCGCGATACGGCCGCGAAGAGCGACGAGGATGCCGAGGAGCTGAGTCGGCTGCTTCGTGCGAATCGACGCGTGCCGATTTCGGGCAAACCTTTGGAACTATTGAAAGATGCCAAAGTGCCCGATGGTGAGATGGAAGCGGCTCGTCTCTTTTACGATGTCGTCAATCGCCACATGCGCTACAGCAAAGAGGGAACCGGCTGGGGCGAGGGCGATTCGACGTGGGCCTGCGAAAACGGTCGAGGCAACTGTACCGACTTCCACAGTCTGTTTATCTCCTTGGCGCGAGCGCGGCATATTCCCGCCAAGTTCGAGATCGGCTTTTCTCTGCCGACGAAGCGAGGTTTCGGCACCATCAACGGCTACCACTGTTGGGCAAAGTTTCGCCTGTCTTCCGGCGACTGGGTTCCGGTTGACATCTCCGAAGCCAACAAGGAGCCTCGCTTGCGCGACTACTACTTCGGCAAGCTCAGTACCAATCGCATCGCCTTCAGCACGGGACGCGATCTCCCCCTCGTACCCCGCCAAACGGGTCCGCCACTCAACTTCTTCGTCTATCCCTATGTCGAAGTGGACGGAAAAGAGTATCCGCAGGCAAAGATTCATCGCCGGATGTCGTTCCGCGACGAGGAGTGAAAAAAAACGGAAGCGTAAGCGAGGATGATTTCCCTCGCTTACGCTTCCGGGTCGGATGCACGATGCCCCACGCTTAGCGATTGCTCGGCAGGTCGATTTCGATTTCGGACAGATCCACCTCGCGCGGTTCGTCCAACAGGGTGGCCGAATCGTACACCTTTTCCCAGTTGCCGGACGAATAATGTTCGCCCCAATCGGGATACTTCTCCATCTCGCGCTGGCACCCGATACACAGCGTCGAATACGGCAAGGCGTTGAGCCGTCCGATGGGGATCTTGCAACCGCACGATTCGCAGGTGCCGTAGGAACCCTGTTTCAATTTCTGCAGCGCTCGCTCGATCTGTTGTAGTTCGCGGGCGTCCAATTCGGCCAGTTGCGAGGCCATCTCCTCGCTGCCGGACTCGAAAGCCACATCCGCCGAATCGCCAGTCGCATCTCCGTCTCGCAGGTTTCTCAAACCGTCCAGTTCGTCCAACAGCTTTTTACGGATGTCCGAACGGCGGCTCACCAATGATTTATGCAGTCGCAGTAATGCGTCTCGTCGTGCCATGACAAACCACCTCTCGTCAATAGATGATGAACGCTCGTTGAAGCGAGCCTTTGCCTCTACCCCCTTCAGACGCCGCCCTCACGAGGTAAACGTTCGCACATGCGTCTGAGTTCACACTTCCTCGGATCGAGGATAAGATTAAAGGAGCTGTCTCCTCTCTTCCATTTCTTCAGCAATCTCTATGCCGTCTTTCCGATCGCGACAATTTTTTGCCTAAATCTCTATAAATCTCGATTTCTCTTGTCTTTCCAGCACGACCGATCCCGCTGGCTTTGTCGTGACAAGTGGAAACTGGTCAATTATTAAACACTCGACTGCCGGATTTACCATCATTCCGATCCAAAACGGCAGGAAAGGGATCTATCTGTACATATATTCATCGGTTGGCCAATCCCGGTACATCGAACGAGCCGATTCCGCTCGCCTGGCTATTCCCGCTCGTCCTCAAGATCCAGGACAGGAAGGGGAAAGCCTCTACTTGGCCGTCGCCATCTAGTTTCCGAAACGCGATGGAAGTATATCCGACAAATGGTCGAGGGTGCGGCGATTCGCCTTTCTTTCTTTACTCAATTTGCTGCCGACAGGGGATTATTAGGCGGATAGGGGCGAAAAAGTCGAATGTAGGCGTCGCATCGACACTTAGGCGATGCACTAAGACCCCCTCACTCCTGTACTCAAGGGAGACGGGTAGGGGGCAAGAAACCTCGGAAAGACCCACTTCCACACCCCCTGAACACAGTGGAGAGGGGCTTCTCGGTTCGACGTTGAGGCGAGGTGCAAAGCTCTCTCTCCAGCGGAGTAGCGGGGGGAAGGGCTTATCGGTTTCGCGTATCATCGATTGGGACGGTCGGCGGTGTGAGGAGTTCGGGTTTTTGCCCGCGCCAGCAATCGAAGGTGAGGCGAATGGAAACGGGGGCGTCGTACACCCATTGTTCGCGGTAGCGATGGTAAAAAAACTGGCGGGAGATTCGTTTCGGGGAACCGACGAGGGAACGCACTCGTTCGGGCGTCATGCCGCGTTGCAACTTGGCGAAGGCGCGCGAATCAATCCCGACATCTTGGGCCTCGTCGTCGAATCGGCCCGCTGTCAACAGGCCAAGCGCGAACCACGGGAATGTCAAGAGAAAAATCGCGCGATACGGTCGGCTCATGGCTCACTCACGCATGGCGGCAAAAAGACTGGAAGTCTCCGCTCCCGGCATGAGATACCACACGCGCGGTGAGAAAGCAGCTTCCAATCGAGCCGGATCGAGAACGGAACCGCTCGTTCCCGTGTGCGATTTCGCGCCGAGACCCAGCACGTCGAAGAACGAATTCGGGCGCTCGTACTTAATGCTCTCATAATTCTCATTGAGGCCGGCCTTGTCGTGCGCTAACTGCACGGCGTCGTCGAGAGTGCCTATTTTATCGACGAGTTGATACTTCACGGCATTCTCGGCGGTCCATACGCCTCCGTCGGCGAGATAGCGCTTGTACGGCAGCGGCGGCTCTTCACCCTTTTTCAGAAATTCGGGCTTGGGATTGACGGGTTGAATCATCAGAGGCTTTAGCAAATTGCCTCCGGCGAGCATGGGGCGGCCGGTTTCGACGATCCCCACAAAATGCTGATACGCGGTATCGACCATGTCTTGCCAGACTTGGCGTTCGTGTTCGGTCATCTCGGCAAACGGCGAGCCGCTGTCCTTGATCTGTCCCTGCTTGATGGTGTTCATTTTCACGCCGTATTTGTCGGCCAGTCCCTTGACGTTGGGGAACGACGAGTAGACGCCGATAGATCCGGTGACGGTGGTGCGCTCGGCGAACAGCGTCTCTCCCGGCATGGCGATGTAGTATCCGCCCGAAGCGGCCATCGCGCCCATCGACACGATCAGCGGGTGTTTGGCGCGGTTCTTTTTGCCATCGCCGTCGCGCAATTCGACCAGCTTGCGATGGAGATCGTCGCTGGCGGTGATGCTGCCGCCAGGACTGTTGATGCGAACGACGATAGCTTTGACGTGTTTATCGGCGGCGGCTTGCTCGATCTGCTTGTGCGCATAGCCGAGCAAACCTTCGAGCAACACGCCGTCCACCGTGATAATTGCCACTTTGTCGTCGGCCCCACGCTTGCCGGAATAATGCTGTTCCGACAGCGGGCCGGATTCGGACTTACCCTTGAAGAAAAAGCCGAGACAAACCAGCGCGATGACCACTCCGCCGAGCAGGTTCACTGCGAACGAAAGCGCGAAAGCGCATCCGAGAAAAGGGGAGCGACCGTTGGGTGGAGGCAGCAGCACGGGGCGATGCGACCCAAGTCCAGTTCCAGGCGGAGGGACGGAGGGCGGCAGACTGGACGGTTGCGGAACATCGCTCATCGAGAACTCCTTATTGCCAACGCGCGGAGCCGATCGAGGCAGCCTTTTCGACGCCGTGGACTAGTCGTTCGCCGTCTATCATAGATGTTTCCGACCGCGTTGAGAAGCGGCGAAGCCTACCGACCTTGGAAGTGAGGCCGATAAAACGGTAGGCTGGGTGAAGGAAAGGGAGAGCGAAGCCCACGACCCAAAAGGAGCGGACATTGACTCTACGCTGCATTCTCGACGGCATACTGCTCGATGCTGAGCTACAGATCGATTCCTCACAGTTGATCGTATGGGACGGCGACGAACCGTTTGTCCTGGAAGCGGTCGAGGCTTTATTCTACGAGATTGTGGCCGCCTCGCGCGAGGAGTTGCTCGGTCTCGAACGAGCGCGCTACCGTCTCCTCTTTTGGGCGGCGGAATTTGAATTTGTCGAATCCAAGTACGCCCTACTCGTTTGAACCGCTCGTCGCCCCTCCCCTTCGCCTTCATTCTTCCATCCGTTGAAACAAGAGGCGCGGCGCTCCCATGTCGATGCAATGCACTCGACCGAGCCAGCCGGCGGCGGATGGCTCCACGAAACCCTTTTTTATGGCCGCTACGGTCGCCGTATGCTGCGCCCGCACGGCGATGCCCAACGGCAAACCGGTGTCGCAATCGAGACCGCTGGGTATATCGACCGCGAAGACCTTCGCCTTGCTGGCGTTGATGGAGGCGAGAACCCGATTGAACGGCGCTTCCACCGGGCCGCGCAACCCGCTCCCGAACAACGCATCCACGATCCAATCGGCATCGCGAACGTGCGAAAGCAGGCGATCCTCATCGAGAGGCGGAACGGAGAACCTTTCGACCGGGATTTCACTGGCGGCGACGATGCGATAATTGATGGCGGCATCGCCGGAAAGATGCGCGGGATCGGCGAACAACAGCACGCGCACCTGTACTCCGGCATTGTCGAGATGGCGCGCGATGACAAAGCCATCGCCGCCGTTATTACCCTTGCCGCAACAGATGGCCACCGGCCCTGAAATGCCCAGCGAACGCAGCAACTCGGCCATGCCGCGACCGGCATTCTCCATCAGTACGATGCCCGGAACGCCGAACTCCTGCACGGCTCGGCGATCCAATTCGCGCGCCCCGTCTCGCGTGAGAAGCATGGCGAGATTCCCTCGTTAGTGGAATCAGCGGCTAATGCGCAACCCCGGTCCCTTCAACAACGCCTCGACTTCGGAACGAGTAATCCAGGCGAAGTCGCCGGGGATCGAGTGCTTGATGGCGCTGGCGGCCACGCCGAAATCGAGAGCCTTCTGCCAATCGTCGTCGAGCAGACCGTGAATCAAACCGGCGGCAAACGAATCGCCCGCGCCGAGTCTGTCCACAATTTCGACCTCATAAGTCCTCGTTCGCAGTACGCGCCGATCGTGGTAGACGATGGCAGTCCAAGTGTTCTTCCATACCAGCGGATTGTCGCGCAAGGTGATGGCAACAGCTTTCAGGGGAAAGCGGTCGGCGACACGAACGGCGGCCTCCTCGTAGTCCTTGCCCGCGATGCCGAAAACTCGCTCGATGTCTTCCTCTGTGGTAATCAGCACGTCGCAAAACTGCATCAAATCGCTCATGCAGCGGCCAGCTTCGGCTTGGCTCCACAGTTTGACGCGATAGTTCAGGTCCATGCTCGTTTGCACCCCGGCGGCGCGGGCGGCCTGCATCGCTTCGCGCGTCGTCTCGGCCACAGAGGCGCTCAGAGCGGGTGTGATACCAGTGACGTGAAACCACT
>JAKBCS010000179.1 GCA_021807595.1 Planctomycetota bacterium | reverse complement strand
CCAAGAAAATCACCGTCGATGTGCGCGGCGAAATTTTAGAGTTAAAAGACACCATTAACACCATGGTGGATCAGCTCAGCTCGTTCGCGGCGGAAGTGACGCGCGTGGCCCGCGAAGTCGGCACCGAAGGCAAACTCGGCGGACAGGCTCAGGTCAAGGGGGTGTCCGGCATCTGGAAGGATCTAACCGATAACGTCAACTTCATGGCCGGTAACTTGACGGCTCAGGTCCGCAACATCGCCGCCGTCACGACCGCCGTGGCCACCGGCGATCTGTCGAAGAAAATCACCGTCGATGTCAAAGGCGAGATTTTGGAGTTAAAAGACACTATTAATACGATGGTCGATCAACTCAGTTCGTTTGCTTCCGAAGTGACGCGCGTGGCCCGCGAAGTCGGCACCGAAGGCAAACTCGGCGGACAGGCTCAGGTCAAGGGGGTGTCCGGCATCTGGAAGGATCTAACCGATAACGTCAACTTCATGGCCGGTAACTTGACCAGCCAGGTGCGCGGCATCGCCATCGTGGTGACGGCGGTAGCCACGGGCGATCTGAAACAGAAATTGACCGTCGATGCCAAAGGGGAAATCGCCGCCCTGTCCGACACGATCAACAGCATGATCGACACGCTCGCCACGTTCGCCGACCAGGTAACGACCGTGGCCCGCGAAGTCGGCGTCGAGGGCAAGCTCGGCGGGCAGGCCAAGGTTCCCGGCGCGGCCGGCACCTGGAAAGCACTGACCGAAAACGTCAATCAGTTGGCCGCCAACTTGACGACTCAAGTTCGCGCCATTGCCGAGGTGGCCACCGCCGTCACCAAGGGCGACCTCACGCGCTCCATCACCGTAGAGGCGTTGGGAGAAGTGGCCGCCTTGAAGGACAACATCAACGAGATGATCCGCAACCTCAAGGACACGACGCGCAAGAACAGCGAACAAGATTGGCTCAAAACGAACTTGGCCCGGTTCAGCCGAATGCTCCAAGGCCAGCGCGATCTCAACGCCGTCGGTCGTCTCATCCTGTCCGAACTCGCTCCGGTCGTCGCCGCTCAGCAAGCCGTCTTCTACGTTTTGCCGCCCGGCCAGAAGGAAGGCGAGAAAGAACGTCTCAAATTGTTGGCCAGCTACGCCGAACGAGGCTCCGTTACTCAAGAAGTCTCGCTGGGCGAAGGGTTGGTCGGGCAGTGCGCCGTCGAGACCAAGAAAATCCACATCACCAACACGCCGCCCGATTACATCCGCATCTCTTCGGGTCTGGGTCAAGCCGCGCCGCGCAGCATCATCGTCCTGCCCGTGCTGTTTGAAAAGCAACTTAAAGGGGTTCTCGAATTGGCTTCGTTCGAGCGCTTCAATCCGACGCACGAAGCGTTTCTGGACGAATTGACCGAATCGATCGGCATCGTTCTCAACACCATCGAAGCCAACATGCGCACCGAGGATCTACTGAAGCAATCGCAATCGTTGGCCCGCGAACTGTCCAGCCGCGGCGAAGAGCTGGAGAAAACGAACCAGGAGTTGCAAGAGAAGGCGGGCCTGCTCGCGCATCAGAATCAAGAAGTCGAACGCAAGAATCAAGAAGTCGAACACGCGCGGCGCGCCTTGGAAGAGAAGGCCAAACAACTGGCGCTGACCTCGAAATACAAATCCGAGTTCCTCGCTAATATGTCGCACGAACTGCGCACGCCGCTGAACAGTTTGCTCATCCTCTCCGACCAGCTGACGAAGAATCCCGAAGGCAATCTGACGCCGCGTCAGCGCGAGTTCAGCAAAACGATCCACTCGTCCGGCAACGATCTGCTGATGCTGATTAACGATATTCTCGATCTGTCCAAGATCGAATCGGGGACGGTGGTCGTCGATGTCAGCGAATTGCGTCTCGACGAGTTGCGCGGTTACGTCGAACGGACCTTCCGCCACATGGCCGAGAATAAGAGCGTCGAGTTCTTCATCCGCATGGCACCGGACCTGCCCCGCTCGATCTTCACCGACGCCAAGCGCCTGCAACAGGTGATTAAAAATCTGCTGTCCAACTCCTTCAAGTTCACGCATCACGGTCAAGTCACTCTGAACGTGTCGCGGGCGGTGGATGGTTGGAGCCGCGACAACGAGGACTTGAATCGGGCCGCGTCGGTGTTGGCGTTCTCGGTAAGCGATACCGGTATCGGCATTCCTCCCGACAAACAGCAGATTATTTTCGAGGCGTTTCAGCAGGCCGACGGTTCGACGAGTCGCAAATACGGCGGCACGGGTCTAGGTCTGGCCATCAGCCGCGAACTATCGCGCCTCTTGGGAGGAGAGATCCGCTTGATGAGTCGGCCGGGGCACGGGAGTACATTTAGCCTCTATCTGCCACAGGTCTACACGCCGCGCACGGTTCGCAAAACGGGAGGTGAAACGGCGCTCTTGCACGACAACCGGACAACTTTCGCCCATCCGTTCGAGAATGCCATCGATTCTCCCGATACCTTGCTTTGGGAGGATACGGCGAACGGGACGACCAACGGCGAACGACTGCCGGTGCCGGCGCTGAACGAACTCGACGACGACCGAGGCCGCATCGAACCGGGCGATCGCATCGTGCTAATTGTCGAGAACGATGTTAGCTTCGCGCGTGTGCTGTTGGAGACGGCCCGCGAGAAGGGGATGAAATGTCTGGTGACGTCGCTAGGCGCGGCCGCCCTGGCCATGGCGCGCGAATATAAACCTCACGCCTTGACCTTGGACATCTTCTTGCCCGACATTGATGGCTGGCGCGTGTTGGAACGTCTCAAGAACGACGCCGCCACTCGCCATCTTCCCGTCTGCGTCATCTCCACCGACGAAGCGCGCGAACGGTCCTTCTCGTCCGGAGCGCTGCGGTTCGTCGCCAAACCCATCCCCAATAAAGAGACGGTGGACGAACTGATGGACGATTTGAAGGAGTTTCTGCAACGAACTCCTCGGAATCTACTCGTATTCGCGTCCAACACGGAACGCCTCCATCGTACCCTGCAATGTTTCGACGGCAGCGAAATCGAGGTTCTATTGACCGAGGATCGAGAAGAGGCGCTGCGTCTCATCCGCGAACGACCCATCGATTGCCTGATCGTCGATGCGGATACACCCTCGCTCGCTTCCATCCAACTCCCTTCCTCCGGTTGGCGTTCGCCGCTGCCAATTCTCGTCTACGCCGAGTCTTCGGGCTTCGCGGACGGCGGACGCTGGGCGGCGGAGAATGGCTGGCGAACGGTGGACGGCGACGCATTGCCCGTTCGCCGTATCTCGACGCCGGAGAGTCTCATCGACCGAGCCGCCTTCTTTCTCCATCAGGATCTCAGCAAGCTGCCGGAAGCGCAGCGTCGCATTCTCGACGATCTGCGCAACGCGGAGAAAGTGTTGGCCGGCAAGAAGGTGATGATCGTGGACGATGACATGCGCAATATCTTCGCCTTGTCCACGGTCTTGGAAGACCACGATATGACCATCGTTTCGGCCGACAACGGCCGCGACGCCATCAAGCTGTTGCAACTTCAACACGACATCGACATCGTGCTGATGGACATTATGATGCCGGAGTTGGACGGTATCGACACCATGCGCGAGATCCGCAAAATCGAGCGCTTGAAATCGCTGCCGATCATCGCGGTCACAGCCAAGGCCATGAAGGGCGACCGCGAGAAGTGCATCGAGGCGGGAGCGTGGGATTATCTTTCCAAGCCGGTGGACACCGAGCAGATGCTCTCGGTCATGCGGGCTTGGCTGCGCCGATAAATGGGCTTCAGCGCGCGCCTAATTTGGCGCGGCTTAGAACGGTGTGGATGGGACCGCGCGAAGTTAATTCGCTGCTAAGCACCTGCACCTCGCGCACCATGGTCTCGCCGCCACGCCACTTGGCTTGTTTGGCCAACGCCGTCGCCAAATCGTCCGACGGCTCCTCGCCCTTGATGCGCCCCAACGTGATGTGCGGCGAGTAGGCGCGCTGCTCGCGCCGGTAGCAGCCCAATTCGAGCAGCGGCGGCTCCAGGGCATCGTGCAAAGCCATCACCTCGCCGGCCCCCGAACCGACGCCGACCCAGACGATGCGCGGACGACGCGGATTGGGAAAGCAGCCGACCGACTCGACGCTCATCGAAAAGGGCCGGTGGCTAGCGCAGCCTTCGGCGACCGCCCGACACAAAGCCGCCAAGGTTCTATCTTCCACTTCGCCGAGAAACAGCAAAGTCAAATGGATGTTCTCCGCTTCGACCCACTTCAACTCCGCGCCGCTCCGCGCCAGCGATTCTTGCAGAGCCAAACAGCGATCGCGGATCGTCCGATCCACGTCGATGGCGATAAAAGTGCGTAGACGCGCCACGATGGCTTCCCTTTCCTCGCATCCTCGCTCGGAGGAAAGAATTCGGTTGGCCGCGACGCGGAGCGCGTAGGTCTGCCCTACGCGCTCCGCATCGCGGCTAACCCCTCGGAGACCCACTCTCAGAGGCGTATTCGAGAACCCCCTCTCCCCTGCGTACAAGGGAGAGGGGGCTTTGCGGATAGTCTCTCACTCGTTCGATTCGCTGCGGTTGCGAAGCGTATCGGGCAGAATGTAGTCGCCGTCCTTCAACGAGTTAGTCGCTTCGGCGCGCATTTGCTCCAACAGGGTTCGCGCGTCCTTCCGTCTCCGTTCGTCCATCATTTTATCCCAAAGCGATTCCTGCTGCATGGGCAAGGCGAACTTGCTCGGCAATGATAGACTATATACATCCTGAAAATCCTTCATATCCGGCGGGCGCGGATCTTCGCGCAGCACGGCGACGTAGAAATGGTGTACGGGCCGGTCGGCCACCACCGTCGATTCGCCGCGCCGTTTCAACGTCAGCAGTCGATCGACGAAATCGGCGGGCGGATAGGCGATGAACTCTCGCGGCGGTTGATAGGCGCGATAATCGTGGAAAAACAACCCCCGCCCCGGTTGCGGGAAGGCGGGACCGACCATGCGCGCCACCTGGTTCAATTCAAAGATCGCGCCCAAATTCTGTTCGATAAGGAAGCGGCGCGCCAGATCGGGCACGGGATATTTCTCTTTCACTTCCTCGTTAATCCGCATCGCCGTCTCGCGCGCCAGTTTGCGTGCTCGGTCGAATATCCAAGCATCGCGGACTTCCTTGCGTATGTCCTCGAACGGACGCACCTTCGCGGGTCGATCGTCGATGCGGACAAAAATCCAGCCGACGTCTTGGGAACTCGATCGGAACTGCTGCGCGCGCTTGGGAGGATCGACTTTCATTCCCAATTCGACCATGCGGCGGTCGATCATCGTCGGCCCGAACGGGTGGAACAGCAACGTCGCGAAATCGGGGCGAACCTCGTTGTAGAGTTGAAGGGGGTTATCCAACGTCGCATCGTAGGCTTGTCGCAAATCGACCAACTCCGGTTCGAGATTGTCGTCGATCTCTCGTTTCGTTCGGGGGGTCGCCATCACATGGACAGTCTCGATAGCCCCGTCGTCTTGGGCCTTTTTAAGCAATTCTTTCAGTTTCGTTTCGGAGTGCTTTGCCAGTGCTTCTTCCACTTCTTTGCGGAAGTTGTCGATGTAACCCTCCATCAGATGCCGCGCGAGGCGGTTCTGATAGCGGTCTGCCAACTCTTCGCGGACGCTCTCGAACGGTTGCTGGGTATGACGGAAGCGCATGGGCAAGACGGCCGCGGCGAGCGGTGCAGCGGCGCTATCCCCGCCTCCGGCCAGAACGGCCGAGGCCAACGAGGTCAGCGTGGCGCGTTCGGCAAACTCGTTCGTTCCCAGCCAGGTCAGCGGCGCGCCGAGCGCGGAGCCGCCGGTGGCCAAGCCGCCCAATAGTTCGCCCACGGTCGCGGTGGAGGCTACCGTTTCCACGGCACGCGCGTCCATCAGATCGTACGGTTGGCCGAAACGATTCGTGTCGTCGAGGTCGTAGCGGACTTTGGATCGGGCGGCTTCATCCCTCTTATAATCATCGTAAAAGGACAGCAAGAGCGTATCCAACTCCGCGTACCCGGCGGCGCTGGCGGCCCAAGCGGGGCCGGCTCCGAACGCCGTGGAAGCCAAGTGTCCGACGCGGAACGTCGGCAATAGTTCGATGGCCTTGGCGGCCAGCTTCCGCGCATACGGGCCTTCCCATCGGTAGCTGAAATAGGCCATTTTGATTTGACGGGGCTGCTTGAAAGCCGGTTGACGCCGGGTCGGCGAAGGTTCGTCGTTTTTGTAGCGCTCGTAGAGATTCACCAAATCGGTTTCCGTGGGCTTCACCTCGATTTTGCTCACGAAAGACTGGACGGAGATCGGCAACATCATCAAGGACAAGGTAGTCCGCTGATCTTTGAAATACTGATAGAACTCATCGGGGGTGGAGACCGAAGGGCCGACGTGAATCCCGTCCACGGCATCGCGGTAGGAGCGAACTCCGGAGGCCGACCCAAGCAGCGCTTGTTTGGCCAAACCGACCCGAAATTCGTCGGTCAAGGCGACGATCAAATCGTTGGCCCGGAGCGTCTTGTGGTATTTCTTGTTGTTTTGGAAGAAGTTCACGACGTACTCGTTTTTGTCGAGCTTGCCGTTGGGCGCGAGGAAATCACCGTTGCCCCAGAGGCGATTCATCTCGCGGCAGAGGTCGGCTTGCGTCAAGGTGATGCCGAGTTGGTCGGCCTGATGCGTCCAAAGGAGGAAGTCGAGTTGATCCTCGTAGCGCGATGTACTTCCCCCGAAATAAGAATCGTTGGGTCGGCGGCTGGGATCGAAGGCCCACATTTGCAGCGACAAGTTGGTGATCAAGGCGTCGATGGCGTGGTAGTATTCGAGGTTGCCTTGAACGGCGGAAGAATTGAGTTGCTCGTTGACGAGGAGAGTCAACACGTTGCGTAGCGGGATCAATCGCTCTTCGGGCCGCTGCTTCATGCTCGCTTCGCCGAACGCTCGGGTTATCTCATCGAGGACGTTGGATACGGGATTGATCTCGGTCTTGCTCTTTTTTTCCCCGTATTTCTTCTGAATATCGCTTATGGCTTTTTGTAGGGGCGGAATGATGTCGGCGTTGTACAGAGCGAACTCGCTGGCCAAATCGCGCCGCCAACGCAGACGGGTGAGTTCCTCTTCGTAGATCTTCTTGCCGTATAATTCGAGGACGGGATCGCCGTGCGCGACATTCATGCCGATCCATTGTTGCAAGCGCGTGAACGGATCGCCCGCACCGAACTGGGCGACGAAGATAACCATCGTCAGGATGGTGAGACAGGCCAGGTAGATTTTCTGGCGCTTGCGAAAGTGTTTGAAGGGATGAAAGGCCATTGGCATTCCTCGCTTTAGGTCAATCCGTCGCCCTGCCGAATCACCGTGGGTCTTGACACCCAACGCAAAGCTATAGTATGGGTGAAAGGCGGACTTCGCTCAAAGTGGAGATTGTAGCGAGTCTCACCCATAACACAACAGCAACAGGGAGACGGCAGTGCCCGCACGCAAGAAGCAAGCGACCGAAGAGGTAGCTCCGCCAGCGAGCCGCCGCGCCAAGTCGGCGTCCCCGCGCAAAACGAGCAAGTCGTCCGTGGAGACGAAACGGCAGACGAGCAAAGCTCCGGCCACGACCGCAAGAAGTGGTGGCAAGGGAGTGCAAGATCTGGTCATCGTCGAGTCGCCGGCCAAGGCGAAGACGATCAACAAGTATCTCGGCGCGAATTTCAAAGTGCTGGCCAGCTACGGCCACGTCCGCGATCTGCCGCGCCGACGCAAGCCCGGCGAGAAAGTCGCCGGCATCGACATCGAAGGCGGTTGGCTGCCGACCTACGTTGTCGTCGACCGCGCCGAAGGCAACGGCAAAGGTGCTTCCCGCCGCCGTACCGCCAAGGAGATCTTGGCCGAACTCAAGCGCGAGGCGGCCAAGTCGAATAACATTTATCTCGCCACCGACCCCGACCGCGAAGGCGAGGCCATTGCCTGGCACATCGAAGACGCCTTGGGGCTCGACGACGATCCGCGCGTCTTCCGCATCACCTTCAACGAGATCACCCGCTCGGCGGTGCAGAAGGCCATTGCGCAACCGGGCAAGATCGACATGGATCGCGTTCACGCACAAGAGGCGCGGCGCATTCTCGATCGCGTCGTCGGTTTTCCGTTGAGCGGACTTTTGAGCAAGAAGGTAGCGAAACGCTCCAGCGCCGGTCGCGTCCAGTCGGTGGCGCTGCGTCTGGTCGTGGACCGCGAACGCGAGATCGAGGCGTTCGTACCCTCGGAATACTGGAAGATCGTGGCATCGCTCGCTCCAACGGGGACGGTGGCGATGCAACCGAAGCCGTTGGCGCTGGTGTTGGCGAAAACCAAGGGCGAGTCCGGCGAACCGGCTGCGTTAGCTGCCGGGTCCGATGCCCATCACCCGGCTGCGTTAGCTGCCGGGTCGCCCAAAACCCCACCCGGGACATTTCTCGCCGAACTGTCTCAGTGGGACGGCAAGAAATTTGAGGCCGCCAACGAAGAGACGGCCGCGACCATCGCCCGTCTGCTCGATCGTGCGGACTATCGCGTTGCCAAATTGGAGCAAAAGGATCGCGCCGAAAAGCCGCAAGCGCCGTTCACGACGAGCAGCCTGCAACAGACGGCGTTTCTCCGTCTACGATTCAGCGGCGACCGCACGATGAAGACGGCGCAACGTCTCTACGAAGGCGTCGATCTCGGCAGAGAGGGATCGATCGCGCTCATCACTTACATGCGTACCGATAGTACGCGTATCTCCGCCGAGGCGCTGCAAGCTGTGCGCGGCCACATCGACGACAAGTACGGCGAACGCTATCTCCCCGAAAAGCCACATTCTTATCCTTCGGGCAAGAGCGCTCAGGAGGCCCACGAGGCGATCCGTCCGACCGACCTGGGTTACACGCCGGAGCGCGTGGCCCAACTGGGTTTGTCCGGCGATCAACTGCGCTTGTACACGCTGATCTATCAGCGCTTCGTCGCCAGCCAGATGGCCGCCGCCGTCTTCGCCGTCACCAACGTCGAGATTCTGGCGAAGCCGACCGTCGATGCCCAAGCGCCGTCGGGTTTGTTCAAGGCTCAGGGCAAGGTGCTGAAGTTCGACGGGTATCGCAAGGTGTTGCCGCCGTCCGGCAAACAAGAGGACGCCACGCTCCCCTCGCTGAGCGAGCAGCAGAAACTCGATCGTCTCGATCTGACGGCGAGCCAACATTTCACCCAGCCGCCGCCGCGCTACAACGAAGCCTCGCTGGTCAAAGCGCTCGAGAAAGAAGGCATTGGCCGACCGAGTACTTACGCCACCATCATCCACAAAATCACCTCTCCGGAACGCGCCTACATTGAGGTGAAAGATCGCCGTTTCTATGCCACGCAAATCGGCAAGAGCGTAACCGACTTGCTCACCGAGCATTTCCCGAAAGTCATGGATCTGAAATTCACCAGCCACATGGAGGAGGAACTGGATCAGATCGAGGCGAAGCAGGCGCGCTACAACGAAGTCCTCAACGAATTCTGGGGACCGTTCTCCGAGGCGCTCAAAATCGCCGAGGACAAGATGCCGGTCCAGCGCGGGGCAGAGACGGGCGAGATGTGTCCGCTATGCCAGAAACCGCTGGTGCGCAACTACAGCAAGAAGACGCATCGCTACTTCATCGGCTGTTCCGGCTTCAAGGAAGGCTGCAAGTTCATCAAGCCGGAAGAAGGCGAGGAAGCGAGGCCGCAGCCGGTCGAAACGGAGTACGCCTGTCCGACTTGCGGCAAGACCATGCTCGAACGCATGGGCAAGACCGGCCCATTCCTCGGATGCAGCGGCTATCCCGAAT
>JAKBCS010000038.1 GCA_021807595.1 Planctomycetota bacterium | reverse complement strand
TGCGAACGGCGGACTTGCTCGGCGAGCGAAGGATAGTCGATCGGCTCATGCGTCAAACGAACCATGCGAACGATGCCTCGCACAAAGATACCCGGCTGCTCGCGCAGCCAGTTCGCCGATTACTTGGCGCGCCGGTCTTCCGCCTTGGCCTTGTCCAGATCTTCCTGCGCCTGCTCTTTCCAGCGCGCCCGGTCTCGATCGTTTAACTTGTCGCGCTTGTCGAGCGGCACGATTTGTTGAGGATAGCACTTTTCGAGGAGCTGGCGATTGGAACGCGGCGAGCCGATGTCGCCGAGCAATCGCCAGATGGCCACTCCGGGCACGTTGCGAAAGACGACCGCGTCGTAAAAGTTATTCTCGTATAACACATCGTCCAAGGCTTCGAGCAAATCCTTCTCTTCTTGAGGCAGGAGTTCGTTTCCCTCCGCCGAACGAATGAGAAGGGCGCGTGCGTCGGGGTCCAGAAGTTGGAGGATATGTTTGCCCGGCGAGTTTCCCGGTCCTAGGCTCTCTCGGTGGATGCGATAGCACAGACCTTTCGGCAGCGGGATGTCTTCCTTGCCCACGAGCTGGATCAAGCCGATTCCCTTGGCTGCCCCATCGACGGGTACCGGCAGATCGCCCTGTTGCTCGCGGTTCTGTTGGAGCAACCGATCCAGATCTTGATGAAACGCGGTCGGATCCGGATTCGAGTAATTCTGGGACGAATGACTCGACGACACGCGAAACAGGGCAATCACGATCCGGATGATGACAAACGCCGCCACCGCTCCGCCTCCACAACCGGCGCGGCTACTCCAGTTGGAGCCCTCGGAGTTGCTTTTCGGCGTCGCGCCTCGGCCTTTGTTCACTTGGCGAATGCGGTCGCCGAACTGTTGCTCGTAATAGCGACGCGAATCGTCTCCCAACGGTACATCGTTCTCCGTGGACATGAGAGCGCTCCTGGATGCGTGGGTGGAATGCCTCTCCTCCAAAGATAAGCGAGGGCGCTTCCGTTCGCAACCGTCAATTCTGAACGGCGGGTTCTTGCCACCACGGACTGAGAATGTGTATCTTACGCAGGATCGTCTCGCGTTCGGAATTGCTCTTGGCGGCGGCGAGACGTTCTTTCAGCTTCGCCATCTTTTTTTTACGATGATAGCGGCGATTCAACTCGATGCGGCGTTCGACCATGATCGGTATTCCTATCTCTCAACGGTTAACTCGGCCTCCCCTTTCGCGCCGGAGGCTCTACGACAGATTATGTTACGAGAGTCGGCGTGGATCGCAAGGGAGCGACGGCGACGGGTTCGCCTTCCCAGCGCACTCTCCGCCTGCTATCAAAACCCGAATGAGCCGAATCGGTCGGCTTTTCCTCTTACGTTGAAGGTGGCGGTGCCATGCAGTTCATCCCCACGACGATTCCCGAAGTGCTTTCGATTGAACCGCGCGTTTTTCAAGACGAACGGGGATTCTTCCTGGAGACGTATCAGGCCCAGAAATACACAGAGGCAGGCATCGCGCAGCCGATGGTGCAAGACAATCACTCCGGCTCGCGGCAGGGCGTGCTGCGCGGCTTGCACTATCAGATCCACAAACCGCAGGGCAAACTCGTCCGCGTCGTGGCCGGCGAGATCTTCGACGTGGCCGTCGATCTTCGCCGTTCGTCCCCGACCTTCGGCCATTGGGTCGGCGTCACCTTGTCGGCGAAAAATCACCGTCAGCTCTGGGTTCCCGCCGGCTTCGCCCACGGCTTCTACACCGTCAGCGAGTGGGCCGAGATCGTCTACAAAGTCACAGATTATTACGATCCGAAAAGCGAGAGAACCGTGATGTGGAACGATCCGCAAATCGGCATCCGATGGCCGCTGAGGGACGCCGTCCCCCCGCTGTTGTCGCCGAAGGACGCACAGGGCTTGCCGCTGGCGAAGGCGGAATTGTTCACTTGAACCTACCGTCCTCGTTTAGCCGCGACGCGCAGCGGAGCGCGTATCTGCTCACGCGCTCCGCGGTGCGTCGCGGCTAAACGAGGGATTGTCATCTTACAACACCCCCAACAACAGCTCCGTCAACAGCTGATCGAGTCGTTCGTAGGGCAGTTTGCGCGTCGCCAATTTCTCCGGCTCGAACGTCATGTCCTTGAGCTTCTGCGCCGATTCCTTGCTGAATTGCGCCGTGAAGCCGCGCAGGTTGGCACTCGCGCCATGAATATCCTTAAGAATATCCTGAATCTCTTTGTTTTCGTTGAACTGCCGCACCTTCGCTTGCATAATCTTGTAGGTGCGCATATTGCGGTCCACGAAGTCCCACGGGTCGGATTCGCTGCGATAGGGATGGGCGTCGAAGCCGATGGTTCCGGGATATTTGTGATCGACGAGTAGCTTGGCCGTGAAGAACGCTTCCTTCAAATCGTCGCTGCCGTAGGTGAGATCCTGATCGAAGCGCAGCGGCTTTTGCCCGTTGAGATGCACGTCGAACAGCTTGCCGGCATCGAGCGCCTGGGCGAACTCGTGGTAGGGATTCAACCCCGCCATTTTGATGTGAGCCGTCTCGGGATTGATGCCGACCATCTCCGGATGGTCGAGTGTGGCGATGAAGGCGAGGACGCTGCCGACGGTCGGCAAATACAGGTCGCCACGCGGCTCGTTCGGCTTCGGCTCAATCGAGAACTTGATATCGTAGCCCTGGCTGAGAACGTAGTTGCACAGAAAGTTCATCGACTCGCGGAACCACTTGGTCGCCTCGACCGGATCCTTGCTGGCATCCACCTCGACGCCCTCGCGTCCGCCCCAGAAGACGAACAGTTGCGTGCCCAGGTCGGCGGCCACGTCGATGGCCCGCATTACTTTTTGCGTCGTGTACAGACGCACGGCGGGGTCGGTGCTGGTGAACGCGCCGTCTTTGAAAACGGGGTGATAGAAGGTGTTCGTCGTGGCCATCGTCGCCTTGATGCCCCAATCGCCGATGGCCTTTTTTACGTCGCGGAGGATCTGCTCGCGCTGCGCGGTGCTGGCACCGAAGGGGATAATGTCGTTATCGTGGAACTCGAACCCGTAGCAGTTGCGCTGGGCCAAGCCCTTGATACATTCGAGCGCCGGCAATTCCGGACGAGTCTGATCGCCGAACGGATCGCGGCCTCGGTTCTGGAGGCACCAGACGCCGAAGGCGAATTTGTCTTCTTTGGTGGGAGAGAACTGGTTGGAACTCATGGATGAATTACCCCGTTGTTGTGGATTCGTCTTTGGTTAGCCGCGACCCGAAGGGGAGCGCGAGAGCAAGCCTGCGCTCCCCTTCGGGTCGCGGCTAACCTCCGTTAGCGCGCCCCCGCCATTGCCGGTTTCAGTTCGCGCGCCGCTTGGGAAATCGCCTGCATAAATGCCGGCAGATCGTCGGGCTTCCGACTGGTAATCAGGTTGCCGTCGCGCACCACTTCCTCATCGACGTAACGCGCTCCAGCGTTGCTGACATCGTCTTTGATAGCGAAAAAACAAGTAGCGCGTTTGCCCTTCAGCGCTTGGGTCGAACACAGCACCCACGGGCCATGACAGATGGCGGCGATGACTTTGCCCTGTTCGGCCATGTCGCTCACAAAACGAATTACCGACTCGTGCCGGCGCAGAAAATCGGGAGCGAAGCCGCCGGGAATGACGAGGATGTCGAAATCGTTGGCCGAGACATCGCGGGCCGCTTTGTCGCTCTTGGCCGGATAGCCGAGTTTGCTCGGATAAGTATGTCCGGCTTCGGGTCCAACCAGCGTCACCTTGCACCCGGCCTCGCGCAGACGATAAACCGGATACCAAATTTCCATTTCTTGGTATTGTTGCTCGACCAACACTGCCGCGCGCTTTCCTTGTAGTTCCATCAATGGCTCCTCGTATTCGGTTCGCCGCGACGCGCAGCGGAGCGCGGGACTCTTCCGCGCTCCGCTGCGCGTCGCGGCGAACCATGAAGGGTTTGCGGGTTGAGGCATTCTACGCATTCTGCTTATACCAGGCCAGCGTTTCGCGCATGCCGTCGTCGAAAGTCCAACGCGGCCGATAGCCCAGGCGTTGCTTCGCTTTCTCGATGCTGAAATCGAGATTGAGACCGAACAGTTTCAAGCGGCCTTGGGTTAGGCGCGGGGGAGTAGGACTATTCTTCTTGCGGGCGTCGCGCTCCATCCACCAAGCCAAGCAGCGCGCCAGCCACAACGGTACCGAGACGCGCTTCGGCTTCGGGAGATTCAAACCCGCGACGATGGTGTCGATGAACTGTCGTTTCGAGACAAATTCGCCGTCGGTGAGGTTGAAAATCTGTCCGACCGCTTCCGGCTTATCGACGGCCAACAGCGCCGCCTCAATGAGATTGCCGACGTAGATGCAGTTCATGGCCCGCTTGCCGCCGCCGATGTAGCGCACTTTGCGTTGACGCAGATTCTCCAACAGCCTCGGCATCAAGGTGCGATCGCGCGGGCCGTAGATGAAACCCGGTCGCAGCACCACTACCGGCAGCTGATGTTGGCGATAATAACTCATCACGAGTTGTTCCGATTCGACTTTCGTCTGCGTGTAACCGTCGATGTGATGGGACGGCAGCGGTTCGTTTTCGTCGGTTCCGTAGTGATGCCGGGCCGCATAGACGCCGAGACTGCTGAAATGCACGAAGCGCTGCAACGATTGTTCGCGGCAGGCGTCGAGCAAGTTTCGCAGCGCCTCGACATTCACGGCGCGATACTCTTCGACCGGCCCCCAATCGCCGACCTTGGCCGCGCAGTGAAAGACGATCTCGACGCCTTGCAACGCTTGGCGGACGGCCGCGGTATCCGTCAGGTCGCCGCGAATGAGAGCGACATTGGCGCGCTGGAGTACATTCGTCTCACTGTTGGCCCGGACTAGGGCGCGAAGACTCCAGCCGCGCGCGGCACACGCCTCGACGAGATGTCCGCCCACGAAACCCGTCGCTCCGGTGATTAAACACGTCGTCATATCGGCAAAGTCCACGAACTGCCTCGCCTCTCCTCGCCCCATCGGCAAAAGGAGTAGCAACGGCGATTGCACTGCTTTTCTTCAGAGTTTGAAGCGCGTTTGACAAGAGGGCCGTTCGGGATGAATGCGCCGCGCGGACGGTCGCTCTCGCCCGCGCGGTCGCTCCAAATGGTTCAATACGCCGCTCCCTCACGGTCGCGGCTCTGAAAGCACCCTTTTATGGGAATCGCGTCAATACACACGTTCGATGGGGCGGTTTTCGCTGGGGAGAATGGGAGTGGGGCGGTTGGAGACGTCGTAGACCATGCCGTTGGGGTCGATGCCGAGGTTGTGGTAAACGGTGGCCAATACGTCGCGGTAGGGTATGGGGTGATCCTTGGCTTCGGCGGCGGTGGAGTCGGTCGAGCCGATGACTTGGCCGGTGCGCATGCCGCCGCCGGACAAGAGAGCGCCGTTGACGCGGGACCAGTGATCGCGGCCGGCGTCTTTGTTGATCTTCGGCGTGCGGCCAAACTCGCCCCATACCACTAGCGTCGTGGTGCGATCCAGACCGCGTGCGTACAGGTCTTCCACCAAGGCCGAAATACCTTTATCGAACAAGGGCAGATGTTGCTTCAGATGGCGGAAATTTTGGCCGTGCGTGTCCCAGAAGCCGTAGGCCACCGTCACGCAGCGCGCGCCGGCTTCGACGAGACGGCGCGCCATCAGAAGTTGATCGTTCCACATGGGCGCGCCGTCGCCGAGGTGTTTGGTCGAGCCGCGGCCATAGCGCTCGCGCACGGCCTCCGGCTCGCGCGTCACGTCCAGGGCATCGACCAGTTTGTGCGAGGTCAGCACGTCGAACGCGCGTTCGTACATCGCGTCCATGCCGGTGCGATCGCGTCCGTCGGCGTCGCGCTTCCAGGTGTCAACCTTTTCCAGCAGGCGGCGGCGGTCGCTGAGTTGATCGAGCGTCAGGGCTTGCAGCTTCATGGCGGCCAGGTCGGAGCCGTCGAGCTTGGCGGGGCTGGCGGCGCGGCCGAGGAAGCCGGCGTTGGGGCTGTTATACGGCTTGTGCTGCATGGTGGGGAACAGATCGACGAACGGCGGCACGATGGGATCGCGTGGCCCCTGCATCTTGGCGATCACCGAGCCGAAGTGCGGTTTGCCGTCGCGCTTGACCTCGTTCATCACGAAGCCGGTTGTGCTTTGGAAGCTGCTGTGTTCGTCGCGGAGGCCGACCAGCGAGCGTAGGACAATGAGCTTATCCATGCAGCGGGCCAGGTTGGGCAGCAGTTCGCCGATCTGGATGCCGGGCACGTTGGTGGCGATGGGCTTGAATTCGCCGCGTACTTCTTGGGGAGCGCTCGGTTTGAGATCGAATGTATCCTGATGCGCCAATCCGCCGGATAAATAGACCATGATGACGGAGCGATCCGATTTCTTGGCTCCGGAGCGGGCTTCGGCGCGCAGCAAGTTGGGCAGCGTCAATCCGCCCAGCGCGAGACCGCCGATTTGCAAAAAGGAACGTCGGCTAAGGCCGTCACAGTAGCGATGGCGAGGTCCAAGAACGATCGGCATGACAGCGACTCCAGAGCGTATGGTGGGAGGACGCCGGGCTGTGGAAAGCGCGGCGGCAGGTTCTTATACTGTACCCGGTCTCGTTGCGATTGCCAAGCGTTCGACAAGAGTGCGAATCGTTTTCCCCTCTTGCCGGGGTAGGCGTGGATTGCTATAGTTACGCTTTCCTACTCCGGCATAAGATCTGCTGATGGGAGGCTATCGATGAAAGTTCGTTCGAGTGTGAAGCGCATCTGTGAGAACTGCAAGCTGGTGCGGCGGCACGGCAAGCTGCTGGTCATTTGCAGCAATCCCCGTCACAAACAGCGCCAGGGTTGATCGAGGAGAAGCATCATGCCGCGTATCCTGGGCGTCGATTTGCCCAACGACAAACCGACACATATTTCGCTGCGCTACATCTACGGCGTCGGTCCCTCGCTGGCCCTGCGTCTGTGCGAGCAAGCGCGCATTGATCCACAGCGTCCGGCCAAGGAGCTGAGCGACGAAGACATCGCGCGCTTGGCGACGATTCTCGACCGCGATTACACGGTCGAAGGGCCACTCCGCCGTTCGATTCAACAGAACATCGCGCGGTTGAAAGACATTCAATGCTATCGGGGGCTGCGGCATCGCCGTAGTCTTCCGGTTCGCGGACAGCGAACGCGCACCAACGCGCGCACGCGTAAGGGTCCACGAAAGACGGTGGCGGGCAAGAAGGGCGTCAAGGAAATGCGCGGCTAATCACTGAGCGGGGGGCGTTAGCCCCCTGAGTGCCTTCGCTCAGGGGGCGAACGCCCCCCGCTCGGGAAGCGACAAGGGGAATTGTATCCGTGGCCAAGAGCAAGAAACGCAAGACACGACGCAACGTTAGCCGAGGTGTGGCCCACATCAAGGCGACGTTCAACAACACGATTGTCACCATCACCGATACCAACGGCGATACGCTGTGCTTCGCCTCGGCGGGCACGGTTGGTTTCAAGGGTAGCCGCAAGAGTACACCGTTTGCCGCGCAGCGCGCGGCTGAGGTGGCCGCCGAACGCGCCGCCAAGTACGGACTCAAAGAGGTCGAAGTGCGCGTCAAGGGGCCGGGTTCGGGCCGCGAGTCGGCCATCACCGCCTTGCAATCTTCGGGCCTGAACATCAAGGCCATTGAAGACGTGACCCCGCTGCCGCACAACGGCTGCCGCCCGCCCAAGAAACGCCGCGTATAACGTAAAGAGTTCTGAGTTCTGAGTGCCGAGTAAAAAGCCAACACTCAGACGCGGAGCGAAGCGAACAACTCAGAACTTAGGACTTGGAACTCAGGACTTGGAACTCAGTACTTATCATGGCACGCACCACCGATCCGGTTTGTCGCCTTTGCCGCCGCGAAGGCGTGAAATTGTTCCTTAAGGGCAGCCGTTGCGACAGTCCCAAGTGCGCCATCGAACGGCGCAATCAGACGCCCGGCATGCACTGGCAGCGCCGCAGCAAAGCCAGCGAATATGGCCTCCGCCTCCGCGAGAAGCAGAAACTCAAACGCTTCTACGGCCTGATGGAGCGCCAGTTCCGTCGTTACTTCTCATTGGCCTCGCGCTCCAAAGGGAATACCGGCGAGTCGCTGCTGACTCTCATGGAGCGCCGGCTCGATAACGTCGTGCATCGGCTGGGCTTCGCGCCCAATCGCGCGGCGGCGCGGCAGCTGGTGTCGCACGGCCACATTTATCTCAACGGCCATCTGTGCAACATCCCCAGTTTGTTGCTCAAATCCGGGGATACGGTGACCGTCAAAAGCCATCCGCGCAGCCTGCAACTCGTCAAGCTCCATCTGCAAGACAATCCGCCGCCCGTTCCCGATTTCCTGGAACGTCTCGGCGACGATCCGCCCGAAGGACGCATGAGCCGACTGCCGACGCGCGGCGACATCGACCCGCGCATCCAGGACATTCAAGAACAGTTAATTATCGAGGTTTGCTCCCGATAGCGCGATTTTACGAGCCGCCAACGCGAGGGAGCGGACCCTCGCCACTCTCTCGCGGTAGCGGCTTGGGAATCTCTTAGGAGAAATGAACACATGCGCATTCGATGGCGGGGTCTGGAATTACCCAACCGCGTGGTCAGCGATCGATCGTCGTTGACCGATACCTACGGCAAGTTCACGGCCGAACCGTTCGAGCGCGGCTTCGGCGTGACCGTCGGCAATAGCCTGCGCCGCATTTTGCTGTCCAGCCTGGAAGGCAGCGCCGTCACCCGCGTCAAGATCCAGGGCGTGCAGCACGAAATCAGTACCATCCCCGGCGTCGTCGAGGATGTCACCGACATCATCCTGAACGTCAAAAGCCTAGTCGTGAAAAACGGCAGCGACTCACCGCGCACCTTGCGCATCGAACGCCACGAACGCGGCGTGGTCAAGGCCGCCGACATCATCACCGATCAAGACGTGGAAATCATCAATCCCGACCACATCATTGCCACCTTGACCGACGACGTGCCGTTCGTGGTCGAGATGCGCGTCGAGAACGGTCGCGGCTATCACATGGCCGAAGAGAACGTCGATAAGGAACGCGAAATCGGCGTCATCCCCGTCGATTCGAGTTTCTCCCCCGTCGTTCGCGTCAAGCACGAAATCGAAGATACCCGCGTCGGCCAACGCACCAACTACGATAAGTTGGTCATCGAGATCTGGACCAACGGAACCATTACGCCGCAAATGGCCATCGTCGAGGGGGCCAAGATTCTCCGCAAACACCTCAACCCGTTCATTCAGTATTCCGAGCCTGGACCGGAGATCAGCATGGAAGATCGCGGCGAGGTCGGAGCCGGCGGCGATCAAGTCGATCTCGAATTGGAACGCAAACTCAATATGAGCCTCGCCGAGTTGGAACTGTCGGTACGGGCGACCAACTGTCTCGAATCGGAAGGCATCACCACGGTGCGCGATCTCGTCAGCCGCAACGACGAGGAATTGTTGGAAGTGCGCAACTTCGGTGAAACGACGTTGAAAGAAGTGAAAATCAAACTGGAAGAGCGCGGCATGTACCTGGGCATGAAATTGCCAGCTTCCATGCGACGCTAAAAGAAGTAGCCGTTAGTCGGTAGTCGGCAATCGGCAATGGACCACCGACTACCGATTACTCTTAGATATGGATACCTTGCCATGAGACACCTAAAAGCCGGCCGCAAGCTCGGTCGCAATGCCTCGCACCGTTTGGCGTTGAAGCGCAATTTGACCCGCTCGCTGATTCAACACGAGCGCATCATCACCACGACCGAGAAGGCCAAGGAACTGCGGCCGTTCGTCGAGAAGATCATCACCATCGTCAAGAAGGGGTTGGCCAGCGCCAATCCGGCCGGGATGCTCCATGCCCGCCGTCAGGTGCTGAGCCGACTTGGCCCCCTCGCCAAAGCTCCCTTCTACGACGATGCGGGCAACCCGACCGACGATTTCATCCTGAAGAAATTGTTCGACGACATTGGCCCGCGCTTCGCCAGTCGTCCCGGCGGCTACACGCGCGTCATCAAACGCCACGAGCGACGCCTCGGCGACGCCGGAAGAACCGCCTTTATCGAACTGCTCAAGCTAGGCGAATCGAAAGTCAAGACGCGCTCTCCCGCCCCCGCGCCGCGCGTTGCCACCCCGCCGCCACCCGTCGAGACACCTCCGTCTCCAGCGCCGGAAGCGAGCGCCGCGCCTGAAGCGCCTGCATCCGCCCCAACGGCCGCGCCGGAACAGCAACCCCCGGCCTGAGCGTCCGTCCCATAAGGGGGATTTCAGAATCCCGACCGTGACCGTGAGGAAGCGGGGGCCGATACGGCTCCAAAAACCGCTCCTGACGGTCGTGGCTCCGGAAGCACTACCCTTGTGGGACAAACGATTAAAGACTATCCGCAAAGACCCTCTCTCTTGTCCTCAGGGGAGAGGCAAGAAATCTCGGAAGACTCACCCCCTCACCCCCTGAGTACAGGGGGAGTGGGGGCTTCTCGGATCGCCTCTTAGACGCCGCAGGCGAGTTGAAGCACCACCACGAGGAACAGGCCGACGCCGATGATGCCGTTGACCTGAAAGAACGCGCGGTTGACGCGACTGAGATCGTCCGGCCGCACCAGCCAATGTTCGTAACCCAGCAGCAAAGCTACCGCAGCGACACCGGCGAGGTAGATGCCGCCCAAACTCGGCGCGGCCGCCCAATACAGAACGACGAGCAAAATCAACATCAGAAGGTGACACAGCAAAGCGATGCGCAATCCGGCGCGTACTCCGAATGTCGCCGGGATGCTATGCAAGCGCGCCTCGCGGTCGAACTCCACGTCTTGGCAGGCGTAGAAAATATCGAACCCCGTCACCCAGGTCAGAACCGCTCCCCCCAACACCAGCGGTGCGAATAGGTCCATCGGCACTTGTGGAGGAAGAATGGCAATCCACGCCGCCAAGGGCGACAAGCCCAAGGCCGCCCCCAGCCAGACGTGCGACAGCGACGTAAACCGTTTGGCATACGAATATCCGCACAGAAACAGCAACACCGGGAGTGAAAGATACAACGGATAGCCATTGTCAAAGACGAGAAAAATCATCGTTGAGGCGACGAACCCGGCGGAGCAGAAAAGCGCAAACGTCCACGCCGCGGCGACGGACAATCGCCCCGCCGGGAGATGGCGCGTTGCCGTGCGCGGATTGAGGGCGTCGAATCGACGATCCGCCAGGCGATTGAAGGTCATGGCCGCACTGCGGGCGAACACCATACCCAACAGGATGCCGACGAGTTGCAGAACGTGAAACTCGGATCGAGTCCACGCCAGCAGCGCACTCGTCAGAGCGAACGGCAGCGCGAACAGCGTGTGGCTGAAGCGAATCAGTTCCAGAAGCGATCGGACAGTCTGAATCATGGCAGGGTCTCACTCGACGGCGTGGCATCCCTCTTTTGTATTAGACACCGCACAAATCGCTGTCGCACAACCGAACGCGCTCCGCTGCGCGTCGCGGCCAACCGATATTTTGAACGGCTCCCGTGCAGTTCGCGCTCGTTCGATGTGCGGGTGGTAGGGTTCACTGAATCGTCTTTCCCAACGGCTCGGCCAGTCGGCGCAGTGCTTCCATGAGGCAGATGAACGACTCGAAGTTGAGCGATTGTGCGCCGTCGGACAAAGCGCGTTCCGGTTCCGGATGGATTTCGATGAGCAGCCCATCGGCACCAGCCGCCAACGCCGCCAACGCCATCGCCGGGACGTAATCGCGCTTGCCTGTTCCGTGGCTGGGATCGACCAGGATCGGCAGGTGCGACAACTGCTTGACGGGCGGAATCACCGAGAGATCGAGGGTATTGCGACTGTGATCGGAGAAGGTCCGGACGCCGCGCTCGCACAGAGCGACGTTGTAATTGCCGCCCGCCATGACGTACTCGGCGGCCATCAACCATTCCTCCAGCGTCGCCGCCATGCCGCGCTTCAGCAACACCGGCCTCGTCGAACGTCCCACGCGACGCAGCAGACTGAAATTCTGCATGTTGCGCGTGCCGATTTGAATGATGTCCGCTACCTGTTCCACAGCGTCGGCGGTTTCCGAGTCCATCAACTCGGTGACGATGCCGATGCCGGTTCGCTGTCGAACGCGCCCCAAGATGTCGAGACCCTCTTGGCCGAGACCTTGGAAAACATACGGACTGCTGCGCGGTTTGAAGGCACCGGCACGCAGAAGGTTGACACCGTGCGAGCGTAAAAACTCGGCGGTGCGCAAAATCATATCCTCGTTCTCGACCGAGCAGGGTCCGGCAATGAGCGTGAAGGTTCCCGGGCCGATCGTCGTTTGTGGCAGCCGAACGTAGGTGTCGGCCTCGTGCATCTCACGGCTGGCCAGCTTGTACGGCTTGGTGACGCGGATCAATTCCAAGACGCCGGGCAGCACTTCCAGCGAACGCGGATCGACGGCGCTGATATTCCCAGTGATGCCGATGGCGGTGCGCTGCGCGCCGGGCAGCGGATGCGGCGTCAGATTCATGCGGCGAATGGCGGCGAGAACTTGCTCGATTTGGGGCGGCGTGGCGTGGCTGTGCATAACGACGAGCATGGTGGATACTCCTTGCTTGTTTGTCCGCATCACCATAGCAAGATTCGTCTTCTCGTGCTAGGATGAACCCCAAGTTTTACGGCTCCTCCGACGTAAATAAGATATAGAAGATGTCTAATGGAGTCTTTTTCATGACTCGCCGTCGCGTTATCTTCCCTCCGCCTTGCTCCCTCTTCTCTTTTCTAGCCTCTATTTTCTTCGGTGTTTTCGTGGCGACGGCGACTGGCTCGGAACCGAAAGTGCCCACACCCAAGGAATGGGCCGCCAAACGGGAGCGTATCCTCGCCAACGTGCAGCTTGTCGTGGGGCCGCTACCCGGCGAAAGGGACAAAGTACCGCTCGACGTAAGAGTCTCCGAAGTCGTCGATCTGCCGCATTACATTCGAAAAAAACTGACCTTTGCCGTCGAAAAAGACGATCGGGTACCGGCGTATCTGCTGATTCCCAAGAAGCGCGAAGGCAAGCTGCCGGGCGTTCTCGTCCTGCACCAGACCATCGCCATCGGCAAGGGCGAGCCAGTGGGTTTGGGGACTCAGGAGAACCAACGGATCGGCGTGCATCTCGTCGAACGCGGCTTCGTCTGCCTCTGCCCCGACTATCCCAGCTTCGGCGAATACCGCTACGATTTCACCAAGAGCAAGTATAAGTCGGGCAGCATGAAAGCGATTTGGAACAACATGCGCGCCCTCAATGTATTGTCGTCGCTTCCAGAGGTCGATGCGGAGCGTCTCGGGTGCATCGGTCATTCGTTGGGCGGGCATAATACCATGTTCACCGCCCTTTTCGATTCGCGCATTAAGGCGTGTGTGTCGAACTGCGGATTTACGAGTTTTCCCAAATACTATGGGGGCAACTTAAAGGGTTGGACTAGCGCGCGCTATATGCCGCTGATCGCCAGCAAGTACGAGTTGAAGCCGGACAAAATGCCGTTCGATTTTCCCGACCTCGTCTCGGCTCTGGCACCGCGCGCGTTTTTGGCCGTGGCTCCGTTGCACGACGATAACTTCGAGGTTTCCGGCGTGCGCGACTGCATCGAATCGGCGCGGCCAGTGTATGCGATGCTAGACGCCAAGGAGAAACTCAAGGCTCATTATCCCGATTGTAAACACGATTTTCCCCCAGAGTCACGCAAGATTGCATATGCGTGGCTGGATCGATGGCTAAAGTAGGATTGCCGCGACGCTCGGCGGAGCGAGTCGGCCCCGCGCTTCGCCGAGCGTCGCGGCGAACCGAGAGGCCTCTAGGGATTCGCCCGATTTGCGAATTGCGGCGGCGGTTCGGACAGACGCGGATCGAGGGCCGTCGATGGAGGAGGTTTTGGAGCGGACGGCTTCGGATTCGTTTCGTCCGCGGCGGGCATGGAGTGGTTATCGCGCGTGGGAACGGCTTTCGGCCACACGGTATCGCCGCCGCGCAGCTTCGGATCTTGTAGCGGCGAGCAAGGGCTTATCGGTGCCAGGGGTTTCAACAATTGCAGTTCCAAAGGCGGCATCTCGGTGGTGGGAATGGGTTTTTGATCGAGGAGGAACATATCGTGCGTCTGAACCAGATCGGTTATATCTACGACGGCCTGCCACATGCCGGCTAAATTGGTGATGTAATTGTAGATGGCTCCCGCCAGATTCTGTTGAGCCACCACGACATCGTTGATGGTCGGCTGGGGCGGTTGGAACACCGGTACGGGACCGACTCCGCCACCGGGCGGCGCGGACGGCGAACCGCCGGGATTGGGAGTCGCGGGTTGTATGCCGCCCAGCGCTTGATAGCGATTGTAAACGGCATCGAAAACAATCACCATGTCGGGCAGCATTTGCGTGCGATACAGCGTGAGGTTTTGACGGAATGTCTGATACCGATAGTAGGCCTCGACGAGCCGAGAATACAGAGAGTAACGCACGCGATGCGGTTCGGCGCTCAAGCGCACCAGATCGGCCTGCGCCGCCGCGATGCCGCCCTGATTGCGGTTCCACGTTGGGATCGGCATAGACACCTGGAAACTCGGCGCGATGGCGTTGGGCGGGCCGGTATAATCCTTTTGCATCAAGAAGCGTGCATCGACGTCGGGAATAAGTTGTGCTTGAGACAAAAAGACGGCGAGGCGTCCTTGGTGCAAGGAGTTTTCGGCCGTGGCCACCTCGGTATGATTCAAACCGATGTGCGTCCACACGCGATTCAAGTCGAAGTTGGGAATGGCCATGTCGACACCGCCGGCAACCTCGGTAAGAGGCAAGCCCGGTATGCCCATGGCGGAGGTCAACTGCTTCCAGACCATTAAATAGTTGTTGCGTGCTTCATTAAGATTTGTCAGAGCCGTATAGGCTAAAAATCGCAAATAGATCGGCTCGTGGGCCGCGATGTTCAACTCGGACTTGCTGCGCATTTCGCGCGCCTGCACTTCGTACAACGAATTGGTGAAGGCCACCAACAGTCGATTGACGCGCATTTTCTCCCGCGCCACCAACAATTGAAAATAGTTGGTGCGAATCTGTGTGGCTAAATCCATCTGTGCGCGGCGCAGGGCGATCTCGCCGTTGCGCATATCCATGGCCGCGATGGCGCGGCGCAGGCGCAACTTGCCGCCGGTGACAAAAAGTTGCTCCATGAAGCCACCGACGTAACCCGCGCCGCCCGTGGTACCGAACGTGTCGTCCTCGAAGCCGACGATGGGATTGGGAGGCAATCCAGCCTGCACGGCGATATTTCTTAGATTCTCGACGCGGGCCACCGCTTGCTTGATGAGCGGGCTATTGCTCAGACCGAGATGCTGCAATTCGGTCAGCGTCAACGGATGGCCGAAAGGTCCGTCGTCGCCTTCGTAGTCTGGCCCCGGAGGACGGAGCGGCGAAAACTCTCTCCGTAAGCGCTCGCGCCGGAGCGCCGACCCAATGGGGCCGAGATCGAGAGGCTTCGGCGGTCCACCCGGCAGCAAATCGGGAGGCACCTGCAACGCCTTGGGCGTGCCGGTTCGCAGATCCTTGAAGGGATCGAATATCCTGTCGTCCTTTTTGTGTTGGGCCAGCCCATCCGCGAGGATGATGTGATCGATTTCCTCCGCGTTCAGATAAGCCGACGGATCGAACGGGAACTCCAAACTACCTCGACCACTTGCTCCCGCGTGTTCTTCGGTCGTAGTGTGCGAAGTTCGCTGAATGCCGTCCTCCGAGGCGGGAGGCATCCTCGGCGGACGATCTGGTTCTTGCAGTTGGGCGGCGTCGAACGGTTGTTTGGCGAGTTGGCAAACGTCTCGGTCGATCTTCTCGCGGACGGGGAAGTAGCAACCGGACAGCGCGAGCAGCGCGAAGAGAAACCCTCGCCGCGTCACAAATCGAACGATCGCTCGCACCGTTTTTCTTTGCGTTAGCAAGAGACGCCTCGCCGCATTGCTCAATACGCCTATGCGCGCCATCCGATGGCGCAAAGCCTAACCATCGTATCGACCGCGATGGAGCGAGGCGGTTAATTTTTATGCATTTAGTTTCAGGGATCGCCCAGTCGAGGTTCGTCGAAAAATCGGTAACATAGGCGAGGGAGGCTGCTATGTCCGCGTTTTTACTCTACGGTGCGAACGGCTACACGGGGCAACTCATCGCTCGGGAGGCCGTGGTTCGCGGCTTGCGTCCGATTCTGGCGGGACGCAACGCCGAGGCAGTGGGTTCCCTGGCCCACGAACTTGGACTGGAACATCGCATCTTCGCGTTGGACGACGCGGCTGCGACTCGCGCCGGTTTAGAGCGGGTCAAAGCCGTCCTACTCTGTGCCGGCCCGTTTGCCCACACGGCGCAACCGATGGTCGATGCCTGTCTGGAGGCGCGCGTTCACTATCTCGACATCACCGGCGAAATCGGCGTCTTTGAGAGCATCGCGGCGCGCGATACCGAGGCAATGGCGGCAGGGATTTTGTTGTTGCCCGGCGTCGGTTTCGACGTGGTTCCTTCCGACTGTCTCGCCGCTCATCTCCACCGACGCCTTCCCGGGGCCGAGCATTTGGCCTTGGGATTTCACGGCATCGGACGCTATTCGCGCGGTACGGCCACAACCATTGTCGAGAATCTTCATGGCGGTGGCTGCGTGCGGCGGGGCGGCGCGTTGACGAGTGTGCCGGCGGCGTGGCGGACGCGCGACATCGACTTCGGCCGCGGCGCGCGACTCGCTGTCACCATTCCGTGGGGAGATGTATCCACCGCCTTCCGCAGTACCGGCATCGGCGACGTGGAGGTCTACACGGCCGTCTCGCGGCGCGAACTGCGCTTCATGCAACTGAGCCGGCATCTCGGTTGGGCGCTGCGTTCGTCGCCGGTGCAATATTTTCTCAAGCGCCGCATCCAAGCGGGGCCTCCGGGACCGTCCGCCGAGGAACGCGCCAAGGGCTGCACGCTGTTGTGGGGAGAAGTGGAAGATGGCCAAGGTCGGCGGATGGTCTCCCGCTTGCGTGGGCCGGAAGGATACACGTTCACCATGCTGACCGCCTTGGCAGTATTGGCGCGCGTATTGGCCGGCGACGCTCCACCGGGGTATCAAACGCCGTCGTTGGCTTTCGGGGCCGACTTCGTGCTACAAGTGCCGGGGGTGGAACGAGAAGACGAAGGGGATCCGATTTAGCATCCCCGTTCCGTGTGGACCATGCGTTCGTTCAATTCGACATCGGTATCAGCATCGAGCGATGGAAATGGACGTGCCGCCAGCGGCCGTCGCGGCGTTGCCAGACGCGCGTCTCGGCGTGGCCGACCGTCAGCGCGTTGCCGTCCGGACCTATGCGCTGCACCAGACGCATATAGGACAGGACCGCCACGTCGCCCATGAGGCGCACTCGCGGGTCGCACATGGTCGTTTGATGCCGGCCGCGAATGCCGCCGAGATCGAAGTAGTAGCGGTGAAAGTCCATTCCTTCGACCAGATGGCCCAGCGATTCCGGCTCCATCGCCGTTAGCGACGGATCGCACAATTCCTGATACGTCGCCCAGTCGCCTAGAGTAATAGAGTCCAAAAGTCTCTGATTCAGTTCCAATAATTCGGTCGTCGTCGCATCGTTCATGGCATCCTCCACACATCGATTTCCCTTACTTTACCAGTCTCTCCCAAAAAGCAAACCGTTCGATCCGGCGCATCGAGAGAAAGCCGCTTCTCTTTACAAGAATCGACGCCGTTGGGAAACAAAAACTCACGTTGGTGATATTGGAAAACAGGGAATCTATAGGGATCGAAGCTACAACTCCGATAGATACTCTCGAAAGGAAGTCGGCAGCGGCAAATCTGTCCCTCCCTCGTTGACATTGGAGCGCGCGGGGGGAAGGATTGGGTGGCTTTCCGAGTTCGCCTCTTTCGCGGCGCGTAGCTCCAGGCGTTCTCTCGGGGCCGAGAAGCAAGATAGGGTAACTATGTTGCGGTATGGTTTGGTTGTCGTAGTGGGTCTGTGGGCAGCCAGTCCCGCTCTGTCGGCCACCTGGGCCGACGCGCTCTTTGAAGAGTTCTCCAAAGATTTTGGGGCCGTGCCTCGCGGACCCACGCTGTCGCATCCCTTCCGAGTTACCAACAACACTCGGGGGCCCGTCAACATTTCTAGCGTTCGCGTTTCCTGCGGTTGTGTCAGCGCCGTCGCTCTCAAGGGCCATCTCGAACCCGGAGAATCGACGCACATCGTCGCGCGCATGGACACTACCCGCTTCACCGGCTACAAGACGGTGACTGTCTTCGTCCAGTTCAATCGGCCCAACTTCGAGGAAGTGCGGCTCCTCGTGCAGGCCAACGGTCGCAACGATTTCTCCGTCACGCCCGATACCTTGGCCTTCGGGCAGATCAAGCGCGGCGGAACGCCGTCCGCATCCGTGTTGCTCTCGTTCTACGGCAACAACTCGCTCCAAATTGCCGAAGTCAAAAGCGAGAGCAATTACATTCAGCCGATCGTCCAAGAAGTCCGACGCTCGGATACCGAAGTCGGCTTCCAACTCACTGCTCGCTTGCGGGCCGATGCCCCCGTCGGCAAGTGGTACACCGACATCTGGTTGAAAACCAACGATGCCGCCATGGCACCCATTCGCGTGCCCTTGACGGTGGAGATCGAATCGGCGCTCAGCATTCACCCAGAGAATGTGGCGCTCGGCTCGCTGAAAACGCGGACGGACAGCGAACGACGCATCATCGTTCGCGGCGTCAAACCGTTTAAGATTGCCGAAGTCCTAGGGACCGACGCCAATCTTGCCGTGAAGATCGACAGCCCCGACGCCAAGCCGGTCCATGTGTTGACCGTCAAGTTCAAAGCGGGTGAACCCGGTGAGGTGACGCGCAAACTGCGCATTCTCACCGACTTGGAAGGCGACAATAAACTCGACTTCCAGGTCGGAGCGACGATCGTACCGTAGGGTCTCGTTGGGGGGATTTCGTTGGAAGATGGCGCGATTTGTCCAATCGTTCCATGTTCCGGCGAAATCCCTCGAACGCAAAGTTGCTCTATTTTGCGGGGATCAGGCGGACGAGATACGACATCTGCCCGCGATGAAGAGCGAAATGGGTAAGCAGGAAGGTGAGCGCTTTGAGCGTGCAGCCGAAGCGCGATTCGGGATGTGGAGCGGCCAACTGCTCTTCGCTCAGTCCGGACACGACGAGGCGAAAAGTCGCCACGGCTTCATCGAGTTTGTGCAGGGCTTCTCGTTTGTTCGGTGGATTCTCCTCGGTAAACTCGCGCTCGCGCTGTCGGACGTACCCGCTCCCGCCGAGTTGAGCGCCGACGAAGTGATTGAGGTTGCCGGTCAGATGCAAAACCAAATGTCCGAATGAATTGCCGGGATCGATGGCTTTCGTCCAAAAAGCCGTCTCGCTTAGCGGTTCCGCCAGGCTGCGCACCTCATCGCGCAGCTTCTCCAAAGTCTCAATGAGTGCCGTCTTCGTTAAGGCTGCCGCGTCTACCGTCATTTTGATTTCTCCCAATTACCGAGTTTTCCTAGTTTTATTCGTCTCTCGAACGACGGGGCGTTCAGAATCCGTCTTCACCGTGGCAAGGCATCTGGGTAAAATTAACTGGCTTCGCTCGTGGGCCTCTCGCATGTCCGTCGTGCATTGCTCGGAAGGAGTAGTTAAACATGAAGCACGCTTTCATTCTATTATTTACGGTCGCATTTGGGTCGGCTCCGGCGGCAGCTCAGGGACCGTGGGCCGAGAAGATGTTTAAGGACGGACTCAATCACGACTTCGGCAGTGTGCCCCGCGGGGCGCAACTGTCCCATCGTTTTATCATCACCAACATCTACGCGGTGCGCATGGAGATAACCGCCGTGAAGAGCGGCTGCGGCTGTGTGGCCGCCACTCCAGTCAAGCGGGTTTTGGAACCGCGCGAGGCAACCGCTATCGAGGTGACCATGGATGCCCGCCGTTTCGTCGGGCCGAAAACGGTCGGCATCTCCGTGTCGGTCGGACCCGATTTCATCTCCACCGCGCAACTGCGCGTCAGTGCCAATAGCCGCGCCGACATCGTTTTCAATCCGGGTCAAGTCAGCTTCGGCACCACGACGCGCGGCCAAACAGCCAGTCAAGTTGTGGACGTGGAATATGCCGGCGTTCTCGATTGGCAAGTGACCGAGGTGTCGGCGAAGGAATTGCCCGTCGATTTATCCCTGAGCGAACTCTATCGCCGTCCGGGACAAGTCGGCTATCGCATCCGTGTGACGCTGAAGGCGGATGCGCCGGTTGGCGCGATGCGCGGCGATTTATTGCTAAAAACGAACGATCCCGCCAGTCCGTTGCTACCCGTGTTGGTAGAGGGGACAATCCAGTCAAACTTGACCGTATCGCCGTCGGCGCTGAGTTTGGGAACCGTCAAGATCGGCGCAGCCACGGCGCGTCGGGTCGTCATTCGCGGAACCAAGCCGTTCCGGGTTCTCGGCGTCGAGGGACTTAACGAAGAAATAAAACTCGATCCCAAGCCCTCCGAGACGGCCTCGCCGGTGCAAGTGTTGTCGTTCCAATGCGTCTTGTCCCGCATGGGAGAGTTCAAACGAGAAATCAAAATAAAGACCGACCTGCAAGACGCGCCGGTCGTCGTCACCATCGACGGCGTTTCCGCGCCCTGAGGGGCGCACCACATCGCGGCTTCCAGCGCGTCGAAGGGCGGGAGTCCAAACATTTCCCGCCCCGGTCGAAGGTATCAGATCTCCAACAGCAGCCGTTCGGGGCTTTCCAGACAATCCTTCATGCGCACTAGAAAACTTACCGCCTCGCGCCCGTCGATCAGGCGATGATCGTAAGACAGCGCCAGATACATCATCGGACGAACGACAACTTCATCGTTTACGGCGACGGGACGCTTTTGGATGGCGTGCATGCCAAGGATCGCGCTCTGGGGAGGATTGAGAATTGGAGTGGACAAAAGCGATCCGAATATGCCCCCATTCGTGATGGTGAACGTGCCGCCTTGCAGATCGTTCACGCCGATCTTGTTGTCGCGCGCCTTCTGAGCCAGGGCGGCGATGCCCTTCTCGATACCGGCAAAACTCAAGTCGTCGGCGTTGCGCAGCACCGGAACCATAAGCCCCTTCTCGGTGCTGACGGCGACTCCGATGTCGTAGTAGTTGTGAAAAACAATGTCGCCGCCGTCGATGGAGGCGTTGACGGCAGGGTAGGCATGCAACGCCTCGACCGCCGCCTTGACGAAGAAACTCATAAAGCCCAGGCCAACGCCGTGCTTCTTCTGGAAGCTCTCCTTGTACTTCGTTCGCAACCCCATGATGGCGCTCATGTCCGCCTCGTTGAACGTCGTCAGAATGGCGGCGTTCTGCTGGGCGGCAAGCAGGCGTTCGGCGATGCGCGCGCGAATCGGCGTCATGCGCTCGCGCCGTTCTCTTCCGTTCTTCGCTGGGAGGTCGGGCTTTTCGGCCTGAATCGGAGCGGGAAGGTCGGACTTTCCGGCTTGAATCGGCGACGTATCGGGCGGAAGTGTCTGCCCCACGGCGTTTGCGACGCGCGAGGGAACGTGGGCCAAGATGTCTTCCTTGAGGATGCGCCCCCCGCGTCCGCTGCCCGTCAGTTGATGGGGATCAATGCCTTCGTTGGCGGCGAGATGGCGTGCTGCCGGCGACAAGATCGGCTCGGCGACGACGGTTGGCGCTTCGCCGTTGCGCTTGGCAGGTTGCGCCGGTTTCGAGGGAGAGGCAGGAGCAGATTGTGCCGCTCCTTCCTCAACGCGTCCGATCACCGAACCGATGGCGACTTTCTGTCCCTCTACCGCGGCGATGGCCAGACGCCCCGAAACGGGAGCCATCACCTCCGTCATGGCCTTGTCGGTCTCCAACTCGCACACCGGCTCGTTGGCTTTAACCGCCGCGCCGTTCGCCTTCAGCCAACGACCGATGGTTCCCTCCGTCACCGATTCGCCGACGGGCGGTACTTTAATCTCCACGGACATGAGAACCTCTCGGTGTTTGTCGGTTTGCCGCGACGCGCGGCGGCACGCGGGAGCAATCCTGCGTGCCGCCGTGCGTCGCGGCAAACCGAGATGTCATTTCCCAGCCGGAGCGGGGATTCGTTCGGATGCCGCGCCGTTGGTAGCGGTCGTCGAATAGAGCGAGGCGGCGCTGCCGGCGCGGACCAGATGCGGCGCGGGGCCGCCGATGGCCGCCTCAACCAATTCCTTCTGTTCGCGCCGATGCACGCCCAGAGAGCCGGTGGCCGGACTGGCGCTGGCGTCGCGGCCAACGTATTCAAAGTTGTAGCCCAAAGCGCGGAGACGCGGCTCGACGAACGACCAACCGCCCATGTTCTGAGATTCTTCCTGCACCCACACCCATTCCTTGGCCTTGCGATAGCGTGCCAGGATGCGTTGCATCGAATCTTCCGCGAAAGGATAGAGTTGCTCGACGCGGACGATGGCCACGTCGCTGGCCTTGCTCTCGGTGCGGCGCTCCAACAGATCGTAATACACTTTGCCGCTACAAAGCAGGACGCGGCGAACGCGCGCCGCCTCCACTCCGGCATCGTCCAGCACTTCGTGGAAACGGCCTTCGACGAATTCGTCGAGAGGAGAATTCGCCGCCTTGAGTCGAAGCAGGCTCTTGGGGGTCATCACGATGAGCGGCTTGCGGAAGTTACGCTTCATTTGCCGACGCAAAAGGTGGAAATACTGCGCCGGCGTCGAGGGGTAGCAGACTTGCATGTTGTCTTCGGCGCACAATTGCAGATAGCGTTCGAGCCGCGCGCTCGAATGCTCCGGGCCTTGCCCCTCGTAGCCGTGCGGCAGCAACATCACCACGCCGCTGTCGCGCTGCCATTTCGATTCGCTGGAGGCGACGAACTGATCGATGATGACCTGCGCGCCGTTGGCGAAGTCGCCGAACTGCGCTTCCCATAGCACCAAGGTGTGCGGCGCGTCCATGCCGTAGCCGAACTCGAACCCTAACACCGCGGCTTCGGACAACAGACTGTCGTAGACATCGAAGCGCGCCTGCTGGGGAGCGAGATCGTCGAGTGGAGAATGCGGTTCGCCGGTGCGAGCGTCGTAGACGACCGAATGCCGTTGGCTGAAGGTGCCGCGGCGGCTGTCTTGACCGCTCAGCCGCACCGGCGTGCCTTCGAGCAACAACGTCCCGAACGCCAACAGCTCGGCTAAGGGCCAAAGAATCGGTTTGCGATCCCTTATGTCCTGTAAATAGGTCTTGAAGATACGCGCCACCGTCGGGTGCATTTCAAAGTTGTCCGGCACGCGCGTCAGTCGTTCGACGATCTTGCCCAAGGTCTCCTCGGCGACTCCGGTTTCCACGGGCGTGTGGGAATAGCGCGCGGTCATGCCCTTCCATTGACCGTCGAAGCCGTGCATGGTCGGATAGTGCGATGGCCCGGTTCGCACTCCTTCCAGCGACGATTGCAGTTTATTCTCGAATTTCTCGGTAACGGCCTCGGTCTCCTCGACCGTCAGATCGCCCATCATAATGAGTTGTTCGGTGTAGATCGACGACAGCGAGGGGCGATGGCGAATCTTGCCGTACATGATCGGTTGCGTGAACGACGGATCGTCGCCCTCGTTGTGGCCGTGGCGTCGATAGCAGAACATATCGATCACCACGTCGCGGCGAAACGCTTGGCGGAACTCGAAGGCCAATTCGGCCACGAAGACCGAAGCCTCCGGATCTTCGCCGTTGACGTGGAAGATCGGCGCTTGGATCATCTTGGCGATGTCGGTGCAGTAGGTCGTCGAACGCGCGTCGCTGGGAGCGGTGGTGAAGCCGATCTGATTGTTGACGATGACGTGAATCGTGCCGCCGGTCGTGTAGCCGGCCAACTGCGACAGGTTCAACGTTTCGGCGATCAGTCCTTGTCCGGCGAAGGCCGCGTCGCCGTGAACCAGAACCGGAATGCCCCACAAGCGCTCGCGGTCGCCGAACAACGTCTGCTTGGCGCGCGTTCGTCCCTCGACGACCGGATCGACCGCTTCCAGATGGCTGGGATTGGGTGCCAGCGACAAATGCACTTTCTTGCCGTCCGAATTAACGCGATCGCTGGAGAAGCCCAGATGATATTTCACGTCGCCGTCGCCATCGGTGGAGTCCGGCAGATACTTGTCCTCGAACTGCGCGAAGATCTCTTCGTAGGGCTTGCGGAGAATGTTGGCCAAGACGTTGAGCCGACCGCGATGCGCCATGCCCAGTACGATCTCCCGGACGTGGAAACTCGGCGCTTGTTCGACGATCGTTTCCAAGATCGGGATGAGCGTCTCCGCCCCTTCCAACGAGAAGCGTTTCTGTCCGGTGTAGCGGGTGTGCAGGAAGCGCTCGAATAGCTCGGCGTAGTGCAGGCTGTTCAGGATGCGTACTTTTTTCACCCGATCGAAGCGCGGGCGATTGCGGCCCGGCTCCATGCGTTCCTGAAGCCAACGGCGAATGCGCGTGTCCTGGATGTGCATGTACTCGACGCCGATGCTGCGGCAGTAGGTGTCCTTGAGAGCGTCGATCAGTTCCCGCAGCGTGCCGCTCTTTAGCCCTAGAAACGGAGCGGTGCTAAAGTTGCGCTCGAGATCGGCCTCGCCGAAACCGAATTCGGACAGTTCCAACAAGGGATGGCTGGCGCGCGGCTCGCTGAGGGGATCGAGGTGAGCGAGGAAATGGCCGAGGTCGCGGTAGGCGTAGATCAAGCGAACGATAGACGTTTGCGAAGCGCCGTCGCCGGGTCGGCTGCGCGGCGCACTCGGCTGCGCGGCTCCCAGCTCAAAGCCCTCGAAGAAGAATTGCCAACTCGGATCGACCGAATCGGGATTGCTTCGCCAACTTTGATAGGCCGCCTCAATGGCGTCTAAATTGAGACGACTGGCAACCGTACCCTGACTCATGATTTCTTGTTCCGTAAAGCCTCCGGCCGCGAGGGCCGGTATCGCTCTCTTCCTTCCTACCATTTAACGCGGGACGAGGGGAGAGGACAAGCGGCGGTTGTCGCTTCGCCCTAATCTCGCCGATGCCGCAGACTACGCGGACGGCACAAGTCGCAGAATCACTAGAGACAACAGAGGTAGTTTTCTCGCTAGGGATGGAACCGAGACTCGATCTCTTTGCGCGAGATCGGGACGTGGTGGTGCGAGGGTTCCGCAACGCTACTCCTCGGATTGAGGCACCCAGCCGCGTCCGCGCCAGAAATACCAGGTGGCGATGCTGCGATAGGGACGCCAGGTTTCTCCCTGGGAGCGCAGCGAGGCGCGGCCCGGCAATTCCGACAATTGATACAGATCGCGCACCCCGGCGCGCAAACCGAAGTCGTCCACCGGAAGCACATCGAGGCGGCCCAAAGAGAAGATGAGAAACATCTCGGCGGTCCAACGACCGATGCCGCGAACCGCAGTCAGAGAGGCAATCGCATCTTCGTCGTCGACCTCGGCCAATCGATCTAAGGGCAATTGGCCGTTCGTGGATCGTTCGGCCAAATCCTTCAGAGCCAGCACTTTGTTGCGAGACAAGCCGACGCCGCGCAGCTTTTCTTCGCTCGCCTTCTTCACGGCGGCGGGAGTCAGACCGCGGGGGGACAATGCCGTCTCCAAACGCTCCGAGATGACCTTGGCCACCTTCGTCGAAATCATCTGTGCCACGATGGCCCGCGCCAATGAGGGAAAAGGGTCCGATCCTGGAACCAGCGTGCAAGGACCGACATGCCTCATCAATTGAGCCAATCGAGCATCGCATCGGCGCAGGTGACGACAGGCTTTTTGCAAGGTCTTGGCCAGGGTATCCGTCACGGGGCGTTCCTTGAAGCACAGAGCAAACGTCAATTGTGCGGCGGTGTGATTTCGACGTTCCGATACGTCAGCGCTTTGGAGCCTGGTTTGCGGATGTCCCAGACCAAGCCGACCATCTTCAGGAAGCGGATGCCGTAGTAGCTGATGTCGATTTCCCACCAGAAGAAGCCCTGATTCGCAGAACTCTGGTAGTGATGGTGATTGTTGTGCCAGCCTTCGCCGAGGGTAATCAAAGCCAAGACGAGGTTGTTGCGGCTGTCGTCGTCGGTGGCGTAGCGGCGCTTGCCGATCAGGTGGCTCAGCGAGTTAATGAAGAACGTCGCATGGTAGACCAACACGGTGCTGATGACGAAGCCGCACACCAACGAACTCCACGCGCCGGCGATGCCGCCGGTGAGATAGCCGATGCCGAAGCACAATCCAGCCAAAAGCAGACCGGGAACCCAATGGAGGCGATCCAACAGACGCAGCTCCGGAAAGAGCGCCCAATCGCGGATCGAGTCCCACGGCGTCTCGATATGCTCTTCGGAGAGAATCCAACCCACATGCGCCCACCAGAAGCTGGTGACGAGCGGGGAATGCGGATCGTCCGGCGTATCGGAGAATCGGTGGTGTTGGCGATGGTGCGAGGCCCACCACAGAGGCCCCTTTTGCAAGGCGCTGCATCCCAAACAGGCAATGAGAAACTGCATCACACGGCTGGTTTTGTAGGAGCGATGTGCGAAATAGCGATGATAGCCGGCCGTGATGCCGAACATGCGCAGGAAGTAAAAAGCGGCGCAGAGAATCAGCGCGGTCGTATCGACGCCCGTGTACAAGACCGCGAGGCAAGCCAAGTGAAGACCGATGAACGGCACACTTTTCAGCCAGTTGGGCAACTTCATGGAAAACGGCTTGGACGGCTTGCGCAAACGTGCGGAGGGGCGGACGGCTGGAGAAATGATCGTACTGATAGAACGCTCCTTCTGTTCAATGCGATTCCTTGGGTCATCTCGTGGCAACTCACCCGATTCCGCGGTGGAGGCACGAGTGCCATCTCAGGGTTTACGCGGTGTATTCTTGGCCTTACGGATGGCGCTCTGTTTGCGCAACTCGGCGCGACGTCGTGCTTCGCAGGGCTTTTCGTAGTATTTCCGCTTGCGTAGCTCTTTCTGAATTCCGCTGCGTTCGAGCAGTTTCTTGAACCGCTTCAGAGCCTGGCCTATCTGTTCTCGTTCGTGAACGCGCATCCGAAGGGGCATACACTCTCCCAAAGTAAAGGTTATCTCGCTGTAATGTATTGTTGCACACGCTGCAACGGGGAGCGCATCCCACATTAAGAAGGACGGCAATCCGCCACAATCTCGTTTTAGCAAATTCCTCTTTTCGTGAAAAGTCCACCTTTTCGCTTTTGCTGACGATTCGTCCCGAAGCGCAGAACGGGGAGGAGGTTAGCGTCTGTCCTAAAAGCCCTCTCCCCCTGTGAAGACAGATGAAAAAGTCTTTGGTTGGACGTGCGAGAAAAGAGCCGCTTCACGGCTTCCATCGACATTTGTTCCCTAAAAACACACTCCCGTGACGCCTCGCCGCCTTCGTTGCTGTTGGCCGGCAACACATTCATGCCGGTTGTCAAGTCACTATCGGCATTCATAGCAGGAAATGCTCTTGCGGTACCACTTGGGCGAACCCTTGGCTTTCGGAGGAATTGAGCGGCACAAAGTCGCTAGGCAGTAACTTCGGTCGCAACCCTCCCGGCGGGAGGTTATACTAGGACAATCCCACTCTCCCGACTTTTTCGTCTGTCTCGCAGGGGAGAGGGAGTTTGGAACAGCCTCTGACTTGGAGGAGATGCGTAATGTTTTTCAACCGCTGGGAGCCGAAGTTGTCGAGTGAGCCGAAGACGCGGCCGCCGCTGCTGCCCTGTCCCGCTCTCGCCGACCCGGGGCCGACGGGCGGGATCGACCTGTCCGATCTTCGCTCGGTGTTGCTGGAAGTGACTTCCGAGCGAGCGCGCCTCCGCCGCAATCGCGCCTTGTTTCAGAAAGAGTCCGAGCGATTCGAGGCGGTGTTGGACCCGCTGCCGTCTTGGCTGGAGAAGATGTATAATCTGAGCCCGTCGCGTCGTTGCAGTATTGCCTTATATTGGGCCAAGAGCTTTCGTCTGACGGAAGATCGTACCGAGGGGGATAGGCTATGGCTGGAGACGAGCGACACGGGGCGAGAGTGGTTGGCCTCGCACGTCGAGGAGCAATTCGCTTTCATCTTTAAAAGTCTGCGGGAAGGCAGCCGTCCTTACGACCAGACCGCCTTGCAAATGAGCCTGCGAGACGACGGCTGGTTTCTGGGTGCGTCGATCTCGGTTATATCCATAAAGGACGGAGATAGAAGCCAAGTCAGCTATTTCTATCCGTTCGTCTCGTCGGTGGAGCAACTTCAACCCTTGCGCGACAAGTTGTACGCCTGCTTTCAAAAATTGCCGCTTGGAGTTTTCCATCGCCTCGATAATTTTGCCGCGCACGTTTGTTACGGATTGGACAACCCGATCCTTCTGGGCCACCAGTCCGACGAAGTGTGCGTGCGAATCAACGGCCGCCTGGTGCATCCGCGCGAGCAATCGCGCTACGATACGGGGCGGTGGCTGCTCGGACAATTCGTCAGCAATCGTCTGGTGTCGATGGGTTGTCTGCAAGCCGGCGTGGACGCCGACGGCGAACTGACGATCGCTCGCCTGCCGCGTCTCGATGTCTACTTTGGCCGCGACCTGCCGGTCGAGGCCTCGGCATCCGTTCTCGGCGAGACCCAGGTCGTGGTGCAACCGGATTTCAGCGTCGTGGTGATTGGCGTCGATCGTTCCCCGTTGGCCGAGTTGCTCCCCTTCTGCGAGCGCGAACCCAGCCGTACCGGCGCATCGGTGCTGCGCATTACGCGATCGTCGGTAGTTAGAGCGAGCATTGCCGGGCTGACCGGCGACGA
The DNA here is from genome assembly GCA_021807595.1 of Planctomycetota bacterium. Lineage (GTDB taxonomy): Bacteria > Planctomycetota > Planctomycetia > Gemmatales > Gemmataceae > JAJPHU01. The sequence goes on along the minus strand of JAKBCS010000038.1, from coordinate 10,672 downwards.
GATTCTCAACCGTCTCCAACGCATCTCGCGCGTTCCCCTTCCGGGAAACGTGGTCCACGAAGTGCGCGAATGGTCTGGCTGGCTGCGGGCCGTCTCGTCGGAACCGGCCTTATTGATCCGTTGTCCCGATGCGGTCGCCGCCGACCGCGTCGTGGCCGCGCTCGGCCGTAAAGCCCTCAAGCTGAACGAAACGACCGTCGCATTCTCGTCTCCCACTCTCGACGAAAGCGAACGTCGAAAACTGATCGAGCAAGGGGTCTACCTTTGCCGTCAAGATTAACAACCGGCTACCACGTGACGATTCCGCATGTGCAGAAAGCGAGCGACGCACTCTTTCCATTCGTCGGGCCGATGGGCGACGTACGATTGATGGCCGATCCCCTCGAAGAAATGCAGGGCTTTCTCCCCAGCCAAATTGTTGTAGATCGACTCGATTTGCCCTTTTGAAACGCGCACATCGTCGAGTCCGTGCATCAGCAGCGTCGGACAGGCGGCACGCCGTGCGTACTCGACGGGGTTGTGATCGAACCCGTTGTAGCCGTGTTGCAGGCCGCCCCAGAAGACCAACAGATGTGCCGCCGGAAAGCTCGGCAGTCCGGTCGACGCGAAGCGCGACTCGACCGTGGACGACAGGCGATCGAACGGACATTCCAAGAGAACGGTGTTCGGCTCGATGGATCGGCGGCTCAAGGCACGCAGTACGGCGACGGCCCCCATCGACTGTCCGAATGCGATCGACGGTTCGTCCGGCCATCTCTCGCGCGCATAGGTCATGGTGCGGACCACGTCGTCGGCTTCGTGATAGCCGATTGAAGTGCGATCGCCCTCGGAGTCGCCGCAGCCGCGAAAATCGACGAGAAAGCAGGCATAACCCAGATCGTGCAAGGCGCGGGCCTCCGGCAGCAGCCGGGCTTTGCAGCCCAGGTAGCCGTGAAACAGAACGACCAGACCCGCCGAGTGCGGATGCGGAATATGCCAAGCATCGAGCCGCCCTTCGCCACCCCGGTAGGTGTGTGCTTCGTAAGGCAAGTCCACGTCATCGGGCCGAATCGCCTCGTAAGGACGTTCCAAGGCGACGCCTTTGATGGCGAGCCGCAGCCTGTCCCCGAACGACAGCGATTCGGCGCGTTGACGCAACTTCTCGGTTCGTCGTGTTCGGCGATTGGTTTCGACGAAATGGGTCATGCTGCGAGCGTGACAATACGCCAACCAATTGAGAATGACAAAGAGAATCAACAGACACAGAAGGGCGGTGAACGCTGGGTGTTCCGCGATCCACAACGTCAGTTTGCGCATCTTGCCTCTCCCGCGTAAGGTGAGAGTCGGAAACCGTCTCGATGCCTTGTTATAATCGTCTGGGAAGCCGAGGCTCGATGAGACCGAATAGCACGAGAGGTTCCTTTCAAAAGCCAGCCGATCTTCCGGGTGCGACTCGCCGCGGGAGGCGCGACTGGGTCCCGATCGTTGAGGCAGCCTCATTCGCGGAGAGGCGATCCGAGAAACCCCTCTCCTCCTGTACTCAGGGAGAGGGGAGCTTATGATGCCGTCTCTGGGACGTTTTTTTGAATTTCTTCCGAAAAGTGGGACGCGCTGGGCTGCACTACCCCATTAATCATTATAGAGGGCAACGATATGACAACGAGCTTGAGCAAGGTTCTCCAGCACCTGCATCGCGTCCTTGCGCCTCCGGGAGGCGACCGGTCGGACGGCGAGTTGCTGGCGCAGTTTATCGCGTCGCGGGATGAAGCGTCATTCGCGTCCCTGGTGAAAAGGCATGGCCCGATGGTTATTGCCGTGTGTCGGCGCATGCTGCACCACGCTCAGGATGCCGAGGATTGCTTCCAGGCGACGTTCATGGTGTTGGCTCGAAAAGCGGCGAAGGTGAAACACGAATCGGTAGGCAGTTGGTTGTATGCCGTTGCCTATCGGACTTCGTTGGAGGCAAGGGCAGTAAACGCTCGGCGACGCGCGCGAGAGAGGCAGGTGGAGGACATGCCGCACCCCGATGTCACACCGCCCGAAGCGAACGATTGGCGGCCTTGGCTCGATCTGGAGCTGAGCCGTCTGCCGGATTGCTACCGCGAAGCGATCGTGGCGTGCGATCTGGAGGGGCGGTCGCGTCGAGAGGCTGCCCGCTTCTTAGGGCTGGCCGAGGGGACGGTTTCGTCTCGACTGGCGCGGGGAAGACGTTTGTTGGCCAAACGCCTCTCCCGCCACGGTTTGATGTTGTCGGGTGTCGCGGTGGCCGCGATTCTCGGAGAATGCGCCGTCACGGCTCAAGTACCGGCAACTTTACTCTCATCCACGGTGCAAGCGGCGGCGTTGGTTGCGGCGGGCGAGTTGTCGGCACTCTCCGCTTCCAGTGCCCTCTTGATGAAAGGAGTGTTGAAGTCCATGTTCCTATCCAAACTGAAGATGATGGTTGGCGCGGTAGTTGTCGCCGTAGCGCTCGGAACGAGCGGTCTGGTCTACCAAGCGGTGGGACAGACGGCGACTCCAAACGAGAAACGGGGCGACGGAAAACCGCAAGGAGAATTGGAACGACTGCGCCGCGAAAACGAATTGCTCAAGCTCAATCTGGAAGTCGTGCTGGAAAAGGTTCGCGCCCAAGAAGCCGAGTTACGCACGCTCAAAAGCTCGCCCGCCACTGCGCCGATGAGGAGCATCATCCTCAATTTAGACGGTAAACAAGTTCCCATGATTTTCGAGAGCGGCGGCAAACAACCGGCGGGAAAGTCCGGCATCGGCATTGAGGTCAAGCCGGCGGCACCCAAGAACAAAGAATCGAAGCCGGCACCCAAGATTGAAGGGAAAATTGAGTTTAAGCCTATTCCCAAAATCGAGACCACTCCCCCCGCTCCCAAAGGGCAGGGCAAAGGGGTTCCCTTCAGGATCATCCTCGAAGGCAAAGATGTGAAATGGGTAGAGATGATGCAGAATATGCAGAAGCCCGGCGTCAAGCAGGAGATGGAACGGACCCTCGACGTGCTGGATAGAGCGGTGAGAGAACTGCGCGAGCAGTTGAAAAAGTCCGAAGGCGGTAAACGCTAACCGTTGCGACTCACTCGTGCATTTGGCCGCGAGCTTCCGCCTCGCGCCCCTCCGAGAGATGTGCCGTCTAACCGAGGGGTTCGTGTTAGCGAGGCGGAATCTCGCGGCCATTATTGCCAACCGCTCCACCTCGCCAAGCAATTGGGTAGGGTGGGACGAATGGAACGAGACTCACCATTCTCCTCTGGTGGGTCTCGTTCCATTCCTGCTCCATCGCACATCTCAACGACGCCGCCGACACAATGGCCGATCGAAGATTTCACGCAGCACGAACGCCGTCCCCACGGTTTGCGGTTGCGACAACAAGGATCGTACTTGTTTCACAATCGGCGTGGGTTGGGCGGCGCGTGGGGAGGGGGGTGCGGGAAGCCCTTCGGCGACGACTTCGACCACATCGACTTGCGCGACGGGGCGCGCGACCGGCTTGGCCGCCGGAACTTCTTCGCGGAGCGGAGCGGCACGCCGTGGCGTCGGGCTTGGACGAGCCTGTGGCTCGCGCAAGGCCGGACGAGAGACGGTAGCGTGGGGGGCGGGCGGCGCGGGCGGCGTCTTCGGGCGCGATTCCGCCTCGCGGCGGCGGCGCGCCTCGTCGAGAAATTGTTCGAGATTTGTCACCGGACGGCGCGCTGGAGTACGCCCCGACGAATTGGGGCGGCGCACACCCGGCTTCGTCTTCTCGTCGTCGCTTTTGAGCAAGGTTCCCAAAATCCACACCCCCAAGGCGATGAGGGGGATTATCAGAATTTCCCATTGCATGGGGCGTCCTCCGTTCATCCGGGATTGCGGTCGTTGCGTTCGGAAGCGCCGCCGATGGCGTTGCGCATCTGCGTGTCCGACTGAAGATTTTTCAGATTGTAATAGTCCATCACACCGAGATGTCCCTCGCGGAACGCCTGGGAGATGGCGCGCGGCACCTCGGCCTCGGCCAACACGACTTGCGCCCGGTTCTCCTCTACTTTGGCCCGCATCTCTTGCTCGAGCGCCACGGCCAGGGCACGGCGTTTCTCGGCGTTGGCCTGCGCGACGCGCAGATCGGCCGCCGCCTGATCGGCCTGCAAGTTCGCGCCGATGTTTTGGCCCACGTCGATCTCGGCCACGTCGATGGACACGATCTCGAACATGGTTTGCGAATCCAGCGAGTTGCGCAGCACCTGTTGCGAAATCAGATTCGGATTGGCCAACACGTCGGTATGATGCTCGGCGCTGCCGATGGCTTTGACGATCCCCTCGCCCACGCGAGCGATGATCGTCTCCTCGGTCGCTCCACCGACGAGCCGATCGAGCTTCGTCCGCACCGTGACGCGGGCGCGAGCCTTCAACTGAATACCGTTCTTGCATACGCCGTCGAGCGTGGCGCGGCCCTTGCTCGGATCGGGACAGTCGATCACTTTGGGATCGACGCTGCGTTTGACGGCCTCGTAGATGTCGCGTCCGGCCAGGTCGATGGCAGCAGCGACGCGCCAGGGCAGATCCATCCCGGCCTTGTGAGCGGCGATGACCGCCCCGGCCACGCGCTGCACATTGCCGCGCGACAGGTAATGCGCTTCCATCTCCTGCGTCGAAACCTTGACCCCTGCTTGCACCAAGGCGATCTTCTGCCGTACGATTAACGAGTAGTCTACTTTGCACAGTTTCATACGAACCATGTCCAAAATGCCGATCTTCGCTCCCGTCAAAAGGCACTGTATCCACAATTGCACGAAGCTGAAGAAGACAAACAACACGACCAGCCCGGCAATCCCCCCAAGGACGAGGACGATCCAGAGCCACTGATTGCCAGCAAAGGGATTCGGTTGCTGCGCTTGTTGTTGGGCGAACAAGAAAGCATTCATACTTGTCTCCGGTGTTTGTGAACGGATAGCCGACGCCGTCGGTCGATCGAAGTGAACCGGCAGCTGGCGTTGCCGGTTCGCCAAGGTTATCAGGTAAAAATCGCTGTTTCCAGATCGCCGAGGTCCATTTTCTCGATGGGACGAACCACGACTTTGCCGGCGCGCACGTCAATGCAGCGCACCATCTGATCGGCCTCCACCATCATGCCCTCGGTGATGCTATCAATACGCTTTCCGCCGAAATCGACCATCCCGGCCGGGCGCAACGCCGACAGAGCGCGGCCCACGCGCCCCTTGAGATGCTCGAGTTCTCGATTGATCGGCACGGCGGCCAGGGTGGCGTCTTCCGATTGTTCGCTCAAGAAAAATTGCCGACCCATCGGCGTTCGCGGCCAAAACGTCAACAGCAGGCGAATCGTCAACGGCAAAGCGAAAAATACCGCGACGCAGGTAATGATCCCAATCGTCGTCCCGCCGCTCAGAAACGTCAAAATGACCCCGACGACGATGGCCCCCAACGAGAAGGCAGCCAAGACGCCGCTCATCAAAAACAGATCGGCAACCAAGAGCAGAAACCCCACGCCGATCAAGAGATAACCCAAGATGAGAGTATTGTTGTCCATATCGGCTCTCGGCTTTCGTCGGCTCTCGGCTTTCGGCAAACTACTATTCATTGTATGCGGCTGATAGCGAATAGCCGATTGCCGATCACACCTCCTTGACTACGACGCGATTGCCTTCGATTTCGATCACTTGGACGCGCGATCCCGGTTGAACGTAATTGCCCTCGGCGAGGACATCGACGAAGTCGTCGCCGAAGCGAACCTTGCCGGCGGGACGAAGCGGAGTCGCGGCAACTCCGATGGCTCCTAGCAAGGCGGCGATTTCCGGATGGATGGTGTCCGCGAAGTGTTCGATTTCCTCGCTCGGCTCGTCTCGCGGTTTCAGCATCAGGCGGTTCGCGTAGGGTATGTGCGGTAGATATCGAGCCAGGAAGAAAGCCGACACCACGGCTCCAAGGATGCTGAGCGAGAACGGACTGAGAGCCTGACCGTAGCCGATCCATTCCTCATTGCTGCGCGGCCAATGACCGTAAGCCACCAGCCCCAAGCTGCCGAGAACCAGAATGATGCCGCTGATGCCGGTGACGCCGAAACCCGGAATCACGAAGATTTCCAAAGCGAGCAAGACCAACCCCAAAAGGAACAGCAAGAACGCCAACCAGACCACTTGACCGCTCACCTGCGAATGCGACCAGAAAAAGAGCAGAAAGCAAATGGCCGACACGATGCCGGGGAGTCCGACACCGGGCATCTTCAATTCCAGGATCAGACAGGTGATACCCAGCATGACCAAGACCATGCTCGTCCACGGATCGCGGAGAAAATCGACGAGCGCGTCGAGCAAGTCGGATTCGGCAGTGGGAACTTCGGTGGGGTTGACGCCTTCCAATTCGCACAGTCCGTCGAAGTCCTCGACCAACTCGCGGGCCAAGCCATAGCGCCGCGCCCGCTCCGCCGACAAAGTGAGATAATTGCCTTCTTCCTTTTCGCTCGACGGCTTGACGACGGCGATGACCCGCCAGCGCCGATCGCCCCGTTGGTCCGATTTCCATTCGGTTTCGTCGATGAATTGGCGAACGCTCGCTTCCTTGGTGCTTTCGACTTCGACGATGCGCACTTCGCGGTCGAGCATTCCCTCGGCGAGCAGGCGCGGATAGTGCTTCTTCTCGGCGAGTTCGACGAGATCGCGGCGCATCGTCTCTTCCTCGGTCGGATGCTCGCGGATGTAACGCTCGAAGCCGCCGAGGAACGCCTCTTCTCGAACGACCTGTCCGTTCTGTTGCAGCCCGCGTTGGAGGACGATCTTGTCGCAGCCAAAGGCCAAGAATGCCGCGGTGTCGTGGGCTTCGGTGGTGACGTAGGCGATGGTCTCGACCGGGTCTCGGCGCGCGTTGTTGATCTCCGAGAGAAACGCGGCCAAATCGCGGGCCGCTCCGCTGTCGCCTCCGCCGCAGGCCAATTCGAGAATGATGAGGTTCGCCTTCTGTCCGAGAACTTGTCCGACGCGCCGCTTGACTCGCTCCTTCATCTCGCCGTCGATGGCACCTTTGAGAACGATGCGCCGTGCGACGACGCGATCGAGCGACGAATAGATACTCTCCGGCGGCAGTCCGTAGGCTCGACGCACGGCGTCGAGCGAATCGAGAGGGATCGGCTGACACAGGCCGAGCTTGGCGGCCAGGGTGAACGAATACGAGACCGTCTCGCCGCGGTCGAGCCCGGAGACCGGCTCGCCGCGCGGTCGCGGAGTCTCGTTGGCATCGAGATAGTTGCCGTCGCTGCCCCGGATGACTTCGACGTTGGCATCGTACATCTTGCGGATGAGAACCGGACGATAGCGTTTGTTGGCGAGATCGTCGTAAGCCAAACGGTCGAGGCGTTCGAGAGGATGTCGTTCGTCGGCGACTTTACCGAAGGAGACCGACGGTTCTTGAGACATGATGATCTCGGAACAGGCCAAGACCGGCAAGACGGCGTGGCGCGACACCTTCCCATGTAGGTAGGCGAGAACTTGAACCCCCTGTTTCCGCTGCAAGTCGCGCAGATAGCGAGCGAGCGTCTGACAAGCGCCGGGATCGTCGCTGGCATTCTCGCGGTTGTCGGGGTTGAAGTCGCAGATGAGGTAAAACTCGCCGATGTTCTTGGGATCGCGGTTCCGATCTCTCTCAAAACGCTTCCAGGGCACATGAACGATGCCGCGCAGCCGATTGGTCGCCTCGGTGGTAATGGTCGTGGGAATGGGCGCGATCACCCCGGAGTTGCGACGGTCTTGCCCCAGCGACATGGCGGGCGCTAGACAGGCCCACAGCAGAGAAGCCGCCAGGAATCCCCCGATGTTTTTCCCTCCAAGCCGCGCAGTTGCGGACGAGGGAAAGAGGAAGGCCAAGCTCGGATCGTGGTATCTGGCCGTCATGCCGGCACCTCACCGTGGCAAGTCGAGTCGTGAATCTCCACGCCCGGTAACGAGAAGAATCGGACGGGGTAACGAGTGTCTCTCGAATCCGCCCTGTGATTATAGATGGCCATGCAAAGCAGTGTCAAAGGATTGCCCTCTTGTGCGCGAACCTCGAACGATAAAAGGCTTCGGGCCGGATGGGCAAATCGATTCCTCCCATCTCCACGGCGGAGGTAGCCGAATCGGTCGCTCCGCGCTCCGAGAGGTAATTCGTCGGCCAAGCACGAACCTTTACCGAGAAGCGTCCGGCATCGAAATTGCCGCCTTGGTTCACCCATAAATCCTTCTTGTCGCCCCCATCCCTTACTCTGGAGACGGAGCATGGCGTCGCGGATTGAAGATTACGCTCTTTTGGGCGATTGCGAGACGGTGGCTTTGGTTGGCAAAGACGGTTCCATCGACTGGTTGTGTCTGCCGCGGTTTGACTCCGGCGCTTGCTTCGCCGCTCTGTTGGGTACGCCGGATCATGGCCGCTGGCAAATTGCTCCCGCCGCCGCCATCAAAAAAATCGCGCGCCGCTACCGCGATGGCACTCTGATTCTCGAAACCACTTACGAAACGGCGGAGGGAGTCGTCACCCTTATCGACGGCATGACCGTTCGCGCCGAGCATCCGGTGGTGATTCGCTGCGTGCGAGGCGAACGCGGACAAGTGCCGATGAAGATGCACCTCGTCGTCCGCTTCGATTACGGTTCCATCGTTCCTTGGGTGACGCACTTGGAAGAGGGAGGGCTTTTGGCGACGGCCGGTCCCGACACGCTGCGCTTGCGTACCCGGGTTCCGCTGCGCGGCGAAAATCATCACACTGTAGCGGAATTCACCGTTTCTCAAGGTGAAGAAGTCCCGTTCATGCTCTCGTGGCGGCCTTCCCACCAGGACGGGCAGCCCGCCGGCGATCCCATGAAACTTCTGCACAAGACTGAGAAATCGTGGCGGGCTTGGTCCGAGGGCTGCAATTGTACCGGTCCCTGGGCTGAGCCGATGAAACGGTCGCTGTTGACGCTCAAAGCGCTGACCTATGCGCCGACCGGCGGCGTGGTGGCCGCGGCGACCACTTCGCTGCCAGAGCAACTCGGCGGCGTCCGCAATTGGGATTATCGTCTGTGTTGGCTCCGCGATGCCACGCTCACCCTCCATGCCCTGATGGCCGCCGGACAAAAGGACGAAGCCCGTGCCTGGCGCGAATGGCTGTTGCGCGCGGCGGCAGGCAGTCCCGATCAACTTCAGATCATGTACGGGCTGGCGGGCGAACGGCGGCTGAGCGAGTGGGAGGTTCCGTGGCTGCCCGGCTACGAGGGATCGCGCCCCGTGCGGATCGGCAACGGCGCTTACGAACAGTTTCAACTCGACGTATACGGCGAATTGCTCGACGCCATGTATCTGTCGCGGCAGATCGGTCTGGAACCGGAGCAAGCCGAGTGGGAGTTGGAAAAGCTCATCGTCGGCTTTTTAGAAACGGCGTGGGAGCATCCCGACGAAGGCATCTGGGAGGTGCGCGGACCTCGCCGCCACTTCACGCACTCGAAAGTCATGGCCTGGGTTGCCTTCGACCGCGCCGTGAAAAGCATGGAGAAGTTCCAACTCGAAGGTCCGCTCGACCGTTGGCGCGCGCTCCGCGCCGCCGTCCATCGGGAAGTCTGCGCCAAGGGGTTCGACAGCGACAAACAATCGTTCGTGCAGTATTTCGGCTCGACCGAGCCAGATGCCGCCTTGCTGATGATCCCGATAGTCGGCTTCCTCCCAGCCGACGATCCGCGCATGGCCGGAACCGTGGCCTGCATCGAACGCGAACTGATGCACGAAGGGTTCGTGAAGCGCTACAATCCGCGCGAAGATGTCGATGGCCTGCCGCCGGGCGAAGGGGTCTTTCTACCTTGCACCTTTTGGCTGGCCGACAATTACGTCCTCTGCGGCCGCCGGCAAGAAGCGGAGAACCTCTTCCGCCGCCTCCTTGGATTGTGCAACGATGTGGGGCTGATTTCCGAAGAATACGATCCGCAAACGCGCCGACTCGTCGGCAACTTCCCCCAAGCCTTCACCCACGTCGGCCTGGTCAATACGGCGAGGAACCTAACGCAACACAACGGCGGTTAGCCGCGACGCGGAGCGCGAACGCGCTCCGCTCCGCGTCGCGGCTAACCGGGGAGAACGCGCTCCGCTCCGCGTCGCGGCTAACCGGGGAGAACGCGCTCCGCTCCGCGTCGCGGCTAACCGGGGAGCAATTCTCGCAAGAGGAGATCGTGAACCGCCGTCATGGGCAACTCGCTCTCGCTCGGTGCCGGACCGTCGCCGATCAGCAGGGGGCGATCTAGACTCTCCGCTGCGGCCAGACCATGACTGCCGCGCACCAAACCGGCATCGAGCGGAACCACATCGAATAAGGTGCGGAAGCCGAGTTTCTTTTGCAGCAGCCGCCGCATGGCGCGTCCCTTGGGCCACCACAATTGCGGATCGAAAAACAGTTCGCACGGGTCGTAGCCGGGTTTGCGATGAATGTCCACGGTGCGCGCATAGTCTGGAGCATGGCGGTCGTCGAGCCAGAAGGGATAGGCGAACCAGGCGTCCGGTTCTGAAAGCGCGATCAATTCGCCGGAACGCTCGTGCCGCAGCTGAATGTCCTCGCGTTCGTCACCGTCGAAAACACGGGCCACGCCTTTGAGACCGAGCAGCACCTCGCGCGCTCGCGCCCGGTCGGCATCGTTGGCGACATAGATATGCGCGAGTTGATGATCGCACACGGCGAAGGCGCGGCTGGTGAAGGTGTCGAGGTT
>JAKBCS010000037.1 GCA_021807595.1 Planctomycetota bacterium | reverse complement strand
ACTCCTCGCGAATCCAAACGAAGGTGTCGCTCGTCGCGGTTCCTCCGGGCCAAGCCGGCAAGCGTATCAGCCCGACGATCTCCGGTTGCTCCGGCCAACGCCGCAACGACTGGATGAATCCACCCAGCTCGTTCGTGTCGGCCATGCGCTCGACCAATTCCGCCCCGCGCGCAATGCCGAACTGCTCGAAGTCGCGCCGCGTCGTGGGAATGGAATTGAAGGTGTTGGTTTCTTGCCAGAGTTGGCCGATGGCGATGCGCATGAATCGGTTACCTCAATTGTAGTTCGCTCACTGCCGAATCCAGTCGATTTAGCGTCTCGTCCGCCTCCGCCAACGTCATAGCGGCGCAGAAGCCGTGATGGCAGGCCGCGCCGCCGTAATCGTGGAAATAGACGCCGCGGCGCGCGGCGGCGGCGATGAACTGCAACATCGTCTCGCGGTGATGGCGCACGGCATCGCGGTAATTGCGGATCGGCTCCGGGATTCCGAAATAGATCCCGAATCGCGCTCCCAATCCCTGCACGCGCCCCGGTACGGCGCGACGCGCGAAGATCTCGTTCATTCCATCGTACAATCGTGCGGCGAGGGCGTGGATGTGTTCGTAGAAGCCGGATTGACAATAAGTCGTCACCGCCGCCAAGGCGGCAGCCACGGCGACGGGATGGCCGTTGTAGGTGCCGCTATGTTGGCAATTGCCTTGCGGCATCAGACGCTCCATGATGTCCAAGCGGCCTCCGAAGACGCTCAACGGATAACCTCCGCCCACCGCCTTGCCCAGCGTGCAGAGATCCGGGGTGACGCCGAGGTATTCCTGCGCTCCTCCCGGTGCCATGCGGAAGGCGCTCAATACTTCATCGAAAATCAGCAGTACGCCGTGCGCCTGCGTCAGCCGGCGCAACGCAGTCAGAAACTCCGCACTGGGCACGATGCAACCGGCGTTGTAGTAGATCGGCTCGCAAAAGACGGCGGCCAATTCCGAGCCGTGTCGCGCGAAGGCCGTTTCCAGCAAATCGGGACGATTGTACGGAACGACGACGAGGTTTTGCTCGAAGCCGGCGGGTAGACCGGAGGAGCCGGGATAATGGGCCGGCGCATCCTCGGGACCAAGACGGTCGGCAGGCGTGCCGATGGCGTACATGACCTGGTCGTGATAGCCGTGAAAGTTGCCCTCGAATTTCAGAAGTTTGGAGCGGCCCGTGAACGCTCGCGCCAGTCGCAGACAGTGCATTGTCGCTTCCGTGCCGGAGCCGGTGAATCGCACGCGCTCGCAGCAAGGCACCGTCGCGCACAGCAGTTGGGCCAACTGCGTATGCAATTCGTTCTCGTAAGAGCAAGCCGCTCCGCGTTGCAGCACGCTCTCGACGGCTTGACGGACGCGCCGATCGCCGTGACCCAGCAGCGTCGCGCCGTGGCTGCAGCAGAGGTCTATATATTCACGACCATCGAGATCCCAAATACGGCAACCGTCGGCGCGATCCACGAGCATGGGATGTCCAAGAGCGCGATTGAGTCGCGTCGAAGCGCTCACGCCTCCCGCCAGATACTTGCAGGCTTGCTCGTACTGTTCTTCAACGCGAGTCATGGAACCTCCAGATTGGAGAGCGCGAACGGCGGGATGCAGGGCGGAGAGTGCCGATCGGAGAATCCTGGTTATTCCCACTGCCCCGACGCAATCAGGGAGCGAGAACCCTTTCTCAATTTAGTTCGGTTTCCTGGCGGAGCCAGATCGCTTTCGTACCGGTTCGGTTAGCCGCGACGCGCGGCGTAGCCCGAGGTCACACGCTCCGCCGCGCGTCGCGGCTAACCAACCCTCCCGTTTTGTATGCAGTCCGAAGGCTGCATTTTCTCCGATAGCTGTTATTTCGTTTCTTCCCTCTGTTGCCCTAACCGAGTGTCCCACGGTACAATCTTCCCGCGCCCGGTCGGGCCGATTGATTGGTTGCCAGGGAAGGCCGTGCATTGTCGCAAGGAGGTATCGTATGCGTTTTCGCTCGTTTCTGATGCTGTCCGCGTTTGGGATTCTCGCACTGTCGGGTTGCTCCGGCAACAAGGGCAAGATCGAACAGACGGCTTGGGTTTCCCGAGCCGCGAATGTCAAAGGGCAAGAATTACCCGCCGGCGCGAGGCAGCTGCAATTCGGCAAAGACGGTCATTTGCTTCTGGTTGCCAACGCCAAGCCGTACAAAGGCGCATACGCCCTGGGTATGGGGCCGTCCGTCACCTTGACATTTGAAGAAGAGTATGAAGGTCGGAAAACTCATGTGGAAAAAGTGGTGGTCGATGGCGATTCCTTGGTGCTGACGGACGCCGACGGCAGCGAAATCCCCTTTCAAAAGGTCCAGTGACCCGCGCTAGAACAATCGGATTCCTCGGAACATTTGCGCCTGCTGGTTTTTCTTGACCTATGTTTCGGTAGGCGCGCCGCGTCGCGTCGAAGCAATGACGCGGCGTACCTACCGTGGGCGGAATGTTCGCCCTATTCTTTAACATCCGAGGAGATTTCCTTCCATGCAATTGCCGTTGCTGTTCGGAGTTGTCGGTACTCTCTTGGTCGTGGCCATCTATTTCGTCTGGGGCCGCAAACCCAGCAAGCCTTAGACTACAATGAAGCACATGCAGCAAGCAGGGAGCGATTCCCGTCGGGAATTGCCTCTCGTTACCCTGCTGCTGCCTAGCTCCGTCGTGGTCGCTTATGGATTGCATTTATCTTGACAACAACGCCACCACTCCTCTTCTACCGGAGGTGTGGCAGGCCATGTACCCGTATTTCTCCGAGGCGTTCGCCAATCCCGCCAGCGCCCACTCCGCAGGTCGAAAGGCTCGCCGTGCTCTCGAAGACGCGCGCGAAGCCGTGGCGGCACATCTCGGCGCGCACCCCGATGAACTCGTCTTCACCAGCGGAGCCACCGAAGCCAACAATCTGGCACTTTTGGGATTGTGCGGCCATGCACCGGGACATTTGCTCGCCAGCCCGCTCGAACACCCTTCCGTCGCCGAGCCGTTACGCCATCTGACCGAGAACGGCTTCACCTTCAACGCACTCTCCGTCGATGCCGAAGGGATCGTGGATGTTAAACTATTCGATCGTCTTCTTTGCCCACGAACACGCCTCGTCGCCGTTATGCTCGCCAACCACGAGACGGGAGCGATTCAGCCCATTCGGGATTTGACGCAACAACTTGCCGGGCGCGCTCGCTTTCACTGTGACGCAGTGCAGGCTATCGGAAAGATCCCCGTGCATTTCCACGATCTTGCCGTCGATACGCTGTCGCTGAGCGCTCACAAGTTTCATGGTCCCAAAGGCATCGGCGCATTGTTGGTGCGACGGGGTGTGAAATTGCCGCCGCTTATGCGGGGTGGGCATCAACAGCATGGCCTACGCCCCGGAACCGAATCGGTCGCCCTCGCCGTCGGTCTCGCCCGCGCTCTCGAACTGGCTTGCCGGGAACGCGACGAGCGTCTGGCTCGCGTCCGCCTACTGCGCCAGCGCTTTCTCAGCTTGCTCGACGCAGCCGCTCCCGTTGTCCTCAACGGTTCGGACGACGGCATCCCTCACACCCTGAACGTCTCCTTCTTAGGAGTTAAAGCGGATCTGTTATTAATGAATCTCGATTTGGCGGGCATCGCTTGCTCGACCGGCTCGGCGTGTTCGAGTGGTTCGTTGCTGCCGTCACCGATATTGCAAGCGATGGGCGTCGCCGACGAAGTGCTGCGCTCGGCGATGCGGTTTAGCCTCAGTCCGCTCTTGACGACAGAGGAAATCGTCGAAGCGGCTCGCCGAATCGTGGAAGTAGTGGCTCGTTTGCGGGACGGGGAACGGTAGAGGTCGCTTGCGTTTTCAAAACTTCGGGAATAGGCATGGCGTTTGCATTTCCCTCCTCCATGAACTGCGTCTCGGTTCGACGTAGTTGCGCTTCAACATATCCGCACACTTCTGGAGGAGAGGTTTTCGCTATGACCAAGAAAAAAGGCTTCGCCGGCATGGATGCCGAACGACAGCGCGAGATTGCCAGCAAAGGGGGGCGCGCGGCGCACGAAAAAGGGACGGCACACGAATTTACTACCGAAGAAGCGCGGGAAGCGGGACGCAAGGGGGGACAGACGGCTCACGGTCGGGGCACGGCCCATCGCTTCACCTCCGAGGAGGCCCGCGCCGCCGGACGCAAAGGGGGACGTAAGCCGCGCGGAACCTGACGGCGAAACCCCTCGGATTAGGAAGTGCCCTTCCCCAAGTCGAGCAGAGCCGTTCGCACCAAGTAAGCTCCGATCCGAAACGATCGGTGAGAACGAACGCGCCTTGGCTCGCCTGGTGCCGCCCAACTTGCGTAAGGCACAGGCACTCCGATGCGAGCGAGCGGGCGGGATCGACCGATAATCGTCGTTCGCCGTCTCAATTCTCTCCGTTCTCATGCTATGCTTGAAGGGATATGTCGCCCGCTAACCTATGAGAGACGAGCAATCCATGCGTCTGGGCAATCATCTCGTCCGGTGCGGGTTGGTCACTTCCGAGCAAATGCTTCTCGCGCTGGACCAACAGATGAGAGGGCGCGTCCCGATTGGTCAGCTGGCGGTGCAGACGGGCCACTTGACAATGGGACAAGTCTTCAAGATCCTCAGCGTGCAATCCGAGCAACGCCGCCCGTTCGGGCAACTCGCCGTGGAGCTGGGTTTCCTGAGTAAATCCGGCTTGCAAGAGCTATTGTGCGCTCAGATGCAACGCAGCCAACCGTTGGGAGACATCCTCGTCGACATGGGTGCCATCGACCGCGCCACGCTGGAGACCGAACAATCTCGGCATCCATTCTCCGATACCGACATTCAGATGATCTCCTAGACCACCCACCGAACGCGCTACTGACGTTGGAACAAGATTTTCTCCAATTCTTTGCGGAACGGTTCGCTCGACGCTATCGCCGCCTGGAAATTAGGCTTGTCCAGCGTATACAGTTCGACGTCTTGGCGGGCTATGGCCGTGGCGTTGCGCGGTTCGCCGGTCATTAGCGACGCCTCGCCGAAGTATTGCCCCTTGTGCAACGTCGCCACCTTGGCCTCGCTGCCGTCTACCCTTGGGGTAATTATATCAACTTCTCCGCTCTTTATTATGTAAAATTTCTCCCCCTCGTCGCCCCGGCGGATAACGATGCTGCCAGACGGATGGCTCTCCGTTTCCATTGCCTCGGCGATGTTCGTCAGCGTACTCGTCGATAGATGCGCAAACGTCTCGGACTGTTTGAGGAATTCGCAGATTTCAATCGCTCGTTGCAACAACACGTTGGACTTGATGCGGCCGTTGGCCATGCCGACGATGCGGTCGGCGACATCGAGAATGCGGTTGTCGTGGGTGACGATCAGGCTGGTGCAGCCTTCTTCGTTTGCGAGCTTCTTGAGCAAGTTGACGACTTCGCGGCCGCTCTGTTCGTCCAAGGCCGCCGTCGGTTCGTCGGCGAGGATGAGTTTGGGACGATTGGCCAAGGCGCGAGCGATGGCGACGCGCTGTCGTTGTCCGCCGGAAAGGCGCGCTGGTTTATAGTGGATGCGTTCTAGTAAACCCAATGAAGCCAGCACCTCGACGGCGCGGTTGTGGATGCGCGTTCGATCGTTCTCCTTTAGTTCCAAAGCCATGCTTACGTTTTGCAAGGCGGTCAAGGAGCCAAACAGATTGTGCGCCTGAAAGATGAACCCGATGTCGCGGCGCACCTGGACCAGCTGCCTGCCGCGCAGCCGGTGCAGCGGCTGGCCCAGCACCTCGATCTCGCCTTCTTGCACGGTGCGCAACGCGCCCAACAGCGACAGCAACGTCGTTTTGCCGGAGCCGGACGGTCCCGTCATAATGACGATCTCTCCGCACGCCACTTGCAATTCGTTGTCGAAGAGAACCTGTTTCCGGGTCTCGTCCGTGTCGCCGTACCAATGGTTGAGCCGCTCGACGCGCAGCACCGGCTCGGCGCGGCGAAAAGTCGAGGAACGCGGGCGGGGATCGGCGGTTGCCTCGCTCATCCGAACACCTCCGCAGGATCGGCCGTCTTCACCTTGCGCAGCGCCAGCAGGCCGGAAAAGACGCACATAGAGGCCGTTAGAATAAAGATTAATAGGATACGCAAAGGAGTCATTCGCATGGGCAAGCCGATCCAAGCGTCCAGTACGCGATAGAGAACCCAACTCAGGGACAAGCCCGGCGCGAAGCCGAGGACCGCCAACCACAGCGATTCGAGCAACACGGTCGCACTCAGGTATCGATCGGGGTAGCCGATGGCCTTGAGGGTGGCGAACTCCGGCAGATGTTCGGATACATCCGTCGAGATGATCTGATAGCAGATTACCGCGCCGACGACGAAGCCCATGAACAGACCGAACTGGAAGATGAAGCCGATCGGTGTCGCCCGCTGCCAATAGGATTTCTCCACGTCGATGAACTCGTCTTTGGTGAAGACGTTGACATCGTCGGGCAACACTTCTCGAACCTCGCGGCGAACGGCTTGTATGTCCGCGCCCGCCTTGACTCGGATAACGCCGACATCGGCGAGGTTCAGCGTCTCCGTCGGGGTTAATTCGTTGGGAAACAGCTGCGCGTAGGTCAAATCGCTCATCACGACGCTGCCGTCGCTGGTGAAATCGGTGCCGAGTTTGAATGTGCGGACGACATGGACAGTACGTTGCGCCAACTCGCGGTCGATGCCCGGTTCGACGACCCCGTAGGCTCGCTTCGATTTGCGATCGAGCAAGATATTGAAAGGCACTTTCAGTTGGGCGCGGCCGGCTTCGACATCGGGGTTGGCCAGCACGGGAAGATCGGGATCAAAGGCGATGACGCGGATGGGATGACTGCTCGACCGCTCGCGTTCGGGCAGGCCGGTGTCCTTCCAAAACGAGGTGGTGTATTCGAGATAAACGGGATGGGCAAACTCCACCCCAGGCGCGCACCGCGCCTGGGCGAGACGACGAGTCGAAAACGGCTCCTTAATGCCCATCGCATAGCGCGCTTTACTCACTACGATGATCTCACCGTTGAATTGCTGGATCAACTCCACGGGCGCATCGAGCAAGGCATTCCAAAAGCCCAACTCGACGAACATGAGAAAGACGGCGAATGCCACGCCGAGTACGCAGACGACCAGCCGGCGCTTATCGTGCACCAGATTCAGCCAGGCCAAAGGAACGCGCCGGTATGGAGCCATAGGCTTCCCTTTGCATGCAATCCGCTCGGAGACTATCCGCAATGCCGCCCTCGCTCCTGTACTCAGGGGAGAGGGGCTTCTCGGATCGCCGCTTAAAACAAATCCGCTGGGTCCGCGGCCTCGACTTTGCGCAAAGCCAAGAGGCCGGAGAGGGAACACATTGCCGCGGCCAGCGCTAAAACGCCGACGGCGCGCGTCCAGGTCATGTCCAAGGGCAACTCGGCTGCTTGGCGTCCCAAGGCGTACAGCGCCAACGCGGCGACGAAGGCGGGGATGTAGCCTAGAACCGCCAACAACAACGCCTGACGCAGTACCACACCGGAGAGGTAGTTCTGCTCGTAGCCGATCGCCTTTAGCGTGGCGTATTCGGCGAAATGATCGGCGATGTCCGTGGCGATAACTTGATAGACGAAAATGACGCCGACGATCAGGGCCACGAAGACGCCCATTTGGAAGATGATGCCCACGGAGGTGCGATGCAGCCAATAATCGCGTTCGTGTTCCTCGATCTCCGCGCGGGTGAGGAGGCGCACGTCGTCGCGCGGCCGACCGTTGTAGAACCTCTCGGACAATTGCCGCTTCACCTCGTCGGCGCGGCTGCGCGCTTCGGGCTTGAGACGAATGAGGCCCAGCGCGGGGCGTTGCAGGGCGAGCGACCCGGTGAGGTGTTCGTAAGTGCGCTCGCTCGTTAAGACCATACCGTCCGCGCCGTAGCCGGTGCCTATGGTGAACTCGCCGACGACTTCAACGAGTCTTCGATTCATTTCCGTTTCGATCCCGACGCCGCGCGGACCGAAGTACGCGCGCGTGGCCGTGTCCATCAACACCGTGTCGGGCGCTCGCAAGCGTTGCAGACATTCCGCGCACGGCTCGCTGCGAAAGACGCTCTCCGTGCGAAAAACGGGTTCGTCGAGGCGAAAAGCGAAGACGAGAATGGCGCGGCGTTGACGACTTCGATTTTGCACGCGCCAACTCTGCCAATCGATATACAGAGGCGACACCGATTCGATGTCGCGATGCCCCAGCGGCTGATAGACGCGCGGCAAAGCGAAGCTGCGCGGCCTCGTGGCGTTGAGATAATCGTTCGACAGCAAGACGAGATCGAAGTCGAGCGCGTGATAGAGGGTGTTGGCGGCGGTCTCGGCGGAGCCGTAGAAGCCCAGCTGCATGAAGATCAGCAACACCGCGAAGGCGACGCCGAGTATGGCAACGCCGGTACGCAAGGGCTGATGCATCAGATTCCGTAAGACCAACGGCGTTTTCATAGATGACTTCGGTGAGCCGCGACTCGGAGCCGTGCGTGCAGCCAAACGCATCCTTAGCGTTCGCCCGTCTGAATCTCGACGCGAACTTGATGCCCAATGAGCTTGGCGACCGGTTTAGGATCGTCCAAGGCCACTTTCACTTCCACAACCCGATTGTCCACCGCCGCACGCGGATCGAGCGGAACGACCTGCGCCTTGCCGACGCTGCCGGAAATCCATTCGACCTTGCCGCTCAGGGCGTTTTTGTTCTTGGTGAAAATAGAGCTTGTCACCGTCGCCAATTGACCGATCTTCACCAAGTGGATGTCGGTCTCGTAGACCTCGGTTCGGACGATCATTTTGTCTACATTAGCCATCTGTAATATAGCCTGACCGTGAACCAACTCGCCCTCTCGAACGAACGCGCGCAAGATCGTGCCGCGGCAGGGCGCGTGGATCTGGGTTTCCTTCAGGCGTTCGTCGGCTTGCTTGATCTGTGTATCGAGCAACGCTCGCGAGATGGCCCTTCGACTCTGTTTCCATTCGGCCTGCGCCGCTTGTACCCGGGCGTTTGCCACGCTGCGGTTCAACGAACTAGTATCTTGCAGCTTTCTGAGTTGGCTCCGGGTGGCGATCAATTCGGTGGTCGCCTGTTGCATCGCCAGTTTTTGCTTTTCCTTGTCTTGGTCGGCGACGGTGTCGCCCGCGGCAACGTAACGGTCGTAATCCTTGCGAGCATTTCGCTCTCGCGTCTCCATGAAGGCGATCTTGCTTTTGAGCGATTCGATCTCCAGCGGCTCGATTTCCACAAGCCGATCGCGTTGAAGTTCTTCCACGACGATTTGCGCCGTTCCGCTTTCGTCGATGGCTTGCAAACGCTCGTCTGCCTGCGCGCGCTGGATGACGGCCAGTTGAAGTTCCAGTTTGCGAATTACTTCGCTGTCGAGAACGGCCAACGCCTCGTCTTTTTCGACGAGTTGTCCTTCGGCGACCAACAATCTCCGCAAGCGATCCGGTGTCGGAACACCCAACGAAAGGATGCCGCCGCTCGGCTCGATGCGCCCCAGTGCGACCACCTTGTCGAAATTGCGGCTCGCATCGAGCGGGCTATCCACCGAAGATGCCTCGGCCTTCGGCGCGTACCAGTACACTGCCAACGCGCTCAAGCCGATCCCGACCGCGAGCCCCGTCAGGAAAACAGTCCCACAGAAGATCGCGGACGTACGTTTTTCTTGAGGAACTGGCATAAAAGATCTCGATGAAAACCGAAACGTACCCCTCAGATTCGCCTCGACCCCACACCCTAAATCATACCTCGTCGAATGGCGCTCGCAAGTGTCGCGCGATTGCTTCTCTATTCGGTGCGATCCACAGGCACGGAATAATCGTTCGTTGGGAGTTCCGATTATTAGGGATAAGTCGCCCCAACTCGGCGGCTTACGCTGCCGGTTCGCCTTCGAGCGTCCCGTTGACCGTGCCGGACGCACGCGGTACAGTGGAAGGAGAGTCGTTTTCGCTTCGCATCCGTGGCATCGAGCCTCCATCGGCCGTCACGAAGGCAACCATGTTGACCAAGCGCATCATTCCCTGTCTCGATGTGGAGCGCGGGCGGGTTGTCAAGGGCATCAACTTTCTGCAACTGCGCGACGCCGGCGATCCCGTCGAAGTGGCGCGGCGCTACGAGGAAGACGGAGCCGACGAGTTGGTCTTTCTCGACATCAGCGCCAGCCACGAAGGCCGCGACATCATGCTCGATGTGGTGCGGCGTGTCGCCGAACAGATCTTCATGCCGTTTACCGTAGGAGGAGGGATTCGCACGTTGGAGGATGCGACGCGCTTGATTCAAGCGGGAGCGGAGAAGGTGAGCCTGAACTCGTCGGCGGTCAAAACACCGGAGTTGATCGCCGCCGTGGCGAGGAAGTTCGGGTCGTGCGCCACAGTCGTAAACATCGATCCGAAGCGCGTGCGGGGATCGGATGGGCGCGAAGTGTGGGAGGTTCACACGAACGGAGGGCGCATTCCCACGGGTTTGGAAGCGGTCGCCTGGGCGCGGCGCGTCGAGGAGTTGGGCGCGGGTGAGATCGTCCTGACGTCGATGGACGCCGACGGAACCAAAGCCGGATATGATATACCCATAACCCGTGCCGTCGCCGACGCGGTACGCATTCCAGTCGTCGCCAGCGGCGGAGCTGGATCGCCGGAGCATCTGTTTCAAGTATTAATCGAGGGCCATGCCGACGCTGCCCTCGCTGCCAGTATTTTCCATTACAACGAGTACGGCATCCCCGCGACCAAGGCATACTTGGCCAAACGAGGCGTGCCGATTCGAAGTGCTGAGTGCTGAGTAAAAAACAAAGACTCAGTACTCAGCACCCATCCTTGGAGATGAAGATGGCCACTGCCGACGTAAAAGAGATGCACCCGATCGTGCCACCTCAGTCCGTTCCCTCGCCGCGCCGCGAGTTGGAAGTGAATAAACTCTTTCGGATGGTGATGAAGCACGAGGCCAGCGACTTGCACCTCAAGTCCGGCCAACCGCCCATGATGCGCCTGCGCGGCGACATCGTGAAAGTGAATGCTCCACCGATTTCCGGCGAGGACATGGAAAGGCTGTTGTTGCCCATGCTCAAGCCCGACCACCGCAAGATTCTCGACGCGGAAGGGGGCGTCGACTTCTCGCACGTCATTGGCAACGACGAATGCCGCTTCCGCGTCAGCATGTTCAAGCAGCGCGGCAAACTTAGCCTCGTGTCTCGCCGCGTCAACACTTTCATCCCCAGCTTCAAAGAACTAGGACTTCCCGACAGTATCGAAAGCCTGTGTCAATTCAACGAAGGACTCGTCATCCTCGCCGGCGTGACCGGCTCCGGCAAAAGCACGACCATTGCCTCGATGATCGATTATATTGCCGAGCGCGAGCCGTTGCACATCCTCACCGTAGAGGACCCCATCGAGTTCACCTTTACCGACAAAAAGTCGTACATCAATCAGCGCGAGATCGGCCTGGATGTGATCGACTGGCATAAAGCGCTCAAGGATGCCGTGCGTCAAGATCCCGATGTCATCCTCGTCGGTGAGTTGCGCGACGTGGAGACGTTCGAGGCTGCCGTTCATGCCGCCGAGACCGGCCACTTGGTGTTCGGCACCATCCACGCTTCCTCGGCGTCGTCCACCATCAACCGTATCCTCGACCTGTTTCCCGTCTCCAAGCACGGAGCCATCCGCAAGGCGTTGGCCAACAATCTCAAGGCCGTCGTCGCTCAGAAGCTGCTCAAGGGGTTGAAAAAGCCGCGAACGCCGACCAACGAAATCATGATCGTCAATCCGACCATCAAAAAGCTGATCGCCGAAGGCGAAGACTTGAAGCTACAAGACGCGATCAAAATGTTCTATCAAGAGGGCATGGTCGATTTCACCGAGAACCTGCGCATCCTCGTCGAGAGCGGTGAGGCGGACAAGCAAACCGCTCTGGAATTCGCTCCCGATCCAGAGAAGCTCAAGATGGCGTTCAAAGGCATCAAGGTGTCCGCTCCGGGCATCCTCTAAGACCTTCGCCGTGATAAGTTGGCAGGGTGACAGGAAGACAATTTCGCCATGAAAATCGCGTGCCTGGAAGACGGATGGAAGCTCGCCCCCGAACCTCCTCTCAAGTTCGGCTTCGCCCCGCCGTTTCGTCGCATCCTCGCGTTATCGCCTTGGGTTCTCTGGGCGGACGGATTGTTTCCGCGCGGGCCAGGGATGTACTTTCATCCCGCCAAACTGCTCCTGGTGTTGCTGATTTACCTCGCTTGGCTGCGGACTTGTTGGTGGGTAAACGACGATTGCCGGACGATGAAACTACCCGGCGAGATGTGGAATCCCATTCTACTGGGCTGCGGTCTGGTCGGGCTGCTGGCCGTTTGGCTCTTTCCTATCTTTATTCTCGGATTTGTCGTTCTGCTCGTTCTCTACCTCGCGCCGACCCTGTCGTATGTCGCGCAACGCAACGAGAAGGCAACGGCGGACCAGCGCGTGTTGACGCCGCAACACTTGCGCAAGTTGTTGCGCCGCTGGCTGCGTCTCGATCTGCCCGAACCCGACGAATCGAAGGAGCGGATTATTCCTATCCGCTTTATCGGTAAAAGTGGAGAAGGAGAAGACGACTCCCGTCGTTTGGCGCGCTTGCAAGGCTCCAAGGGCTATCGTGCCGCTTTGGAACTGATTGCCGACGCCATCGAACGCCGCGCCACCGACATTCATCTCGAACCGACGAAGGAGGAGATGATCGTACGGTTTCGCGTGGATGGCATTCTGGAACAGACCTCTCCGTTCGCACGTCCGACCGGCGACGCAGTCATTAACGTCTTCAAGGTGTTGGCAGACCTCGACATCACCGAGAAGCGGAAGCCGCAAGACGGCAGTTTCTCCGCCGAAATACAAAGCCCTGTGGAATCGCCCCCGACGACTCCTGCGCGCCGAGAAAGGGATGACGGGGAAGAGGGCGAGAGCGAGGAAGAACCGAAACCTCCCGCCTTGCATAAACGCCAAGTCGATTTCCGCGTGGCAACCGCCGGCAGCGTGATCGGCGAAAAGATGGTCATGCGTATTCTCGATCCCGTGCGGCAAGTCGCCAGCTTGACGCGCATCGGCATGCGCGAAGCTCTGCGCAAACAGATTCGCGCGCTCGTGACCCAGCCGCACGGCTTGTTCATCGTTTGCGGTCCCACCGGAGCGGGCAAAAGCACAACCCTCTACGCCTGTCTCAGTGAAATCGACCGCTATCAGAAAAATGTCATCACCATCGAGAATCCGGTCGAGTATCACATCGACAACGTGACGCAGATTGAGGTCAACCCCAAAGCCGGGAAGACGTTCGCCTCCGAGTTGCGCAGCATCCTCCGGCAAGATCCCGACGTGATCTACATCGGCGAAATACGCGATCAAGAGACGGCGGAAATAGCCTGTCAGGCGGCACAGACCGGGCACATGGTATTCACGACCCTGCACGCCAACGACACCGTGACCGCCATCGCCCGGCTCATCGATCTGGGCGTGCAACCATTCATGGTCGCCAACGCCGTCTCCGCGGTTCTCAGTCAGCGCTTGGTTCGCGTCCTTTGCCCCTATTGCAAGCAGCGCTACAAACCCAATACCGAACTCTTGCGGAAAGCCAACCTGCCCGCCGACAAGATCAAATTCTTCCATCGCCCGCCGGAGAAGCCGCAGAACGACGAGGAAAACGACCCCTGCACCTTCTGCGGCGGGAGCGGCTATCGAGGACGAACCGGCGTCTTCGAGCTTCTGGAGATCGGCGACGACATCCGCGAACTCATCCGCGAGAACCCGAATTTCAACGCCATCAAGCAAGAAGCGGTCAAGCAAGGCATGAAATACTTGCAAGAAGACGGATTGCGACAAGTCATTGAAGGACGGACCTCCATTCAAGAGCTTCTCCGCGTCTGTAGCAAATGAACGATCGGCCAGTCAGAATACAGAGCCGGCTGCTGGATACCGAGAGCCGACAGCCGAAAGGAGTGAGTATGTTGCTGGGCCTTATCACGGTCGTCGTCATGTTGGTGGCGGCGTATGCCTTTTGGCGTCAAGGTGTGCTGGCGGCGATTGCGATGACGGTCAATGTCTTGCTGGCGGGATTGATTGCTTTTAATTTCTTTGAGCCGATGGCAGCCGAGTTGGATCCGATGTTCGCCAGTTCGATCTTGCACGGCTACGAAGACAGTATTTGTCTCGTCGTACCGTTCGTATTGTCTCTGTTGATGTTGCGCTGGGCCAGCAACGCCTTGATCCACACGGTTATCGAGTACCATCCGGCGCTGCAACAGGCGGGCGCGGCAGTGTTCGGCGCGTTGGCGGGATACTTGACCGTCGGGTTTTTGTTGACCGTGGCACAGACCCTCCCGTTGGACGAACACTTCCTGCACTTCGAGGCGCGCATCGATCCGTCCGTACCCGGTGCGAAGATACGGCACATCCTCCCGCCGGATCGAGTCTGGCTGGCGTTGATGGCTCGATCCAGTGTCGATACGTTCTCGTGGGAGGAGAATGCGTTCGATCCCGATGGCAGCTTTGAATTGCGCTATGCCCGCGAACGGCGCATCGCCGACTGAGAGATCCCGAACCGCGGAACACTCGAAATACACGGAAAGAAAGCAAGACCAGACTTCACGGTTAGAAGAACCGAACGGGTTGTTCGACGATTCGTCTCTTCTATCCTTCGTTTGACTTGCTTTTTTCCGTGTATTCCGAGTATTCCGCGGTCTATTCCTTTCGTGATTCTAGTCGACGAGAAAACGCCTGACTTCAGCGGCGACTCGTTCGGGATGCGTCACGAAAGCGAGATGGCCGCATCCGGGAAGGGCGATACGGCGCGCATCGCCGATGCTGCAAACGAGGTCGCGCAGGCTTTGGGACGAGACGAGTAAATCGCGCTCGCCGGCCATTGCCAAAGTCGGTGTCTGAATTCGGTTCAATCGCCCACCCGGATCGAACGACTCGACCAGTTGGAAGCGATGGGTCATCACGCTCTGATCCGTCTGCCAGCATTGCCGCGTGACGAACTCGAACAATGGCCCCGGCTCCTGTTTCGCTCCGAACAGCAGATTGAAGAACTGATTGACAAAGGGACTGTTCGACGGCAGCGGATAGCGCGACAGCACCCATCCGGCCACCTGTTGGAGCAAGCCGCGCTCAAACCGCGCGCCGACGCCTTGGGTAATGAGAGATTGGAGGCGATTGGGCCAACGCATCGCCAATTCCAAAGCGAGAACTCCGCCGAAGGACACACCGAGGATCGGCGGGCGCTCCAGGCCGAACCAATCGAGAAACTCGCGCAGATCGGCGACGAGATCGGTTCGATCGAATCGGCGTCGCAGCGCGAAGCAGTCGTCCTCGCCGCGCAGCTGATAGCTGATGACTTGGAAGTCTTGCGCGAGCAGGCGAGCCAAGGGACCGAGAAGTTCGTATCCGCCCGCCAAGCCGGGTACCAAGACGAGTGGCGGTCCCTCACCCCAAACGCAGTATCGCGCCGAGTAGTGAGTCAGATGTGCCAAGCCCGAACGTCCGACTCCCGGACTGAATTCCGCACCGCTCTCCGTCAGCCAATCTAAGGATGCCTGCACGCCACTTCTCCTTTTGTCGAGTGGATTCCATCGGTGGCATTCATCCACTCATTTTCGGAACGATCCATTATTCTCTAGCACGCCTCATACCAAATTCCTCCTCGTCGGACCACCTCACTTCTCTCGCAGTTCATTGTGCGCAAGTTCTAGGAAAAGATCGACTTATAGAAATCGTCGAAAAGCGCTGAAAGCGCCGAAGTCTCTGTGTCTACAATATGTCGTCGTCGTTCGGCGCTTTTCAGCGCCCACTGACGCGAACTCGGCGCAGCGTTGGCGCTCTGGCAAAGCTGGAAGAATTGTTGTAATCTCTTTTATAGGCAGAGTTCGTGCCATTCGGTGGAAGCTCTCAGGTTGACTGGCTGGTGTACGGGGGTCGGGGAAGTTTCGGATGTGCCTTAAGGTGAGCGAGGGTGAATCGGCGTGCGAAGACTACTCCTTTTTCGATGGTCGTCTGAACACCAAAGCACTCGTCGCCGTCTCGCCATCTTGGCTGCGACGGTCCTTGTCTTTACCTATGCCGCCGGGGTACTGGGTTATGTGATGCTGGCACCGGACATCGGCATCCGCTGCGCGTTCACGCCGGTGATCAATCAGTTCGACCCCGATTATCTCTATCTCGCTCAAGCGGACACCGAACCGCCGCGCGGCGACGATGTGATCGTTCAAATCGGCGACAAGAAGATTTCCAATTGGGCGCAGATACTCCGCGCGCTGAACGAACTACGAACGCATCGGGGCGAGGTGGGCACGGAGAAAGATCTACTTCCGTCCTCGTCCAAGTGGCATCTCATCGTGGAGGGGACCGAGATCTTGCGCGTCGGCTACCAGCGGGCGGCGAACGGCGAACGGCGCGACGTTTGGCTGCGCGTCGGTCAACCGCCCGTGGAGACGCTGGCCCCTTCGCTCCTGTGGTTCTCGCTCAAAATCATTCTTTTCGCCGTTGGAGCCATCGTTTTTTGGAAGCGACCCGAAGATCGCTCGGCGATGCACTTCTTCCTGTTTTGCCTGGTATCGTTCGGTGCGTACATGGGCGGCTATCACTGGTCGCGCATCGTCACGCAACCGTCGCTCATTTTGGTCTTCATGGTTTGCAGCGTGCTTCTACCGGCGGTCAGCCTGCATTTTTATCTCGTTTTCCCTCGACCGAAGGAGATTCTCGATCGCTCGCCGCGCTTGGTATTGCCTCTGCTGTACGGCCCCCCCGTGTTCTTTCTTCTGATGCTGATCTCGAATTATCTGCGCATACGCTGGATGTTTCAGTCCGGCAATGAAGTGGGTCCATTATTGCGCGAGATGCTCACCGAGATTTACTGCTATTTCGGCGTGGCGGCGCTGTGGTATCTCGCCAGCGTCGTCTGTCTGCTGCACAGCTACCGAACGGCCAACGGCGTCGCCGAACGCAATCAGGTGAAATGGATCTTGTTCGGAACGCTGGCCTCGCTGGCACCGATCGGGTATTCGCTGTATCTGGCGTTGGCGGAACAGCAGCGCTTCGGCAGCGGAGCGGCGACGTGGCCGATGTTCTTCGCCTCATTGTGTGTGACGGCGGCCTTCGCCATTAGTATCACGCGCTATCGACTGATGCAGCTCGATAAACTCATTAATTCGGGCGTGGTCTACTTCTTGATTAGTTCCGTGGTGGGCGTGGCCTACTACGGCATTTGCGTGGTCTTCACGGGCATGTTTCTGCTCGATAGTCATTCGCTCAAGGGGCCTTCCTTCGGTCAGGTGTTGGTGGCGAGTAGCGCGGTCTTGTTGGTGCTGTTCGGTCTCGACCTAGTGCGCGGACGGCTGACGGCGGTGTTGCATCGCCACTTTCGCCGCGAGAAGAATCAACTCGATCATACGTTGCAGCGCATGAGCCAGGCCATCGAACAGTTGGTCGATCCCCCGACCCTGGCGCACCGTCTACTGCACACGTCGGCGGAACTGCTGGGCGCGGGATGCGGCGCGGTTTATCTGCGCCAAGGCGATCCTCCGATCTATGGTTTGACCGAGGCGATTGGCCCAGCGCCTTCCTTGGCCGAACTCTCGTCCGGTTGTCCGTTGGTCGAATCGTTGTTGGAGCAAAGCACGTTGGCCTTGCCGCGGTTGGGCAACGCGGGGTTCCCTCCGCTTCAGGAAGCTCCCGGCCGGCGGCAGCTCCAATTTCTCGGCGGAGTGGTGGCACAGGGCTTGTTGCACGAAGGCCAACTCTTGGGCATTCTCGTACTGGGCGCTCCCGGCGAAACGCGCGGCCCTGGAGCGGAGATGACGGGGGGGTACACGGCGGAAGACATCCATTTACTTTCCGCCTTCGCGCAAATCACCGTCTTGGCGCTGCTTAGTGCCGAGGGACATCGCAAGATCGAGACGCTCAACCGCGAACTGCAAACCAAAGTCGAGAAAATCGCCGAGCAACAGCGGCGCATCATGGCCTTGCAGAGTCAACTTTCGGCCGTCGGCCATCGTCCTTCGTCCGGCTCCGCCGTCCAGCTACAGCCCTCGGTCGAGAGCGGACCACCCCTCGCCGACAACGGCACTATCGGATCGAGTCCGCAGGTTCAGCATTTAATGCAGCAGGTGCGCAAGGTCGCCGCCGCCGACTCGGCCGTGCTGCTGCGGGGCGAGAGCGGAACGGGCAAGGAATTGTTGGCGCGGGCCATCCACGACCACAGCCCGCGCGCCGCCCGCTCGTTCGTCGCCGTCCATTGTTCGGCGCTGTCGCCGGGATTGTTAGAAAGCGAACTTTTCGGACACGTTAAGGGTTCTTTTACGGGTGCCATCCGCGACAAGGTAGGGCGCTTCGAGACGGCCAACGGCGGCACGTTGTTCCTCGACGAGATCGGCGACATCGGCCTCGACGTGCAGATCAAACTGCTGCGCGTTTTGCAGGAACGCGCCTTCGAGCGCGTCGGCTCCAGCGAATCGCTGAAAGTGGACGTTCGCATCGTCGCCGCCACGCATCAAGATCTAGAAGCGTTGATGCGACAGGGGCGGTTCCGTCAAGATCTGTTCTATCGCCTGAACGTATTTCCGATTCGTCTGCCGCCGCTGCGCGAACGGGCCGAGGACGTTCCCGAGTTAGCCCTCCATTTTCTGCGTTTCTACAGCCAACGGCTGAACAAAGAGACTTCCGGATTCGACGACGAGGCCATGCTTCGACTCAAGGCGTTTCCTTGGCCGGGGAACATCCGCCAGTTAGAGAATGCCGTTCAACACGCCGTCGTCGTCGCCGAGAAACCCTTGGTGACGGTGGAAGAACTGCCCGCCGAATTGCAGACCGAGGCATCGTCGTTCGCACCGCTGGTCTACCGACCGACCGGCGATACCACTTCCTCATTTGACGCAAGCGACGATTTGAACGAAACGCTTCGTGCGGCGTCGGATCATTGGTCGCCTTTACTTTCCTCGCCAACGGGCATCGCGGCACCAACTGGCTTGCGAACGGTTATTCACAACGAAAGATCGGAGCGCCAACGGCGCGAGCGGGAGAAATTCGTTCGCGCCCTCGCCGCTGCCGCCGGCAACAAGGCCGAAGCAGCGCGAGCGCTGGGCATGGCGCGAAGCACGTTTCTCAGCCGACTCAAACGCCTCGGTTTGACGTGATCCGTTCGGTTGGCCGCGACGCGGAGCGCAGGACAAATATCCGCCGCTCCGCTCCGCGTCGCGGCTAACGGGAAGATCGGTGTTATTTGACGTCGAGTGTGATGCGGCTCTCGCCGCCTTCCAATGTGGTCAGGGTCAATTCGATGGGACCGCGCGCCTTTCCCATGATGCGATAAAACTCGGCGGGATTGGTCACCCGTTGGCCTCCGACTTTGGCGATAATCGTGTCGGGTTGAAGCTCGGCCTTGCTGGCCGGGCTTCCGGACACGACTTCGCGGATGACCACGCCCTCTGGGATGGGCTGCGAACGCCGAAGGAACGGAACCGCCATCGTACTGGTCCAGTCTACATACAGTCCCGCGCGGGCCGACGGACGCTTGGAAGCAACGACTGGACCCAACGAAGGAAACTTGGCCAAGGTTACGGAGCAAGTGCGGCGTGGACCGTCCGGTTTGTCCGCAACCTCGACGCGCACCGTGCTACCGGCCAAGTGCATGCCGACGGTAAGAAAGAGATCGTCGTTGTTGCGCACGGGGACGCCGTTAATGGAGAGGATCAAGTCGCCGGCCTCGTCGCCGAATCCGCCTTGAAACCTCAGATTACGCGCCTGCGGGCCACGAAGATCTCCGCGAGCGGCCGGGCCGCCGGGAACCAGACCCGTGATGCGAACGAATCCCTCCGGCGCTCGATCGGCGCGCATCAGATACACGCCAAGAAAACCGTACTCGACTTCCTCGCCGCGCAACAACACTTCGATAATGCGGCGGACGCCGCCATCGAGCGGAACGCCGTAACCGCCTGGCGTCTCACCGCCCGCCACTCCGGCCAACGACGACGAAAGCCCCACGAGTTCGCCTTGGAGATTGAGCAACGCGCCGCCGCTGCAACCGAGATTCAAGCGCGTATCCGTCTGAATGAGGGTGTTGAAACAGTAGAGCGGAACCGTGGCGTTGCGTTCGCTGGGGAGAACGTCGCTGCGAACGCCGGTGGCTCGACGGCGTAGATTGCTCACCATGCCCCACGAGGCGCTCGGGCTGCCATCGCGCACTCCCGCGGCAAACGGGTTGGACAACGACAACAGGAAATCGCCCTTACGGAGTTTGCCGCCGTCTCCCAGCGCAAGTGCCTTAAGATTCGGCACGCGATCGATCAAGCGCAGCACGGCAAGATCGCTGCGCGGATCGGAGGCGTGGATATCGGCCCAGCTGCCGCGCCCGCCGGAAAGACGCACATAGATTTTCGTGGCGTTGCGAATGACGTGGGCCATCGTCAGAACCAGCCCATTCTTGTCGTCCAAAACAATTCCGCTGCCATACGACTCCGGCACGTTGTTGGGATCACTGAGATCGAGGCGGGAGATCGCGTTGAACTCGGCGCTGTCTTTGTCCATCCCCACGGTGGCTATGCGCAAGTCGAAGCGTCCAAGTCTGCCCGGCGCTTTTGGTTCGACGGGGGAGTAGGCGCGATACTTGTCGCTGCGCGAGACGAGAATACAAGCAATGGAAGGCTCGGCGCGCTCAATCGACTGATGCACCGCTTCTTGCAACGCCAAGACATCGGCGAACCGATTGCGTTCTTGGCTTGGAGCCGAGGCCGACACAACCAGAACGACGGTCAGCGGAGCCAGAAATGTCATCCTACTCATGGGCTGAGTCCTCGTTGGGTGCCATGCTGCGGCGGGGAGAAGACGAATCCAATGGTTCCTTTGTACCGCGTCGGCGCGAGGAATTCCAGTTTTTCCCAATGAGATTGAGGCGACCGGAGGCGATCTACGGCTCTATTGCATTTCCGGCGACGGGGCACGTCCAGAACGGCGAGGATTGCAATGGCGTTCGTGTACCGACTCGATCCATCCGCCGCCCAGCACGCGCTCGCCATCGTAAAACACGACCGCTTGCCCTGGCGCAACCGCGCTTTGCGGATCGCCAAATTCGACTTTTGCCCGCCCCTCACCCAGCACCGTTACCCGCGCCGGCGCGGCGTTGTGGCGATAGCGTATTTTCGCTTGGCATGCCAGCGGCCGCGCAGGGGCTTCCTCGACGAGCCAGTTCACGCTTGAGGCTTCCAGAGTCGAGGCCAATAACTCCTCGCGCGATCCGACTACAACGTCGTTGTCGCCGGGAACAATTTGAAGCACATAACGGCGTTCGCCGGCGGCGAAGCCGAGTCCCTTCCGCTGACCGACGGTAAACTGCTCGATGCCGTCGTGTTCGGCCAATACCTTGCCGGAGGTATCGACGATGCGTCCCGCCGTGGCCAATTCGGGCCGACGGCGACGGATCGCGGCGGAGTGATCGCCGTCGGGAACGAAACAGATTTCGACGCTGTCCGGCTTGTCGGCCACGCCCAATCCGGCTTCGCGGGCCAGAGCGCGCACTTCGTCCTTGCGATAGCCGCCGATGGGAAAGAGCAAATGCGGCAGCACTTCGCGGCGCAGACCGTAGAGGACATACGACTGATCTTTGTCTGGATCGACGGCGCGATGCAACTCGTTGCCGGACTCAGTAGGGCGAACCTGCGCGTAGTGGCCGGTGGCGATGAAGTCGGCTTGCAGTTGTTGGCCGTACTTCCACAGTTGACCGAACTTCAGCCAACTGTTGCACACCACGCACGGATTCGGCGTGCGACCCGATAGATATTCGTCGGCGAAATAGTCGATGATGCGATTGAATTCGTTCTCGAAGTCGAGTGCGTAAAAAGGGATGTCGAGCCGGTCGGCGACGCGGCGCGCATCGCCCGCGTCGACCGCGCTGCAACAGCCCTTTTTGCGGTCGGCTCGGCTGTCGTCGTGGCCGTGGACGCCGGTGCGCATGAACAGACCGATGACCTCGTAGCCTTGTCGGCACAACAGATAGGCCGCCACCGAGCTATCGACGCCGCCGCTCATCGCTAAAACGACCCGTGCCGCCATGTTGTGGTTCTCTCGTTTGCTTGCCAGGGGATAACGCCGCCAGCCCGCGGCACGGAAAAGGGTTGCCTTTACCGTGCCGCGGGCTGGCGAGGACACATCGTTTCGCAGTCGGGTTCGCTCTATTGTTTTGGCTGGGGCGGAGGAGGGTTCACCGGACCACCGGGAACGCCAGGGCCGCCGGGCACGCCAGGGCCGCCGGGCATTCCAGGGCCGCCGGGCATTCCAGGGCCGCCGGGCATTCCAGGGCCGCCGGGAGGCATCCCACCAGCCCCACCACCGGGAGGAGTCGTGCGTGTTCCGCCTCCCGTGGGAGCCGTCTGTACCGCTTTCGGTTTTTCCGCGATACCCTGATAGTTTAGGTAGGCGAACAACATCGCCGCGCTCAACGCCACCAGCGACAGCGCCAACAATCCAACGTAGGCGTCCGAACGAGGCTTCGGCTTCGTTTCGTCTGCGCTACTCCGCGAACGAGCGGCCGCCATGGTTCTCTGTCTCCCGTGAAGGGGTGAATGCGTTTGTCCGTCGTGGCGAAGCAACTCAGCTGCCGCCGTTCTGAATCTCGTTGGCGACGCGATCGCCCGCTTGCGGCGCGCCGCTGAGACGGCTGACCGGCTGAGCTACCGACTCGTGCGGAGTAGACTCCACGATGCGAACCGTTCCCAGATACTTCGATTTCGAAGGCATAGCCGTGTTGAGGCGGAACAACTCCAACGTATGACCCTTCGTCAGTCCCGCGTCGCTGCCGATGGTCAACGTCATCAGGCCGCTGGGATCGGTGTTCTTAACCAAGCCTTCGACGGGTTCCGGAGGCGGGTTTTTGCCGCCGACTCGCGCCGTCGCCGTCCCGCCGCCATTGGCTCTCATGCGGACGAGTTCCTTCTGAAGCCGTTGCAGTTCCTTCTCGGCACGATTGGCCAAATCCTGGGTCGCTCGGCGTTCAATTTGAGCGACGGTCGCCTCATGCACCAAGTCGGCGTTTCGCTTCTCCACATCGATCACTTTCTTCTGTGCGAGATCGAGCGTGGAACGCAATTTGGCAACATCGTCCTGTCGCTTCTCCACTTCAACCGTCAACTTCGTGGCGAGCGTTGTGTCTTTGCCGATCTGGCCGCGCTGCTTGCCTAATTCGTCCCGCAATTGAGTGACGGTTTGATTGGCCACCGTCAAATCCTTTTGGGAATTGTTCAGTTCCGCACGGACCTTGGCAATCTCGGCGTCGGCGTCGGTGCGCGCCTTGTCAACTTGGCTCTGATAGGTTTGTCGGCTGGCGTTCAGAACGACGTTCTGGGCTTCGAGTTTTTTGTAGGCATCGGCCCACTGGGTTCGGGCAATGTAGGCGAAGACCACAAGGCCACCGACCACTAAGCTGAACACCAGGTTCAAGAAAACAAGTATCTTTCCGACCGCGGTCATGGTCTTTCCCCCCTTTTGGCGCGGCCGCGCGACTCAGGCCGACACCGCAGGCCGTCCGCTCTCTCATTACATTTTGTGCGGCAAACCCCACTCGCAGTTGTTCCCCCAATGCGAGTAGGGGTGGCATCTATGCCGTCGCCTTGATTCCGTGTCAAGACCAATTTCTGGCGTGGGGCAGCGCTTGCTCCCAGATCTCGCACCGAAGGAAGGGAGTTGCCCCTCTCTCGCCGAACGCCTCTACTTGCTCGCTACGTTCAACTTCATCAACTCGGCTTTCCGTTTCTCCATCTGATCGTGTCGCTTGCCGATCAATTGTGCTTCGACGAGCGTGTTAATGTACATCGGTTCGACCAGTTTCATCTCGACGAGAACGTCCTTGTACTTTTCCTTTTCGTCTTCAATGCGCTGCAAGAATCCGCGCATCGTCTTGGTGCCGATGATGAGATCGGTAAGCCGATTCGACTCGACGATCTGCTGTTCGTGCTTGGCCATCACGTCTTGGATGGCCACCAGCAGCGCATCGTCCTCTCTATTGTATTCGGCCAACGACTGAAGTTGGAGAGGATTGTTGGCCAAATCGCGCAGAGGCAGCATGACCGGAAGTCCCTTGTCATCGACGAGGATCTGCCCCTTCTTCACGCCGGTATTATTGTCGTCCTTCGTGGCGACGGCAACCTCGGAGATGCCCTTGCCCTTCGCGGGGCCATCGAGGACATAGCGGATTTCCTTATCGTACCATTGGCGATCGGCGACGAGACGCGCCTCTTCCTTGCGCAGTTTCTCGCGTTCGGCAGTCCAATTGGCTTGGGTGGGAGCCACGCTCTTCCACAAATCGCCGAGGACGACGGCTCGTTTGGCAAACATGCCCAGCGGCGCGGGGGGCGACCCTTTGTCCTTGCTATCGGTCCAGTCGATGCCGTTGGCGTACACGTTGAACGCCCAACTCGCCAAAAGTATGGAAAAAGCCAAGTTGAAAAGCACCAGCAATTTGCCGAACAGCGTCATGGGATCGTATCCTCGGAGGTTGTCTCTTCGGTTCCGGCTCGTCGAGTCGCGGCGCTTTAGCGCCCCTCTTCAAGCGTTCGCAGTTGTTTCTCCAACTCCTGATTTTCCAGCGTGTTGCGATGGAGTTCAACCCGTTCGCGGAGAAGTCGATCGCTCAAACCTTGGAGCTTTTGCAGGCGTTCGGTCGTTTTCGCACGAGTCGCCGCCAACTGTTCCTGGTAGTAGGCGACATCGCGCTTGCGTTTCTCTAAAGCGACCTGATGCGCGTCGAACTCTTTCTTCTTCCGCGCCAGCAAAAGGGTATTCGATTCGACCTCGGCCTTCTTATCGCGCGCCAAATCGACGACCTTGCGATGCTCGACCGCGAAGAGATTGCGTTCGCGCAGCCGTTCCATGTCCGCCTCGAACGCGAGGTCTTGCAAGACGACGGCCCGTTCGTTGGCCGCCTCCAGCGCGGCCTTGACGCCGACGACGATAAGGACGCGATAGTAAGCGCGATTGTTCACCAAATCGGGCTGAGCCTCGCCACCGGGTTGACTCGGCATGGCTTCGACCATGTCGAACAAGAGCCGAGCCGTGGCGCTTTTGCGCTGCGTCGCCGCCCCGCCTTTGATGCCCTCGCCGCCTTCCTTGGCATCGGTAAAGAGTTGCTCGAACTGGCCGCGAAGCTGCGTTAGTTGATTGTCGAGCGAACGATCGAGTGCTTGCTCGAACGGCGCGGCCGGCTCGGCCTTGACGATGGCCAAGAACGCTTCGGCAAGTGGGCCAGGAGGATCGCGGAACACTCCGTTAAGGGCGTCGTGAAACGCTTCTTCATACGGCTTGGCGCGGTTGGCCTTGGCGATGTCGTGAGCGCTCTTCAGGCGCGTTTTCAGTTCGTCGAAGGTCTTGTCGTCGCGCAGATACGACTCGTAGGCCACCGCCTGCTGACGTTTTTCAAAGGTAAGGGATGTCGGAGCGAGAATGCGGGCCAACGTGTAAAGCTGCTTCTTCTTGTCGCCGGCGCTGCGGATCTGATTGTCGAGTTCCTGTTTGACGCGATCCACCTCGGCGGCTTGCGTGGCCACCGGCGTGGTAGGATACGCCTGTTTGAACAGATCCTGCTGCGTCTTTTCGCCGATCTTGTCCTTGATGGGTTCCTGCCGTTCGTCCACGTCCTTGTCGTCGAGCGGCAATCCGTTAATCATCAACTCTTCACGAAAGACGGCGTATTGCCAACTTTGACGCTTGCCATAATTCATCGCCATCAGTGAGACCGCGCCCACAATGGCAAAAATGTTGAGAAACGCCAGGATCTTACCGAATAACGACATGGTGTTCTCCGCGTTCGGCTCTCCGTCCACGGCGAAAGGAAAGGAACCTGTCGTCGTGGGTCGTTTTTATTGTGGCCGATTCCGCGAGGCGATGCTAGAGGAATTTGCCTAAATTGCCCGAATCGCCCGCGTTTCGTGAGGGGAGACGGCGGATTTGTCGGCGTCTCCGATGCAATCGTTCGAGGCGAGAAAATCGCGCAAGCCGAAGAATTGTCAAAATTTGCCATGCGTCCAATCCCGAAGCAAGATAGAATTACTTCGGTGTGAATCTCGCTTGGGCCGACAGGCTCGATGCGGAGGTCAAGTCGGGCCGATTGGTCCGACCCATGTCGATGCAGGGGGAACCGAAAGCGATGGGGATCGACACCGCAAAGTCCGTCGGCAATTACGATCTCCTCGAAAAGGTTGCCGAGGGAGGCATGGGCGCGATCTATCGCGGAAGGCACCGCGAATCGGGTTCGATCGTCGCCATCAAAATCATGCCTCCACACATGGCGCAGAATCCCGTTTTGCTCAAACGCTTCGAGCAAGAGTTTCGCGCCGCCAGTCGGCTCGATCATCCGAACATCGTTCGCGCGCTCGACTACAGCGACAACGGCAACATGCCGTATCTGGTCATGGAGTTCGTCGAAGGCGAATCGCTGGGACAAAAGCTGGAACGCCAGGGCCGCATGTCCGAATCGGAAGCCATTCGCATCATCGCTCAGGTGGCTCAAGGGCTGCACCGCGCCCACAAGCAGAATTTGATCCACCGCGACGTGAAGCCGGATAACATTCTGGTGACGCCGGACGGCATCGCCAAATTGGCCGACCTCGGTTTGGTCAAGGAGACGGAGACGGATCTCAATCTGACTAAGACCGGCCGCGGATTGGGCACGCCACACTTCATGGCACCGGAGCAGTTCCGAAACGCCAAGAACGCCGACATACGCTGCGACATCTACAGTTTGGGCGCGACCTTATATCAGATGGTAACGGGCGAATTACCGTTTCGCTCGACCGGCCCGCTCGACGCTTGGATGAAGAAGATTCAGAACGATTTGACTCCGCCGCGCCAGTTGGTGCCCGATCTTTCGGAGCGCGTCGAGTGGGCGATCCGTCGGGCCATGAGCGCCGATCCGGAGAAGCGTCCCACCTCGTGCCGCGAATTCGTGGAAGATTTGACCGGGCACAGTACGCGCCGTCTACCGACCGTGGACAGCAGCACGCCGCAACAGGACTTGTGGTATCTGGTTTATAAGGATGAATTGGGCACTTCGCATACCGTGAAAGGCACCGTCTCGGCGGTTCGGCGCTCGCTCAAGGACGGATTGCTCGGCGATGCCAGCAACGTACGCGCGGCGCGCACAAAAGCCGGGCCGTTCGAGGCGTTGCGCGGTCATGCCGAGTTCCGCGATCTCGTCGTCGAGGCCGCGCCGTTGACGGTGCCGAAAGCCCCCTCGCCTCGCCCGGCATCGTCGCCTTCCGACGACACCGTGGCAACGCATCCCCGCGTGAAGCAATCGACGCCGGCAAAATCGGGACCGCCGGTCGTATCACTTCAATCGAAAACCGGCGAACACGACCTTGCCCCCTCGACAGCGATGGAACTGATGAAATGGGGGTTCTTGATCGCGTTGTTCTTGCTCACCGCCATCATCGCTTTTTTCTTCTTTTAAGATCGTTTCTCATTCAATTAGTCTTGCGACCGCGCGGAAGCGGATAGGGCGTCGCCCAACGCTTCAGGCGTTTCTGCTTGGCCAATGTCCGAGCGAAGCCGTCGTTGCCGTTTCGCGCATCGAACTGCGCGGCAAGCTCGCGGCACAGGGAGTCGAACAGCGACGCCAATCGCGCTGTTTCATAGCGTCCGTCCGCACGGTAGCCGGGCGTTTCTTCAATCAAACGCAGTTTCAACTCCGTCCGACCGCTCTGCGCGAGCAGGGGCAAAAAGTAGCTCACCGCTGCATAAAATCGCCAGCGCGCATACAGATCCATCGTCTCCACGGCCCATCCGAGATGTCTTTCAAACAGTTTGACGCCTTGCGATAGATTGCCGGTCAGCACGAGAAAAATCAAATAGTCGCCGAGGCAATCCAGAAACTCTCGATTTCCGCTCGCCAGACGATAGCCTTTGCGGTAGTATTCGGCGGCCTCATCGACCCTTCCCAAACGGAGGAGCGGCAGCAAGACGCGACCGAAGGTTCGTTCGGGGACCGTGCCGCACGACATGGAACCTCTCAGGATCGGCTCGGCCAGTTGTAGCGCCTTTTCGAGCTTGCCGAAATAGACGTGATAGAAAACGCGACAGTCTTGCTCGCAGGCGTTGCAATCGCTGTTGGCATCGCGCGGCGTCTTGTCCCACAGGCGATAATAGCGACGCGCTTCATCCGGTTCTCTCATGTCGAGGGCGGCTTCCCAACGGATTTTGTACACCGACCGCATCCCGTATCCCGAACGGCGAAAGCGCACCGCCATGTCCTCGAACGCATCGTCGATCTGCTGCCGCGAGATTTGGGGGAAGCTCGCCAGCGAACCGGCGATCCACTTGTACGCCCACATCAACCGCGATTCGGGGAACTGCTCCGGCGCGCGATCCGCCTGCGCCAAGCGCCACGAGAACGCCACCAGCGCCTTCTCCGGATAGCCGGTAAACGTCGCCGTCTGGATTAAAGCCTCGCGCGCCTCGTCGCCCAACTCCGTGTCTCGGTGGGTGTCGGCCAAGCGGACCGCTTCTTCCAAGAGCGCCAGTTTCGACGGGCACTCCGGCAAATCTTCCGCTTGCTCCAAGAGGTCTACAGCCGCATCTCGATAATCGATATTCATGCCTCACCTCGCTGTCCTGCGTCGAGTCCCCATTCGATCAGGCCGAGCAGTCCCTCGTTCAACAAAGCCATCTCCCGCGCGCTGAGTGGATGGTGTCCCAGAAGCAGCGCTTGAACGTACAGCATCTCGATGGACCGCCGCAACAAAGTCCTATCGCGGATCTGTGCCAGCTTGCGAACCAAGGGATTGCGATAGTTGAAGCACAATTGCGCGTAGACATCGCGCGCATGTTTCGCCGTCAAATTATCCAACACCGACGACCACAGCGCGTCGCAAATCTCGCGCGATTGTTCGGCGGAGCGTAGGAACCCAGCGTCGGCGTTCGTGCTGAAAAGAGCCGGTAACTCTTGGGGCAGAAACTTCTTGATCTCCGCCGAACACTTGTAAGGTTGCAGCACGAGATCGGCCGTCTTGGTGAGCGCGAACATCTCCTCGCGCTCCTCCAGCGCCAGATCCTCGAAGCTCTGCGTCAACCCGGCCGGATCGATTTCTTCCACTTGCTCGTCGGGGAACACCTCGGAGAATTTTTCGAGCAGCTCGGCGTTATAGGTATAAGCACCGTTGAGGACGCACAAATCTTGCGCGGCGGCCACGCGGGCAATCTGCCGAAATTGATCGAGGTGCGCGACGTAGCGGATCACCGGGTTATCTTTGCGATATTCGCCCAGCGTCATATCGCCGAGCGTCGTCTCGAACGGCATCCAGTCGATAAAGAGACGATAAAACTCGTCGTCGCAAACGGCGAGAGCCTTGATCGACAAATGGTGCAGAGCGATGAACTGCTGCAAGCGTTCCGGATGATTCTTGGCCAGATCGAAGAGGTAGTCGCGCAGACATTGTCCGAGTGCTTCGCGGGTGGAGGCGAGTTTGTCGTCCTCGTAAAACGATTCGCGCGAGGCAGTGGGCCGCAGATCGTTGGCGTTGACGACGCATTTAACGAAGAAGGCCCAATCCGGCACCAGATCCTCGGCGTTCTCCGACAGCAGCATGTGTTTGAGATACACGCGATGGGTGCGTTTGGTGGCCAAACTCGGCGAGAAAGGCAGCACGAAAGCGACGCCTTCCACTTCGCCCACCGACGAGCGCAATGGGATGGCGTCGAAGAAATCTACGTCGAAAGTCTTGCGGCCATACTCCAAGAGCGCAGCTCGGCGCGCTTTCTCGCTGCCGCCGCGCCGTCGCCACGGCGGTCCCTCGGCGTTGATGGGACGCGAACCGTTGCCGGAGATCAGACGGATCGGATAAGGCAACAGTCCCCCGAAGTGCGTTGCCCGCTCGACGAGCCGTTCGACCTCGAAATGTTCCTCGCAACCCTTCTTGCAGGTCAAGTACACCTGCGTACCGGGTTCCAGATCGCGCTCGATAACCTTGATGGTGTAGGTTCCGTTCGGTTTACCGCGCCATTCAAGCCCCCTCGCCCTGCTGTCTGCCCCTTCAGGTGAAGAGGGTTGGGGCGAGGCCGCCGAGCGCGTGATGACGACGATTTCCTCGCTCACCACGAAGCACGACAACAGACCGATGCCGAATTGGCCGATGAAATCGCTCGGTCGTTCCCAGAACTCAGCGTTCTTCGAGCTTTGGCCGATGGTGGCCAAAAAGCGATGAATCTCGTCTTCGTTCAAGCCGATGCCGTTGTCGGTGAATACCAACGTCGGCGCTTTCCCGCCGCGCGCCCCCAGCACTTCCATAGTGATCTCGCCGCGATGATCCGGGTCGAGATTCTGGCGCGCGCGGATGGCATCGACGCCGTTTTGCAGCAGTTCTCGCAGAAAGACTTCCGGCCCGCTGTACAAATGGTTGGACAACAACTCGATGATGCCGCGAAGGTTGATCTGAAACTTGTAATCCATGGGCCGCCCCTCGATCTCGGTAACTCTTGTCGAAACGAAGAATCACCCAAACTTACCAAGAGACGCGAGCGCCGTCGAGGAGCGTAGGCAAAAAAATTGAGAAACCGCCCGCGTCTGAATACCGACGAGCGTATCCCTTGCCGATACGCTCGTGGATTTCGAGGCGCGTCTTGCCGTCCCGCCCCTATGCGCTTGTTGCCGAGAACTCGCTCTCTTCATGCGGTGGTGTTCGGCATTCCCATACGTCGCAGCCAACGGTAGTGCGATGCGAGACCGGCGAGGATGGACGAATGCTCCTTGTATCGCACCCCGTACTCCCGGCAGGTCGCTTCGACCACTTTCGACATCGCCGGGTAGTTGACGTGGCAAATGTTCGGGAACAGGTGGTGTTCGATTTGGAAGTTTAGTCCGCCGAGCAGCCACGCCATCGAGCGGCTCCCACGAGCGAAGTCCACCGTCGTCTCGACCTGATGCACCGCCCAAGAGTGTTCCATCCGGCCGGTGTCCCGGTTGGCCATCGGGAAATCCGCCTCCTCGACGGCGTGCGCCAGCTGAAAGACGATGCTGAGGGTCATCCCCAAAAGTGCCTCGACGGCACCGAAGAACAGCAACACCACCCACGCGCGGTGAACCAACAGAGGAATACCGAGTACGAGAGTGAAGAAGATCATCTTTCCGGAGAGGAAAAGAAGCAAATCCCATCCGCGCGGTCGCGGAAAACGACAGGTGCCGATTTGCCCGGTGACGACGTTGTGAAAATCGCCTACCAGGTGCCAATTGATGGTCAGTAAGCCATAGAGGGGCCAGAGATAAAAGTGTTGCCAGCGGTGGAACCAATAGTGTTTCTGATGCGGTGTCAGCCGGCCGAGGATGCCCAGGTCGATGTCGGAGTCGTGTCCGGTGATGTTGACGTAGGTGTGGTGGAAGACATTGTGCTTCCAGTGCCAAACGTACGAACTTCCGCCGATCAAATCCATCGTCAACGCCGTTAGCTTGTTGATCCAGGATCGATTGGAATACGCCTGATGTCCGCCGTCGTGCTGGACGTTAAAACCGATGGCCGCAGTGGTCAAGCCGAGCAGAATGGCGGGGGGAATAGCCTGCCACCAGGTCTGAGCGACGAACACAAGCAGGACATAGGAAGCCGCGAAGAGAGCGAAGAGTGTCGCCATTTTCACGGACATCTGCCAGCAGCCGCGCCGCCTGCGCCCGGTGCGTTGAAAGAATTCGTCCATCCTCCTGCGGAGTTCCACCTGAAAATCGCTGCTGCCGATGAATTTCGGCCTTCGGTTTGCTTCTTCTCGTCGAACGGGCGGAGCCATTTGGCTCGATTGAATCCCTTGCCCCATCATGGCGATTCTCCTCGACTAACCTAACCGTACAGCGCTACTCTCGGATTCGCCCTCTCCGCCGAGTGGAAAGGGAAGGGCAGGATCGCTATTCCTGTTCGGACCAATCACCGCGTCCTCCAGAAAATAGTTATCCCCGTAGCCGTCTCGGTTTTCCCAGCTGGCACAAGGCGGCAGCCACGACATGATCTGAAACCAAAAAAAGCCCCAACCGCCCCGCGTATGGGAGAGGTGTGATGAAGGTACGGGGATTGGTCAACAGCCAGTGATACTCGACTTCATCGGGATCATCGCCCGTTTTCGCGGAAGCGAAGCAGTCCCTCAATTCTACGACCCCCACGAGGGCGTTCCCTCTGGAGCCGTGGTCGGACTCGGAGACGCCCTTCGCCCCTTTCGGCGTGCGGGCATGTATCAGTAGCAGTCCCCGGTGATCCGTGTGCCAGAAATGGCACGGGCAAGGCCGCAACCGTGCGAGGATCGCAGCCGCATGAGGCTTTTCGATGCTGATGGCGTACATTTCGATTCTCCTTCTCCCAGGTGAGCATTTGGCACGGATCAACCGACCGAATGCCGAGTCCGATAATCTGGGTCGGAGCGTAGCGAGACCCGTCGAGTGAGGATGGTGGGTCTCGCTACGCTTTGACCCACCCTGCCTAACTTCTCGTTGGGGAAGTAATGTCGAGCCAACTCCTAACGATAGCTTCGCCCGCCGCGTCCGCCCGGCTCACGGGGTTTTGCTTCGTTGACCGTGAGGGCGCGGCCGTTGGAGTCCTTGCCGTTGAGGGCGGCGATGGCGGACTGAGCCTCTTGATCGCTGGCCATTTCCACGAAACCGAACCCCTTGGAGCGGCCAGTGTCTCGGTCCATGATTACCTGGGCCGATTGCACCGTCCCGTGAGCCAGGAACATCTTCTCCAGTTCGCCATCCGTCACGCTGTATCCCAGGTTGCCGACATACAGTTTCTTACTCATAACTTACCACTCCACGAAAAAGGCCAATTGAATGCTGGGACTATTTGTCCCCAGACGCCCAAAACGGTTATCCGGT
Organism: Planctomycetota bacterium; assembly: GCA_021807595.1. Lineage (GTDB taxonomy): Bacteria > Planctomycetota > Planctomycetia > Gemmatales > Gemmataceae > JAJPHU01. The sequence continues at coordinate 6,630 of JAKBCS010000037.1, read as the reverse complement.
CTCCCACTCCCTTCGCACCTGCAAGCGAGTTCGTCGAACATCGACGACTGGCCTCGCGCGGGTGAGACAAGCCGAGGCCAACGCGGCCGGAACAGCAGGCACCTACTCCGGGATGGCTCTCGTTCTGTCCTCCGATGCGCCACGACATATCTAACACGATGAATCCTCTCTGTCGGGGCGAGCGGCTTCCGCGCAGCTTATGCCGGAACACGAACGAGAGGATAGTCTCAACGGAACGCACCGAATCCAAACGGTCCAACGAGTCGTGGCCGTCAGGTTGAGCTTGTTGACATGGAGGCGCTATTCCTTCCGACGAACCGAACTTGCGAGCATGCGTAGGGAACGTCCTCCTCCGCACGTTTGATGACCGCCAGATCCAGAGAACCGTTCTGGGGATGAGGAAGGCACCAGGAATGAGAAACAACTAACATTTAGTGTATACGACTGCCATAGTGACGGCAAGCTCGATTCCTTCCGAGTTCAAATATCCCTAAAGGTTCCTGTTGCGCGAGGCATTCTCGATTGTGCCACACCCATTCCGCGCGTCCGATCTCGACCGCCCCTCGTCGTCGGCGCTCGGTGGGAATCAAAATCGACGGCGCAAATTGCTTGCGACAGCGGGTGGAGAAAAGGTATAATCTCTCATCGTCCTTGTTTCGTTTGCGTCAGGTGCCTCTGCACCCCGCTGGAAAGGCGACATCTATGCCCTACACTGCGGAAATCAGCCGCTCGAACCCTACCTGTTTCCTCTTTCTCGTCGATCAATCGAAATCCATGTTGGGACCGATCGGCGGCAGTTCGAGCAATAAGAAGGCCGACGTTGTGGCCGACTCGCTCAATCGCCTGCTGTATACCTTGGTATTGCGCTGCGTGTGGGGACAGACTGTCCTCGACCGCTTTCACGTCGGGGTGATCGGCTACGGCCGTCAGATTCGGCCCGCGCTGGGCGGAGGGCTGGCCGAGCGCGTCCTGGTTCCTATCGGCGAGTTGGCGCGCAATCCGTTGCGCGTCGAACAGCGCACCAATCTCGTGGACGATGGGCGCGGCGGGCAGGTCGAGCAGATCGTTAAGTCGCCGTTGTGGTTTGAATCGGCCGGCGACGGGAAAACGCCCATGTGCAAAGCGCTGGAACAAGCCATTCAAATCGTCTCCGGCTTCCTGCTCGAACATCCCGCTTGCTATCCTCCTCTGGTGGTCAATCTTTCCGATGGAGAAGCGACGGACGGCAATCCCGAGGAGATGGCGAAGAACTTGGGCGATTTGGCCAGCGAGGACGGGGCGGTCTTATTGTTTAACGGCCACATCTCGTCTCATGCGTCGCAAGCCATCGAGTTTCCCGATGACGAGGAAGGTTTGCCCGACGATTACGCGCGCCGCTTGTTCCGCATGTCGAGCCTGCTGCCGCCGGCAATGCTTCAGTCGGCGCGTCAGTCGGGTTTGACGGTGACGGCCGACTCGCGCGGCTTCGTCTTCAACGCCGATTTGGCATCGGTGGTCCGCTTTCTGGACATCGGTACGCGAGTCGATCCCAAGAACCTACGGTGAGTCATGGCGTTGTCCGGCCTCGGCCTCGGCTCTCGCGCCTTCCGCTTGCCTCGTCAAGGCTACAACCTGGACGAATGCCAGGATGCCTTGGCCGTGGACGCCGAACGCGGCCGCTTCGCTCTCGCCGACGGAGCCGCCGAGAGTCCCTATGCCGCCTTGTGGGCGAAACTGCTCGTGGAGGAGTTCGTGCGGCAAGACGATCCGCTCCCCCGTTGGGCGAATTGGCTGCCGTCCCTTCAAGAACGATGGTTGTCGGCCATCTGTTCTCCGTATTCGGCATTCCTCTCTTCGAGAGATTCATCCGAGGACGGAGGACAACGAAGCGCCGATGTGCCGTGGTATCTCGAACCCGGATTGACGCAAGGCGCGTTTGCCACTTTCCTCGGCTTAGTCTTTGAAGATAATAGTTGGTATGCCCTGGCGGTCGGCGACAGCTGTTTGTTTCAGGTGCGTCGAGGCGAGCTGATTCGGACTTTCCCGATTCTGCACGCCGCCGATTTCAGCAACGCGCCCTGGCTCGTTGGCTCGCGCACCTCGCCGATCGAAGTGCCGCACAAAAACGGTCACCAACAGTACGGCGAATGTCAACCGGGCGACCGATTCTGGTTGATGACCGACGCCCTCGCCCAATGGTTCCTCCTTCAGACCGAAGCAGGATCGAAGCCGTGGCTGTCGTTGGAACCGCTGATCTATCCGGGCAGCAGCGACGACGAGGCGCAACACGCTTTCGCCGCATGGATAGAGGGACTGCGCAACGAACGCCGACTGCGCAACGACGACGTAACGCTCGTGGCTATTAGTCAGTAGTCGGTAGGTCGGTAGTCGGCAGTGGATTTTGCTGCCGGCTGGTTTCCACAAGGAGTGCGCGATGTCTTGGCCTCACGCCACGGATTACAACGCCGCGGTTCAGAACCCGCAGCTGTGTTTCTCCGAGGACGATCTGCGCCAAGGTCAGGCCATGGGCGATCTATTTGGTTTGCCGCGCCCGCACTCTGGAAACTTCGCCGATGTCTATCAGGTTCAGGGAGCCGACGGACAGAGCTGGGCCATCAAGTGCTTCACGCGCCCGGTGGCCGGATTGCGCCCTCGCTATCAAGCCATCAGCGAACATCTGCGGCAAACGCAACGCGCCTTCATGGTCGAGTTCCACTATCTCGACGAAGGCATCCGCGTTCACGGCCAATGGTATCCCCTGGTCAAAATGCGCTGGGTCGAGGGGTTTCGACTCAACGAATTCGTCTGCGAACACTCGAACAAGCCGGTCGTTCTCGAACGCTTGGCACAATTGTGGCTGCGACTGGGGCAAGAGTTGCGCGACGCCGGCATGGCACACGGCGATTTGCAACACGGAAATGTCTTGCTTGTGCCTGGAAGCAAAAGCAGTTCGCTGGCCCTCAAACTTATCGACTACGACGGCATGTTCGTCCCGGCTTTAGCCGAAGTGCCGTCCGGCGAGGTCGGCCATCCCAATTACCAACATCCCCAACGCTTGAGCGCGGGCGGCTACGACCGTGAGATGGATCGCTTCGCCCATCTGCTGATTTACTCGGCGCTGCGCTGTTTGCGCGTCGGCGGAACGAATCTATGGCAGCGGCACGACAACGGTGAGAATTTGTTATTCCGCGAAGAGGACTTCCGCGAACCGAGCAAATCGTGCCTGTTGCGCGAATTGTGGGAGTTAAAAGATCGTGACACGCGCTATTTGATCGGCCACCTGCTTTTGGCCAGCCGCGGCCCGCTACTCGTCGCGCCAGCGCTCGATGAGTTGGTGGACGAAAGCGGCGTGCGTCCCTTGTCCGACGGCGAGGAAATACAAGTCGAAGCGCTACTCGGTGGGGAATCGCCCGCACCGAGACGTTCGCGCCTCGCGCCGGCGACCGCGCAGATGGTTTCGGTTTCCACCGGCGTCCTCGTTGCCGAGCCGACCGTGCAAACCGCCTCGCTAACCGAGACCCGACCGATTCAGCTCAAATCCGTGCCGCCACCGCTGCCGTCGAACGCCATCGCCGCACGCCGACGCAGTTCCGCCGAGATCGAGCTTGACGCTCAACCACCGGCCGAGGTGGAAGAAAAACCGCGCGAGCCCGCCGCCCTTCGTGCCGATCCCGTTTTGTCGCTGCTCTCGCGTCCGGTATCGCTTGTTATTGTGGGGGCAATCGTCCTCCTCAGTTTCATCGTCCTCAACGTATTGGTATGGTCCTCCGTCAAGCCAGCATCCGCCACCGTTTCCGAGCGTCTGCCGAGCCTATCGCACCTCGACGATGTGACCCTGCGCGCGGGATTCAAAACGACCATCGCTTTCCACGTCGATCGCCGCGATTGCCGCGAACCCCTGATCCTTCGCCTCGAAGGAATGCCCGACGAGGTGAAAGCGCCGGACGCTCCAGCAACGTCGGTGCTATCGTTGGCTTCGGATGAAGAAACTTGCTCGCTGCGATTGATCGCCCCTCTCGGAGCCGCCCCTCCGCAGCGAACGGTTCATGTCTCCCTGTGGCAGGGAGAGGAAAAACGCGCGGAGCAAGCGTTTCAGCTTTCGGTATTGCCGACCCCTCGCCCCCTGTTGCAACCCCCAGAAAATATCGTCTGTCCCGCCGGCAGTTCGAAGACGTTCGCCTTCTCCCTTCAGCGCAATGCCTGCCGCGAACCGCTGTCCGTCGATTTCGAGAAGCTGCCGCCTCAGCTACGGCAAGAATCTTTACCCATGAACGCGGACACGCCCGATGTTGCAAGCGTAAAACTGACCGTTGCCGACGAGGTGGAGCCGCAGCCGGTCCCGCTCAAGATCCAGTTGAAAGTCGGCGACGTGGTGGCAGACAGCAAAGCGCTGCTGCTCCACGTTCAGGCTAAACCTGCGCCTTCGACGCCAGAAGAATCGCCGCGCCTTCGTCTCAACGAGAAGATGGCCGATTCTCTTTCGGTCGAGGCGGGCAAGCAAGGCGAGTTGCGCGTATTGTTGGATAGAAGACAAAATCGATCCGAGGCGACGGTGGTTCTGTCGAATCTCCCCGAAGGGGCGACTGCCGCTCCGACGACCGTCGCTCCCGAGTTGTCGTTCGCAAACGTCATCGTCGCCACATCGAAAAACACCGAGCCGGGCGAGTATACGGTCAAATTGCTCCTTCTCGTCGGCAAACAGACGGTCGGGGAGCGCGACGTCGCCTTGAACATCACCCGGCCGCGCGGCCTTCAACGGAATGTCCGCTTCCGCACGATCGACCACATGGAGCTTGCCGCCACGCTCTATCACGGATGGAGGGGCAAAAAGGGGATGACGGTGTTGATGTTGCACGATCTGGGCCGATCGCGCGCCACGCCGGGATGGAAGCGTCTAGCCGAGACATTGCAAAACGAAGGGCACACGGTACTGACGTTCGACTTTCGCGGCCACGGAGACAGCCAAAAAGTCGAGCGCGCGTTCTGGGATTACTCGGTCAACGCCAAGCTGCTGCCCTCCTTCGTTCGAGACAAACCGCTCGACGACCATCCGAGCAAGCTGGATTGGAACGGATTGCCTCCCGAATACCTACCCTGGCTCATCCACGACATCGCCGCCGCCCGCATGTATCTCGATCTGCGCCACGACGAAAAGGACAGTCCCGTAAATACTTTCAACTTGATCGTGTTCGGCGCGGGTTTCGGCTCGACGCTCGGTTCGTTGTGGCTGGCATCGGAAGGATTGCGTTACAACGGCGTCGATCAGCCCAACGGTCGCATCGTCCTCAAACCGCCCGAGAAGCTGAGCGTGTTGCTGGCATTCTGGTTCGGCATGGAATCGCGCTGGAAACTTTGCGGCTATCCCGTCCCGGACTGGATTCGTTGGTCGCATCGGAATCCGGTGGTGCCGATCGTTTTCGCGCTCGGCAGCGAGGATAACGACACCTCGCGCCTACTGGATCGCTCGATCCGCGAAGGCTACGGGATCGAACGTAGGATTCCCAAAGCCGCCCTATCTCGCCAGCGTCTCTTGGATGTGGACGATGGCGCGATGCGTTGGATGGAACAACAACTCCTTGAGAGCTTCCAGCAGTTGCCGCCCCAAAAATGGGTGGCTCGCAACATGAAGGCGCTGCATTCGTATTGGGTGATCCCCGTCCGAATCGCGCGCGGGACGAAAGCCGAGCCGCGCTTCTTTGTGGCCAAACGACCCAGCGAGGAGATTCTTGCGCCGTTGCCGTTGGATCATTTCGACGTGTTTATCAAAGGGCAAAACAAACACGATGGCTTCGTGCCGCAGATGACCGAGCCGTAAAAAAGTTCTCTTGCATCGCACCCCACTTTTCGGGTACAAGAGGAGTCGCTTTGCCTGGAGATGAGAAGGATTCTCGCAGGCCCTATCCCAAGCCACCTCGGTAAGGAAGCCGAACTCGACAAGGCGACTGCCCGCACACGACTTGACTTAGCCTCTTGGATGACTCCTCGCATACGGTTGTGTGTTTCGCTGGAGTCTCCATCCGTTTGGATGGACCGCCTGGGCGGCGGTGCGTTGTCTTCCGGCATCCTCTGTATCTCATTGCGAGAGTGACTTATGGTTGCACTATCCGATCGTATCCGCGATATCAAGGGCTCCGTTCCGTCGTCGTCTCCATTCCTGAACATGGTCGATCGTCGCTTGTCCATCGCTCAGCTGGGTCTAGCCGAGGCGAAGCAACATCTGGCAGAAGGACAAATCGCCGATGCCGACATTGTCTTGGAGAAAATCGACGAAGATTTGCACTTGCTGCGATGCCGCATGAGCCATGAAGGCGAAGTGCTGACCACACGCTCATCGGCATACCATGGCAGCGCGAACTAAGGAGTATTGTTCCCGCGATCGAGGCGAACCGGCAGCGTAAGCTGCCGGGTAGTGGCGACCGGCAGCGTAAGCAGCCGGGTGGTGGCGAACCGGCAGCGTAAGCAGCCGGGTAGTGGCGACCGGCAGCGTAAGCAGCCGGGTAGTGGCGAACCGGCAGCGTAATCTGCCGGGTAGTGGCACCGGCAGCGTAATCTGCCGGGTAGTGGCGAACCGGCAGCGTAAGCAGCCGGGTAGTGGCGAACCGGCAGCGTAAGCAGCCGGGTAGTGGCGAACCGGCAGCGTAAGCTGCCGGG
>JAKBCS010000036.1 GCA_021807595.1 Planctomycetota bacterium | reverse complement strand
GAAGATGGTATGCTGCGATTGTTGAAGGTGAATCCAGATAAGTACGACGAGGTATCGAGCGTGGAGTTGACGCAGGCGGGAGCGGATGGCCGACGCGAGCCGTTACTCAACGAACCGTGTTGGGCCGCGCCGATCCTTTCGCACGGGCTACTGTATCTGCGCGGCGCGGATCGTCTCGTTTGTCTGGAATTGATTCCACCCACCAAGAAGTAACTTGCCGGCTCATTGAGCTGCAAATTTCAAAAGACCCTTTTCATGGAGGAAAGGCGGCATGTGGCAACGAACCAAGATAGGCTGGCTGCTTTTGACGGCGGCGGCAAGCGTCCCTCTCGGCTGCGGCACGAGCGACAACACCCCGACTACGACGGCCCCCAAGCCCGACCCCGCCTCCATGCAAATGAACATCGGGGGACCGCCCACGATTACCCTGAACCCCGACAATATCCGCGCCGAAATCGACAAAGCCGCTGCCGGAGTCAAACTCGTTCGACTCGACCTCACTTCGGTGGGTGTGCCGCTGACGATGGAAGCGCCGGAAGGGGCCAAGGCTCAACTCGATCCTCGCGCACTGTCGCTGCGCAACTGGGTGGATGTCGAAGTCATCGCCGGCGAGCGCTTTTTCTTGCGCATTCGTCTGGGCAAACATCCGCTCGACCAGAAACGCCGCCGACTCGCCGGGCAGCCCCTGTTGGTGGATACCAAGGATCTGCTGTTCAGCGCCTCCGCCGTGTTGCTCGACGAACGCTGTGAGTTCTCGCGACATATCGTCGTCGGACTTCAGGATTACACGCTCGAAAACGTCGATCCGATCTTGGAACAGCAAATCAATCACAGTCAGAACGACTGTCTGCTCATGCTGAAATGTGCCGAAACATTGAGGCCGTGCATGCCTCCGCCCGAAGACCCCACGAAAGCGCTGCAAGAATGCAACGCCGCTCTTGTCAAGAATGCCCAGGGTCAAATCGTCAACGCCGGCATGGACCCCCGACAAACGACCGATGCCACTCTCGCGCCATTGACAAAACTGTCGGCGCTGGAACGCTTAATGCTCCAACGTTGCTCGGTTACCGACGATGGCCTGACCCACTTGACGAAGATGACGAAACTAAAGGAACTCTCGCTGGCCGACTGCCCCATCACCGACGCCGGACTGTCCTCGCTGTCCGGACTCCTCCATCTGGAGAAGCTCAATCTCGCCTCGGCGTTCGGCGATTGTCCGCGCATCAAGGGCCAGGGACTGGCCTCCCTCGGCAAACTCGACAATCTACAAGTCCTCGTTCTCGATAAAAATCTCGTCGATGACGCCGGCCTGGCTCCGCTGAAAGACTTGCACCGGCTGCGCGAGTTATATCTGGAGCAGACGCGCGTCGTGGGGCCGGGTTTGGCCAATCTGAAAGGTTTGAAACATCTCGAGCTGCTGTCCATGAACGAAACCAAGATCGACGACGCGGGGTTGGCCTGCTTGGCAGGGCTGAGTAGCCTGGAAGAGTTGCATTTGCGCGGCTCGCAGGTGCGCGGCGAGGGCATCAAGCATCTTCACGGATTAACGAAGTTGCACACGCTCCAGCTGGGCAACACACGTCTCAACGATGAGGGTATCTCCTACCTCGTCGGCCTCAGCGGGCTGAAGACGCTGAACCTCGAAGGAACCGAAGTCACCGACGCCGCCCTGCCGACTTTGCAAACGATGAAGGGATTGAAGCGACTCGCTTTGGCCCGTACCAAGGTAACGGCAGACGGCGCGGATAAACTCAGGTCGGCCCTTCCGGGAGTGGAAATATCACTGAAATAACCCTCGCACGGTTTACACGCCACCCTCTCACTCGTGGAGCGGGGAAGCGTAAGTCCCTCGAGCCAAGTCTCATGGGACTTACGCCCCCGCGCTAACCAGACCGCGCGAACTACGTCGAGGCCCGGCTAATGCAGCCGGTAAACCGTTCACACTTTTGCCCAGAGGCAATTCGATGCCCCACTCAACCGCGATAATACTTGCCACCTCTGCATGGATGCGTCAGGATCCGTCTCGATCATGCTAACTCCTCCTTGTCATCACAACTGTTTCTCCGCCATCTCCAGCGCTCGCAACAGACCCCGTGCCTTGTTCAGCGTCTCCTCGTACTCGTTGGCGGGGATGCTGTCGGCGACGATGCCCGCACCGGCTTGGAGGTACGCCGTTTGCCCTTTCAACACCAGCGTTCGTAGGGCGATGCAGGTATCCATGTTGCCGCTGAAGTCGATGTAGCCGACTGCACCGCCGTAGGGTCCGCGACGGTGCGGCTCCAGTTCGTCGATGATCTCCATTGCCCGTACCTTGGGCGCGCCGCTGAGCGTCCCGGCGGGGAGACACGAACGCAGAGCATCGAAAGCGGTCTTACCGTGTTGCAGCCGACCTGTCACGGTACTGCACAGGTGCATGACGTGGCTGTAGCGCTCCACCGTCAACTCATCGCTGAGGTGTACGGTTCCGTAGCGGGCGACGCGGCCCACATCGTTGCGGCCAAGATCGACCAACATGATGTGTTCGGCGCGTTCCTTCGGATCGGCGAGCAACTCGGCGGCGAGGCGAACATCCTCCTCTTCGGTTTTGCCACGCCGTCGCGTCCCGGCCAAGGGGCGGATGGTCAACCTGTCCCCCTCGACGCGGGCCATGATCTCCGGCGACGAACCGATCAAGCACAGCGATCCGGATTTCAGATAAAACAGGAACGGACTCGGATTGACGACGCGCAAGGTCCGGTAAATGTCGAAGGGGCGAGCGCGCGTTTCGGTCTGGAGACGTTGGCTGAGTACGACCTGGAAGATGTCTCCTGCATTGATGTATTCCTTGCAGCGCTCGACGGCGGACTCGAACCCGGAGCGCTCGAAGTTCGAGCGGAAGGGAGCCGTCGCCTCGCCGAGCGGCTGAATGTCGGTCAATTGCAGATCGGCGACGCCTTGTTGGAGTCGTTCGACCAAACGATCCACGCGCTCGCACGCGGCTTCGTAACAGCCGTGTAGGTTCTCCGGATCGATGTGCGCATGCGCCACCACTGCCACGGTTTTGTTGATGTGGTCGAAAATCACCATGCGATCGTAGAAGGCGAAACAGAGATCGGGTAAGCCGCGATCGTCCGGCGGCGAATGCGGCAGACGTTCGACATAGCGGACGGTGTCGTAGGCGGCATAGCCGACCGCTCCGCCGCAGAAGCGCGGCAAACCCGGCAACACCGGCGCGCGATAGGCCGACAGGAGTTCCTCCAGTAAGCGAAGCGGATCGGGATGCTCGAACGTTTGAGGAGGGCGGGGTTGCGTCGGCATTCCGAGCGGTGTCTCATCAATGCGCACTCGGTTGCCGAATGCCTGAAAGCGTAAGAAGGGACCGGAGCCGACGAAACTGTAGCGGCCCAGACGTTCGCCGCCGATGACGCTCTCGAACAGGAACGACCAATCCCCCTCTTGGAACTTGCAGAAGGCGCTCACCGGCGTCAGCGTGTCGCCGATGAGTTGGCGATAGACGGGCACCAAGCCTACGGGTTCAGAGGAAGAACGGATTAGAGCGACAAATTCGTCGAAGCTCGGACGGTAGCGCATAAAATCGAACACCCCAGGCCAAGTACGAAGCGTAAAAAGATGCAAACCAGAGAAGGACGTATAACACCCTACCCAGGAGCGGCGAGCGCGTCGCCCAACGGTGTCGGAACTACCTTCCTCTCTTTTGTACTTCGGATTTTATGGATTGTCCGGCCTGTCACGCTGCGAACACTGCCGAAGCCGTCGCTTGCGCCGCTTGAGAAGTCCACTTTCTTCCGAAAAGAAGCCGTCTCGGCGGTCCAATGGACGACGGCGGAGCGACGACCCCAGCGAGACTGCGGTCGAAAGCAACCATCCGGTCGCTTGGGATGCGTATCGTTTGGCTCTGTGGTCGCTGCTGCCGGGCTTTGGTCTAGTGTTAGGCCCTCTCGGAATGTTTTATGGCTGGCGCGCCGTGCGCGGGGTGGGTGACGACCGATCCGCGCGCAATCGCGCCAAAGCGTCGGTCCTTCTGAGCGTGGCAGCCACGCTGCTGCAATGGCTCGGTCTCGCACCGATGAATTATGGCTGGAGCGATGCGCATTCGTCTTCCCTTTTTGACGGCGAGCGATTATACACCCGTCGCGGAGGTGGAGCATGAGACGGGTCGCCTCGGTTGCCGCGCTGTCGTTTTTGATCTCGGCTTGTGCGCCGACATTGCAAGAGCGCGTCTCGATGTACAACGAGTTCGGTCTGCAACACTATCAGAAAGGCGAATACGCCCGCGCCGGCGACGATTTCCAAGTTGCACTCGCCCTCTCGCCTAACAATCCCGCCCTCCTCTACAATCTCGGCGAATGTTACGATCGCCTCGGTCAACGCGATCGGGCCGAGAGTCTCTATCGCGCTTGTTTGCAACATCAGCCCAACGACGCGAACTGCCGCCACGCCCTGAGCGTTCTTCTCGTCGAAAATGGACGTTTCGTGGAAGCCAAACAAATGGCGCAAGATTGGTTGGCGCGCGAGCCGAAACTGTCCGCAGCCTACTTCGAGGACGGCTGGTTGTACGAGCGCGAGGGGAACCCGGTCGCGGCGGTCGAACGCTATCAACAGGCCGTCTATTTCGATCCGCACAATATCCAGGCACTCGTGGAGATGGGGAAACTCTACGAAGAGGAGTTGAACCGCCCCAGCCGTTCCTTGAAACTCTATCAGACTGCGCTCGACTATAATCCCTATCAGCCGGACTTGGTTCGGCGCGTCAATCGCCTGCGCGTGCGCGGGGTCGGCCCGCCTCATCCCGACTCGTAAAGGCGATCCTGCGCCGTGTCCCCTCCCCAATCATGGTTCTGCGCATCGGCGACCCATTCGCCGTGAAGGCGGGGCGCTGCTACACTAATTACAGAGTGGTTTGGGCGATTCGGAAGGTGCGAACGAGAGGCGTGGGGAATGCTGTCTTTGCCGACGATTGATGGGTCCGCTCCGCCGCGGCGCTTGCCCGCGTGGCTCAAGCGCCGGCTGCCGCGCGGCAATGGGAATTTCTTCACCCACGACCTTCTGCGCGAATTGCGTTTAGAGACGGTTTGCGAGAACGCCCGCTGTCCCAATCGCCCGGAGTGTTACTCGCGCCGCACCGCTACCTTTATGATTCTCGGCAACGTCTGCACGCGCCCGTGCGGATTCTGTTCTGTGCCCAAAGGAAGGCCCGACGATCTCGAAGATGACGAACCGGCCCGCGTCGCCGAGGCGGCGCATCGGCTGGGGTTGAAGCACGTCGTCATCACGTCGGTGACGCGCGACGATCTCCCCGACGGTGGCGCGGACCATTTCCGCCGCTGCATTCTCGCCGTCCGCGAACGCACCGGAGCCGTCGTCGAAGTGCTGACGCCGGACTTTCTCGGCGATCTGTCGGCCGTCGATCGCGTGCTGGAAGCGCGGCCCGAAGTGTTCAATCACAACATGGAGACGGTGCCGCGATTGTACAAGAAAGTGCGAGGCCGTGCTTCGTATCAGCGCAGTCTCGACTTGCTGGCGCACGTCAAACGGCGTTCGCCCCAAACGGTAACAAAAAGCGGCCTCATGCTCGGAATCGGGGAGACGATCGAAGAACTGTTCGACGTTTTGGCCGACCTCCGCGCCGTTGGTTGCGATACGCTGACACTGGGCCAATATCTCGCGCCCACGCTGAAACACATTCCCGTAGCTCGCTACGTTCCGCCGGAAGAGTTCGACGAGTTGGCCGCGCGAGCGCGGACGCTGGGATTTCGGAAAGTGGTGGCCGGTCCCTTCGTGCGCTCCAGCTATCACGCCGATGAAATGGTAGGCGAAGCTCTATAGAGATTAACCCCAGCGCGTCGGTTAGCCGCGACCCGAAGGGGAGCGCGCAGAACGCGCCCTCCTTCGGGTCGCGGCTAACCAAAGAATCGAGCGCGTATGTCTGGTCCCGCCTTTATCTCCCTCGACGGTCTGGACGGCGCGGGCAAATCGACGCAGTGTCGATTGCTGGCCGACTGGCTGCGCGCGGCTGGACGAGAAGTGATAACTTGTATCGATCCGGGCGGCACGGCGCTGGGAGGAGAAATTCGTTCCATCGTGCTGCACCATCGTTCCGACATGGACCGCATGTGTGAGGCGCTGTTGTTCATGGCCAGCCGCGCCCAGCTGTTGGCCGAGGTGGTGCGACCCGCTTTGTCCGCCGGAAAAACGGTGATTTCGGATCGCTTTCTCTTGGCCAACATCGTCTATCAAGGCCACGCCGGTGGATTGGATGTGGAGAGGCTGTCGCAGATGGGACGCTTCGCCGCCGGTGACCTGGAGCCGGATCTAACCGTTGTTCTCGACCTTCCTCCCGAACGAGCCGCCGCCCGCCGCGACCGTCCCGCCGACCGCATCGAGAGCCGCGATGTCGCGTACCATGTGCGCTTGCGAGACGGGTTCCTCGCCGAAGCCCGACGGCGTCCCGAACGCATCCGGGTTGTCGACGCGACGACGACGGTCGATCGCGTGCAAGAAGCCATTCGCCGCGAGGTAGCTTCGCTCTTGGGCATCGAGCGAGGCTAGGACGCACCGCTTCTCAACGGAGTGGCTTGCCTTCCAGCTTTTTGCCGTTTGTATCGAGAATCTGGAAGTGGTGGATGCCCGCTTTCCGGTCGTCGGTGTAGGTCCAGACGATCTTCTTGTCGCGCGTCACTTCCAACAGTTTGATCTGTTTCGCCGTGGCGTGATGGCTGGTGATGACGGTGTTGCCGTTAGGCAGGCGTTGCGCTCCGCATGCGTCGTTAATGGGCTTGCCGGGCAGATCGTCGTTGCTGAGTTTCCATACGGTTTCGCCCTTGCGATCGACTTCGATTACGAGATTCCCCAGGGTGCAATTGATGAGTGTATGACCGTCGTCGAGACGGATGGCCGTGAACGGCCAATGCGGCGTCTTCACCTCCCAGACGATGTCTCCCTTGGGCGAGTATTCGCGCACCACTTTGTCGATCAGTTGGGGTACCAGATAGTTGCCGTTGGCCAGCTTGCGCGCCATGCGCGTTTGCAGGTGATGGTCCTTCGTCTGGGCCTTGAGAGGCACCTCGACGACGATCTTGCCGTCGCGATTGACTTCGAGCAAGCGCGGCTTGGTACCGGCCTCGGTCAACAAGACGTTGCCGTTGTCGAGCGGCTGCACTGTATTCACTTCGGATTGGGTGCCCTTGAAGGCGAAGACCGTTTTGCCGTCGCGCGTTACTTCGACGGCCGCGCCGCCGGGATATTCCTTGTCCTTGTTGAGCGCCAGCAGAATGTTGCCGTTGGCCAACACCCAGCCATCGCGCGAACCGTATCGATAGCGCCAGGTCGTCTTCCCCGCGCCGTCCACGAGGAATGTTTCCACCCCGCTGGCGAGAAAGGAGTGCGAAACCTTCTTGGCGGGTGCGGTGTCGGCGAAGGGCGACGAGACGATTTCCGCGAGAAAGATGAGTAAACAGAGAGAGGCGAGTAGCGAGCGCAACGATCGGATCATGGGAGTAACAAACTTTCTTCAGGATTGCCAGAGGGAACCTTATAGCAAGTGTAAAGAACGACCTTGCGAATGTCGATGCTTGGCCGATTGCGGGGTTTGTCGGGCGGCAGACACCAGCGCGTCGAGGATGCGCTTCCATGCGCATTCGTCTCGATGGTTGGAAATCGCTTTGATAATAAGATAAAGCGCGAGAGGAGATGGCTATCGCATTCGATGGGACGTTTGGCACGATTGAATCGTTTGGTTCCCAGCGCGATCGGAGTGTGAACATTGACCTGGCAGCGCGTTCGAGGGCACGATGGCTTGGTGGAGGGATTTCGCCGTGCCGTCCGGCGCGGGCGGTTGGCGCATGCGTATCTCTTTACCGGGCCGGCGGGAATCGGCAAGCGGCTTTTCGCCGTGGAGTTGGCGAAATCGCTTCTATGCGAGAATGCCGCCGAAGGCGAATTGGAAGCGTGCGACCGCTGCCCGTCGTGTGTGCAAGTCGAGGCGAATACGCATCCCGATTACTTCACCGCCGTCCGCCCGCCCGATGTAGCGGAGTTTCCCATCGAGTTGATGCGGGAATTGTGCCAGACGTTCGCGTTGAAGTCGGCACGCGGGCACGGCAAAGTGGTCTTGATCGACGATGCCGACGATCTCAACCAGGAGTCGGCGAATTGCTTTCTGAAAACCCTGGAGGAGCCGCCGCCGCGTTCGGTTCTCATTCTCATCGGTAGCACGCCGGATCGGCAGCTGCAAACCATCGTCTCGCGCTGTCAGGTCATTCGCTTCGCTCCCCTGAATGTTTCCCTCGTCGAGGAATTGCTATCGGATGTGGAAGACCCGACGCTGCGCGCGCGCTTAGCGCGTCTGAGCGGCGGCAGCCCCGGTATGGCGCGCGCGTTGGCCGATCCTGCGCTGTGGGAGTTTCGGCGCGAACTGTTGGCGGGATTAGTGAAGTCGCCGATCCCGACCGTTGAATTATCTCAACAATGGATGGATTTTGTCGAAGAAGTGGGAAAGGATTCCGCAACCCAGCGCCGCCGCGCGCAGTTGGTGGTCCGTCTTCTCGTCGATTTTTTGGACGATGCCCTGACGGTGAGTACGAACGGCACGCCGCGCCGAACCGAGGCGAACGAATATGCGGGGCTGGAAACGCTCGCCCTCCGCGCTGGTCCCGACCGCTTGCTGGAGGCGCTGGAACGATGCCTGGAAGCGGATCGTCACATCGACCGCCGCGTACAATTGGTTCTGATCCTCGAAGCGTTGATGGACGCGCTAGGACAGAAATGGTAGCTCTCCCTTGGAGAACTACCCGGCAGCTTACGCCGCCGGTTCGCCATTCTTTTTTTACAGCAACATCATCAACGGATTCTCCAGGAGGTCGGCGAGTCTGCGGGTGAAGCGCGCCGCCGCTGCTCCGTCGATGACGCGGTGATCGTAGGATAGCGACAACGGCATTATCAAGCGGGGCACAATCTGTCCGCCGCGCACCACGGGTTCGAGTCGGCTACGCGAGATCCCCAAAATTGCCACTTCGGGATAATTAACGATCGGCGTGAAGGCCGTGCCGCCGATGCCGCCCAGGTTTGTGATTGTGAACGTGCCACCCTTCAACTCCGCCGAGTCGAGCTTGCGATCGCGGGCGCGCTGGGCGATGGCGTTCAGTTCCTCGCCCAATTCGCGGACGTGTTTCTTGTCCACATCGCGCAGTACCGGCACGAGCAGACCGCCTTCGGTATCTACCGCCACGCCGATGTGATAGTAGCGCTTGAGGATCAATCGTCCGCCGGACAGATCGAGGCTGGAGTTGAAGGTCGGAAACTCGCGCAGTGCGATGGCACAGGCGCGGAGGACGAATGCCGTCACGGTCAACTTCGGACCTTTGCCGTCGGATTGCTGCCTGCGGAACGCTTCCAAGTCGGTGATGTCGGCGAGATCGTGCTGTGTGACGTGGGGGATGAGGCTCCAAGCCAAACTCATCTGTCGGGCCGTCGCTTTGCGCACCGCTCCCAGCGGTTGCGAGTCGATGGTGCCCCACTGCTCGAAATTCGGCAAAGGCGGTGCCTGCATCGGCGCGCCGCCGTTGGGTCCGGCGAGACCCGTTCCCAATCCCGTTCCGGAAGCGAGTTGGCGAACGTACTCTTTGATGTCTTCCTCGACAACGCGGCCATGCCGTCCGCTGCCGGTGACGTTCTTGAGATCGACGCCGAACTCGCGGGCCAGTCGGCGGGTGGCGGGACCGGCGGGGACAATCTTTTCTTGAGCGGGAGGCGGCGCGGGTGAGGGGCGGTCGATGATCGGCTGTTGCGGTTTGTGTAACGGCTGGACGGCGACGGGGCGCGCCGCGGCCGACGGCTCTTTTATCGCGACCGGAACGGCTTCCAGTGGGCGTGCGGCAGTCGTCGCAGCTTTCGCCGGCGCGGCGGCGACCGACTCGCCGTTGCCGCCGTCGATCACGCAGTACACCTGGCCGATGTTGATTTGATCGCCGGGCTTGACGAGAATCTTGGTGACGCGCCCGGCCATCGGCGACGGTACTTCCAACGCGGCTTTGTCGGCTTGCACTTCCAACAACGCCTGATCCTTGGCCACCACTTCGCCCGCCGACACCTTGATCGCGTTCACCTCGACGGTATCGACGTTCTCCTTGAGCGCTTGCAGCTTAATCTCACTCGCCATCGTGTATACACCCTACAAGAAATTAGCCGCGGATGAACGCAGATCAAATCGAAGAGGCATTCGTTTATGTTTATCTGCGTTTATCCGCGGTTATTTACATTATGGTTAAGCCCGCATGGGACTGATCTTTTCCGGGTTGATGTCGAACTTTTGCATGGCCTGTTGGACGACGGACGGCTTGACGGCGTTGCGCAGGGCGAGTTGCCAGAGCGCCGCCACGACGATGGACTCGGCATCGACTTCGAAATGTCGCCGCAGGGCCGCGCGCGTCTCGCTGCGGCCAAAGCCATCGGTTCCCAGCGAGAACAGGCCGCCCGGAACCCAGCGGGAAATCATCTCCGGCACTTGGCGGATGAAATCGCTGGCCGCTAGGAAGACGCCGCCCTGTTCCGGCTTCAGCAACTGTTCCAGATAGCTTTGTCGCGGTGGCTGCTGCGGGTGCAGCATGTTCCAACGCTCCGCCTCCAAGGCGTCGCGCCGCAACTCGCGGTAACTGGTGGCGCTCCATACTTCGGCGTTGACGCCGAAATGCTCGGCGAGCAATTCTTGGGCCCGCAGCGCGTGCAACAGGATCGGGCCGCTGCCGAACAAGTGAACCTTGGGCAGTTTGCTTTTGGCCGAGCCGGGACGCAGCTTGTACAGTCCCTTGAGGATGCCGTCGGTGGCATCGCCCGGCATCGCTCCCATCGCGTAATTCTCGTTGTAGAGCGTGATGTAATAGAAGTGGTCTTCCGTCACTTGCTCGTACATGCGGCGAATGCCGTCGCGGACGATGACGGCCAATTCGTAGGCGTAGGCCGGGTCGTAACAAATGAGGTTGGGGATCGTCGAGGCATGAACGAGGCTGTGTCCGTCTTCGTGCTGCAAACCTTCGCCGTTGAGCGTCGTCCGCCCCGCCGTCGCGCCAAGAAGGAACCCGCGCGTCCGCATGTCGGCGGCGGCCCAGAGTAAATCACCGATGCGCTGGAAGCCGAACATCGAATAGTAAATGAAGAAGGGAATCGTCGGGACGCCGTGCGTCGAATAGGCGGAACCGGCGGCGATGAACGACGAGATGGAGCCGGCTTCGGTGATGCCTTCTTCGAGGATTTGCCCGTTCTTGGCCTCTCGATAGGCCGCTGCATGAAACTGGGCATCGACCGGCTCGTACAGTTGGCCGACATTCGAGTAAATCTTGTAGCTGGCGAAAAACGGGTCCATGCCGAAGGTACGAGCTTCGTCGGGGATGATCGGCACGATCCACTTGCCGAGTTCCTTGTCCTTGAGCAGCCGACCGAGCATATCGACGAAGGCGATCGTCGTGGATAGTTCCTTGGTACCGCTGCCCTTGACGTAGTTCTGTACGAACTCGACGGCGGGCGCTTTGAGTGTGGGGCACTCGACCTTGCGAACCGGCAGATAGCCGCCCAGGTCTTTCCGACGTTTATGGAGATATTTTAGATCGTTGGAATCATCCGGCGGCTTGTAGAATCCGACCTTGTTCACCGTCTCGTCGGAGACGCTCAGACCGAAGCGATTGCGGAATTCGAGGAGGTATTTCGCTTCGACTTTCTTGGTCTGATGGGCGACATTTTTGCCCTCGGCGGCGTCGCCCATGCCGTAGCCTTTAACGGTGTGAGCGAGGATGACGGTAGGCTGGCCGCGATGTTCGACGGCGGCCTTATACGCCGCGTAGACCTTGACCGGATCATGCCCGCCGCGTTTGAGCTTGCACAACTGATCGTCGGACAGATTCTCGACGAGTCTGAGCAGTTCTGGATATTTGCCGAAGAAGTGTTCGCGGATATACGCGCCGCCCTCGACTGTGTATTTCTGAAACTCGCCATCGACGACTTCGCCCATGCGCTGCACGAGCAGGCCCGACTTGTCGCGCTCGAGCAGAGTATCCCAATCGCTGCCCCAGATGACTTTGATGCAGTTCCATCCCGCGCCGCGGAAGGCCGCCTCCAACTCTTGAATGATCTTGCCATTGCCGCGCACTGGGCCATCGAGGCGCTGCAAATTGCAGTTGATGACCCAGATGAGGTTGTCGAGTTTCTCGCGCGAGGCGAGCGTGATCGCTCCCAAAGTCTCCGGCTCGTCGCATTCTCCGTCGCCCAAGAATGCCCAGACTTTTTGATTCGAGGTTTCCTTAAGTCCGCGATGCTCCAGGTAGCGATTGAAGCGCGCCTGGTAGATGCTCATAATCGGGCCGAGTCCCATCGACACCGTGGGGAATTGCCAGAAATTTGGCATCAGCCACGGATGCGGATAAGACGACAGACCGCCGCCTTCGCGCAACTCACGGCGGAAGTTGTATAAATGCGCCTCATTAAGGCGTCCTTCGAGGAAGGCGCGGGCGTAGATTCCCGGCGAGGCATGGCCCTGAAAATACACGATGTCGGAGCCGTCGCCGTGGTCGGGGCCTTTGAAGAAGTGATTGAATCCGACTTCGTAAAGTGTGGCGGACGAGGCGAAGGTGGCGATGTGGCCTCCGATAGTCGAATCTTCTTTGTTGGCGTGAACGACCATCGCCATGGCATTCCAACGGATCAGGCTTTTGATGCGCCGTTCCATCTCGCGGTTGCCGGGGAAGAGAGGCTGCCGCGAAAGGGGGAGGGTGTTGATGTAAGGGGTATTTGCGGTGAAGGGGATCTCGACGCCGCCGCGCACGGCTTTGTTTTTCAGTTGACTGAGCAGGAACTGCCCGCGTTCTTCGCCGCCGGTTTGTAACACGGCATCGAGCGCGTCGAGCCATTCTCTCGTTTCAATGGGATCGATGTCGCGAACGCCATCGACTCCATCGCTTGGAAGATGTCCGTTACTGCCGTTGGGATGCGCCCCGCTTTCGCCGTTGCCGCCGTGAACCGGTGCCTCGACGCCGCGACTGCTCCCCCGGATACTTTCTGCCATAATGCTGCTCCCACACGACCCACTTTTACCCTTCTTGCTTTATTCTAGTGGGATTCCGTTTGCGGAATAGATGAAGTTTTCTCGGAGTCGCCTCCGGCAGTCTGGGGCTTGGGGCGAATTACTTCTTGCAAGGCAAATCGAAAACGAGTTTAATGCAGCCATTGGTCCCACGATCGCTTTCCGAACCATCCCTCCGGCATGAGGCACCTCACCATGATGCCAACCGCTTTCTTTTCCGGAATGGACGGGTTGCTTACTCGCCGCCATCTACTGCGCCACTGCGGCCTCGGATTGATGGGCCTGTCGCTGCCGAGCTATTTGGCTCAGCGAGCCGACGGAATGGAGCGAAAGGCAGAGGGTGCGGGCTTCGGCAAGGCACGCTCGTGCATCGTTCTTTTCTGCTGGGGCGGCGTCAGCCACCTTGACACATGGGATCCCAAGCCGAACGCGCCGTCGGAGGTTCGCGGCGCGTTCAAACCCATCGCCACCTCGATTCCCGGCGTCCACTTCGGCGAACACATGCCGCTGTTGGCTCGGCAGATGCACCGTTTGGCCGTGGTTCGTTCGGCGCATCACACTTGCACGGCCCACGGCAAGTCGATGTACTGGAACCGTACCGGACATGCGCCTCCCCAGCCGGAGAACGCCGTCAATCAGCCGCCCTCGATCAACGATTGGCCGACACTGGGAGCGCAGATTTCCAGACTGCGACAAGCCCGGCGGGGATTGCCGGCGGCGGTGCAAATTCCCTATCCCTTAGTGGATAACAACACCTTACAAGCCGGAGATACGCCGGGATGGTTGGGAAATGCCTATGCGCCGTTGGTGTTGAATCCCAAGCGAGGCAAGCCATATGCCGGAGTCTCCCGCGATCTGGGCGGACTGTCCTTTCGGCCCGCCGAGGGGTTGGACGCCGATCGGTTGAACGCTCGGCTCGCATTGAGCCGGCGCTTGGAACAACGGCCTCCCGACGGGGCGGCGCTGGGCGATCTTACGCGCTTCCAAGTGCAAGCCGCCGATCTCCTATCCAGTCCGCGAATCCAACGCACCCTCGATCTGGACCAAGAACCGGATCGAGTGCGCGCCCGCTACGGCGATCACGTCTGCGGGCAGAGTGTGTTGCTGGCGCGGCGTCTCGTCGAGGCGGAGGTTCCCCTGGTCACGGTCGTCTGTTCGTCGGGCGATCTCAACGGCGGCGCTGGCGACCATTGGGATACGCACGGCGACAATTTTCCGCGTCTGAAAAACGCGCTGCTTCCGCCTCTCGACCGCGCGTCGTCCGTCTTACTAGACGATCTCGCCGATCGTGGTCTCCTGGACACCACGCTGGTCGTCTGGTTGACTGAGTTCGGACGCACGCCGCAAATTCAGGGATCGGGACGCAATCACTACCCCTTCTGCTATTCGGTGGCGTTCGCCGGCGGAGGCATTCGCGGCGGGCAGGTGTATGGCCGTTCCGATAGTCAAGGCGCGAAGCCTCTCGATTTCCCATGCGGTCCCGGCGACTTGCACGCCACCGTTCTTCATGCCCTGGGCATACCCCTCGATTCCGCACTGACTGACGTACAGAACCGTCCCCTGGCCATTTGCGACGGCGACCCGTTGCCTTTGTTTGTATGACGCGATGGGAAGGAGAACGAACGAGGAAATGGCAGCCTCGGCATCCCCTTGGACACTGCGAGCGCGCTGGATATTTCCCGTCAACACCCCTCCGTTTGCCGATGGAATCCTCACCATTGACGGCGAGCGGATTGTCGCCCTCGAAGCCAATCGATCTCGCGCCGTCGATGTCGATGTCGGCGAGTGTGCTGTTTTGCCGGGATTGGTCAACGCGCATACACACCTCGATCTCACCGGCCTGCGGGGAAAATGTCCGCCAGGCGACGACTTCACGGATTGGCTGCGTCGTGTCATCCGACACAGGCGCGACGCGACGATGGAGCAAATCACCTCGGATATACTAACCGGTTTGGCCGAGAGCCTGCGCTGCGGTACGACCCTGCTGGGCGATATATCGGCGGGGGGCATCAGCTGGTCGAGCTTGGCCGAGTCGCCGCTGCGCAGCGTCGTTTTTTACGAATTACTGGGGCTGACGGAGGCACGCGCGGATCCGTCCCTTGGCCTTGCCCGCGATTGGCTGCACGGGCACAGGGCACTCGCGCATTGTAGACCGGGATTGAGTCCCCATGCTCCCTACAGCGTGCGAAAAACTCTGTTTTCTCGAACCGGTCGTCTGGCACTGCTTTCCAAGATTCCTCTCGCCGTTCACCTGGCCGAAAGCCGCGAGGAGCTGGAATTACTGCGGAATCGGCAGGGGCCATTCGTTTCGTTTCTGAAGGAACTGGGCGTGTGGGATGAGGACGGCTTGGCGGATAGTCCCAGTCTGGTAATGAAGCTTTGCAATCGACGCAATTCATTGTTATTCATCCACGGCAATTACCTTACGCCATCGGCGCGGATCCCGCGCAATAGCACCATCGTCTATTGCCCGCGTACCCATGCCGCGTTCGGACACGCGCCGCATCCGATTCGCACCTTCCTGAAACGAGGCGTCCGCGTGGCTATCGGTACCGATAGCCTAGCCTCCAATCCCGACCTCGACGTTCTCGCCGAGGTCCGGTATCTGCGGCAACAGCGTCCCGAAATCCCTGGCGAGACACTGCTGCGCATGGCCACGCTGTCGGGTGCAGAGGCGTTGGGTTGGGCGGATGAAACCGGCAGTCTCGAAGCCGGCAAGTCCGCCGATCTGGTCGTCGTGCCGCTGTCGAAGGACGGTGGCTCCGATCCCCACGAACAGCTGCTCCGTTCCGATTTGCCGGTGCAACGTGTGCTGTGCCGCGGCCATTGGCTCTAACTAGCCCCCGCCTTGAATTGAAAATCGAAAGCTCATATCCCTGACTGTGCTGATCTATTTGAGGTGAACATCGAGAAGGGGAATCACCCAATGCCGCTCGGCTATCTCTGCCTCGTCTTGCACGCGCATCTGCCTTTTGTGCGCCATCCCGAATACGACGACTTTCTCGAAGAAGATTGGCTCTATGAGGCGATCACCGAGACTTACATTCCCCTGCTCGAAGTCTTCGAGGGGCTGGAGCGCGACGGCGTCGATTGGCGACTGACAATGTCGGTAACGCCGACGTTGGCGGCGATGCTGACCGATCCGCTCCTGCAATCCCGTTACGTCCGCCATCTCGACAACCTGATCGCCCTGGCCGGTAAGGAGATCGAACGCACCCGCTTCGAGCCGGAGTTTCAAGTACTCGCCCAGATGTATCATCGGCGCTTCACCCGCGCCCGCGACGTTTTTGTGAACCAATACGGCAACAATCTTCTGCATGGGTTCAAACACTTCTTCGAGGGCGGAAAACTAGAGCTAATCACCTGCGGCGCGACGCACGGCTTCCTGCCGCTGATGGTCCATAACGAGAACGCGCGCCGCGCGCAAATCGAGATTGGTTGCCGCGAGTTTGAACGGCATTTCGGCCGTCGCCCGCGCGGCATTTGGCTGCCGGAGTGCGGCTACGCTCCCGGGATTGAGAACCTTTTGGAGAGCGCCGGCCTCCGCTATTTCTTCACCGATACCCACGCCGTCCTCTTCGCCGAGCCGAGGCCTCACTTCGGTGTTTACGCTCCCCTGATGGTGACGGGCAGCAACGTCGCGTGTCTAGCGCGCGATAGCGAATCGTCCAAACAAGTATGGAGCGCCATCGAAGGGTATCCGGGCGATTTCAACTACCGCGATTTCTACCGCGATGTGGGCTTCGATCTCGATTACGAGTATCTGAAACCCCATTTGCATCAAACGGGCATTCGCAGTCTGCTGGGCATCAAATACCATAAGATCACCGGGCGCACCGATCATAAACTGCCTTATAATCCCCAAGCGGCGCGAGACAAAGCGGCCGAACACGCGGCCAATTTCATGTTCAATCGCGAGAAACAGGTCGAATGGCTGTCCGGTTCGATGGACGGTCGCCCGGCTCTGATCGTCGCGCCTTACGATGCCGAGCTTTTCGGTCATTGGTGGTTCGAGGGGCCGGATTGGATCGACTTCTTGCTGCGCAAAATGCACTTCGATCAACGGAGCATTAAGACCCTCTCGGTGCCGGAATATCTCGATCTCCATCCGCGCCTTCAAGTCGCCCAACCGACGCTGTCGAGTTGGGGATATAAGGGCTATTGCGAAGTCTGGTTGGAGGGCTCCAACGATTGGATTTATCGCCATCTGCACGAAGGGGCCGAGCGCATGACCGAGTTGGCCCGCGCTCACAGCGACCCCGCGCCCTTGCTACGTCGCGCGCTCAATCAGGCGGCGCGCGAGCTGCTGTTGGCGCAATCGAGCGATTGGGCCTTCATTCTTAAGACCGGCACGATGGTCGAATACGCCAAGGATCGCACGCGCGTTCATGTGAACAACTTCAATCATCTGTACGAATCGATCCTCGGCGGCGCGATCGACGAAGGTTGGCTCGACGGCATCGAGAGCCGGCACAATCTGTTTCCGGATATCGACTATCGCGTATATGCCTGATGGAAACCGACGTACTTCCACTACTCGCAGCAAGTAGCCCCATGCCGACGAACCCTGGAGTTCCTCGCTCGTTAACCTGGTCGAGTTAAAACCGTTGGACAATCGCATCACCGTAGTCGGCGTCAAGGCCCTGCGCGAACGGTTCGGTATGCGAGCGCGCGTCTATTGAGAGACCGACCCCAAAGCCCCCTCCCCTTGATCTCAGCTGGAGAAGTTCCTCGGATCGGCTCTGATGTGTCTCCGATTTCCGCGCCGCTCTTGCATTGGCGCGCTTCGTCGCGCAGGATAATAATTTGAGCTGCGATTTCCACCGCTACTTCGTAGGAGCAACCGATGTCCTCGCCATCCGATTCGTCGATTCTCGACCGCCGCGACGTGTTGCTTACCGCATTGGCCGCCGGCGGCGCTTCCGCCTTGGCATCACCCGCTCAGGCCGCTCGACCCGATCCGCGCCGCGCGTCGCCGAGGCGTTTCGACATGAAAAAATCCATCAATCTGTGGGCATTTCCATATCCAGATCGAATGACGCTCAAAGAGTGTTTGCAACTGGCCAAAGACGCAGGCTTCGACGGCATCGAACTGAATTACGATCTCGAAAACGATCTCTCCCCCAAGTCCGGCGCGAAGGAGTACGCGGCGCTTCGGAAGACGGCAGCGGAAATCGGTATCGCCATCAGCGGTCTCTGTTCGTTTCTTTATTGGCCGTACTCGCTGACGAGCAATAAGGCCGCCGAACGCCAGCGCGGTCTGGAATTGGCTGGCTCGATGATCCAGGCGGCTCACGATCTGGGTACCGAGAACGTCTTAGTCGTGCCGGGGGCCGTCGGAATCCCCTGGATCAAAGACTCCGAGCCGGTCGCCGCCGAACAGTGCGATCGCCGCGCCCGCGAAGCCATCGGCAAACTCGCCCCCAAGGCAGAGAAACTTGGAGTGTATTTGAACATCGAAAATATCTTCTTTAATGGCTATCTACTAAGTCCGCACGATATGATAACTTTCGTGGACGGGTTCCAAAGCAAACACGTTCGCGTCCACTTCGACACCGGCAACATCATGCTGTTTCAGTATCCCGAAGACTGGATCGCTCTCTTGGGCAAACGCATCAAGAACGTCCACCTCAAAGAGTTCACCAAGAAAGGGACCGATCATTCGCTGGAATCGTTCCGACCTCTGCTCGATGGCACCACCAATTGGCCGGCAGTGGTGGAGGCGTTCGACAAAATCGGCTACCGCGATTATCTCACATTCGAGTATTTCCACCCGTTCTCCCATTACCCGGAGGCGCTGATTTATCAAACGTCGGACGCCCTCGATCGCATTCTGGGAAGAAAGTAAAGCGTTGGCGAACACGACCCAAGGAACGGAGCGACGGCACTCGGAAGCCGGACGCCTCGGCCCGGCCTACCCCGATCGGTCGAGGAGTTGTTATGCTGACGGAATGCAACGTCCTCGTCTACTGTTTGTAACGGGTAAACTGGCGGAAACCTCGCTGCGCCGCACGTTGGAGGAATTGGCCCCGCGCGCCGGCTTCGAGTACCGCGTCGCCGTGCTGCCCATCACCGTCGCAGCCTTGGCCACCACCCCGTGGATCGCCCGGCATCTGACGGTCCCCGAAGGGATCGATCGCATCGTGCTTCCCGGCTTGTGTCGGGGCGATTTGCAACCGTTGCAGGCCTTGGCCGCCGTCGAGCGTGGCCCCGCCGATCTGCGCGATTTGCCGGAATTCTTTCAACTCGCCAACCAGGCCGAGCGAGAATATGGCAAATACGACATCGCTATTATCGCCGAGATCAACGGTGCCCCGCGCCTGCGTCACGACGAACTGGTGGCGCAAGCGTTGGCTCTGAAGGCGGACGGCGCGGATATGCTCGACCTCGGCTGCGATCCCGGTTCGACGTGGACCGGCGTCGGCGACGCGGTACGCGCCCTGCGCGACTTGGGGTTGCGGGTGTCCATCGACAGCTTCAATACGGCCGAGGTCGAAAGTGCAGTTGCCGCCGGTGCGGAATTGGTATTGAGCGTGAACGGCGGCAACGTGTCGGCGGCGCGCTCGTGGGGATGCGAAGTGGTTGCCTTGCCCGACGATCTGGCCTCGTTGGCGGGACTCGACGAGACGGTTGAGAAACTCGAAAGCTGGGGTGTGAGGTATCGCATTGATCCCGTGGTTGAACCGATAGGCTTCGGCTTCGCCGCCTCGTTGGGCCGCTATCTCGAAGTGCGCCGCCGCTATCCCCGGGCCGAAATGATGATGGGCGTCGGCAACCTCACCGAATTGACCGACGCAGACTCCGCCGGGATCAACGTCGTCCTGCTCGGATTCTGTCAAGAAGTCGGTATCCGCAGCGTACTGACCACGCAAGTTATCAACTGGTGCCGCAGCTGCGTCCGCGAGCTGGATTTGGCGCGCCGCTTAGTTTATCATGCGTGCCTCCACCGCGCCTTGCCCAAGCACCTCGAACCAAATCTGGTGGCGCTGCGCGATCCGAGGCTACGATCGCACGGCGAAACGACGCTCGCCGAACTCGCATCGCATATTACGGATCGTAATTTTCGCCTATTCGCCGAGCGCGGCTTGCTTCATGTCCTGAGCGGGGAGATGTATCTGAGGGGCGACGACCCGTTCGATTTGTTCGCGCGCATGCGCGAAGGCGCGGAGATCGACGCCTCTCATGCGTTTTATTTGGGATATGAGATGGCTAAGGCAACGATCGCATTGGCACTGGGGAAGAATTACACGCAGGATCGGGCACTTTCTTGGGGTTTCCTCACCGTGGACGAGCGATCTCGACACGGCGACAGCCGCGAGGAATCCGCCGGTTAACGGTGCCGCGCTGCCCCACTGGAAACGGACGAGAAGCGAGCGGCGCTGTACCGCTAAAGTGGGGGGGTCTCGAACCATATCCAACGAAAGGCCGACGCGATAAAACGACCCTATGGTGAAGAGAGTGATGTCTCCTATTCGTTCTGGTCTCGATGCGATCGCCCCCTCTCTGGCCTCCATTCCCTCCGTGGAGGAGTGGACGCCGTGGCTCGATCCGTGGGAGGCGTGCCGGCGCATGGCCCATCTCCCCCACTTACTCTTCCTCGATAGCTCTGCACCGCCTAATCGCCTGAGCCGCTATTCCTTCGTTGCAGCGGACCCGTTTTCGTGGCTCACGTCCCGCCGCGGTTTGATCGCGGAGGACGAGCGGATCGTTCAAAGCGCCGATCCGTTTGCAGTATTGCAAGAGCGTCTGGGGCAGTGGCGCGTCGAGACGCTCGAGGGGTTGCCTCCCTTTCAAGGCGGCGCGGCGGGACTGTTCGGCTACGACTTGTGCCATCATGTCGAACGACTGCCGCGCCCCCAATACGACGAGTTTCAGACTCCCGATCTCGCCGTTGGCTTCTACGATTGGGTCGTTGCCTTCGATCGCGTCGAGCGGCGCGTCTGGATCGTCTCGACTGGATTGCCGGAAATCGATACGTCTCGTCGGCGACGTCGTGCCTTCCAACGTCTCAAAGCCGTCCAGCGCTGCCTCCAGAACTCTACCGGCGAAGCGATGGCGAAGCGCGTCGAAACGGTGGGAATGAGGCCGATTCCCCTCGATCCTCGCAACGAGCTGTCTAGCTTTGCCGGCGTCTACAGTAATTTCAATCGAGACGGCTATCTTTTGGCGGCTCAAAAGGCGATCGACTACGTTCGTGCCGGCGATTGCTTTCAGGTCAACCTGTCCCAGCGGCTCTTGCATCGGGCCACACTCGCCCCTCTCGAACTGTATGCCCGTCTGCGCGCGTGTAATCCCGCACCGTTCGCCGGCTATTTCGATCTCGGCGATTGCGTCGTCGCCAGCGCGTCGCCGGAGCGATTTCTGAGCGTCGAAGACGGACGAGTGGAGACCCGGCCCATCAAGGGAACCCGGCCTCGCGGCTCAACTCGTGAGGAAGACGCCCGCCTGAGTGAAGAACTGAAGCACTCGGCCAAGGATCGCGCCGAGAATGTGATGATTATCGATCTCTTAAGAAATGATCTCGGCCGCGTTTGCGCCTATGGCAGCGTCCAAGTCCCCTCGGTGTGTCGTTTAGAGAGCTATCGCACGGTGCATCATCTGGTTTCCGAGGTATGCGGACGATTGCGTCCGGGCTTGGGATTGATCGATCTTTTGCGGGCGGCGTTCCCCGGCGGCTCCGTGACGGGAGCGCCCAAGGTGCGGGCGATGGAGATTATCGCCGAACTGGAGCCGACGGCGCGCGGCCCCTATTGCGGCAGCCTCGGCTATCTCGGCTTCAACGGCGGCATGGATACGAACATCCTCATTCGGACTTTCACCTTGGGGCGAGGTTGGATGCAATTTCCCGTCGGCGGCGGAATCGTGGCCGACTCCACTCCGGAAGCGGAGTACGAAGAGACGCTGCACAAAGCCGAAGGGCTTCTGCGGGCACTGCGTTGACTCACTTCTTCTCGGGAGCGGGAGAGGGCGGCGGCAGCTCCTCGCCGACGGGCGCATCGGGTTGTTTCCCCTCGGCAGGGGTAGAATCCGGTGTTTGCGGCTTGGTTCGACATCCGGCGAACGAGAGATCTGAAACTGCGGCGGCAAGGTCGGTCTGCGCCTGGCTCAGTTCCAGCAACACATCGAGATAGCCGTCGCGCGCGCGGAGCAGGCGACGGCGAACGTCGATGACCCGCGCCAGATCCACTCCCGGCTGTCCGGCCTCGTACAGCTTATCGAGTTCCTCGCGCGTCTGGCGCAGCTTCGGCAAGGCTATGTTGCGGAAATCGTTCACGACATGCTCGGCCTGGACCAATCGAGATAGACCGGCGAACAGGTCTTGTTGAACCTGTACCTCGCCTTGACGGAGCGCTTGGACTGCACGGGCTAACTCGGCTTGGCGCTGGCGGATTTCGCCTCTGCGCGTGTTGAAGACGGGAGGCGACCAGATCAACCACGCGCCAGTGAAGTAGACGCTGGTTTCGTTGAACTCAAAGGCAGGCCCCAGCGAAGGATTGCCCCAACGATTCGCCACTTCGAATCTGACGCGCTCGTTGGCCTCGCTCACGGCAAACTCCAGCGCATGGAGATCGGGACGGCGTTCCATGCTCACTTGAACCAACGCGCTCGCTGGCGGCGCGACGAACCCCTTCTCCAAAGTTCCATCCACGGAGAACGATTCCTCGATCATGCCCACGGAACGGCGGAGATCATTCTCGGCCACGACAAGTAAACTGCGAGCGGGACCGAGGAGGTTGCGCGCTTCGACCACGTCGGCTTGAGCCAGCAACAAATCGGCGCTCTTAAGCGTGCCTTGTTCGTAAAGGTGCTTGACGTTGTCAGCGATCTGCTGCGTAAACTGCGCGCCTTCCTCCAACACGCGATATTTCGCCCGGCGGTAGAGGACATTATTAAATGCGCGCGTCACCTGGACCGAAACGAGCAGTTCTTGGGCGGCGATCTCCCACTCGGTGCGCGACAAGGCGTTGCGAGCGATGCCGCGGCGATACCTGCCTTGGTGCATTAATTCGAGATCGGTTCGCATCGTGTGTTCTTCAAACACATGATTGGTGACACCGGCAGCAGGCGGGCCGTTGCCGTACCACACGAAGTCTTGAACGATGGGATTAAACGGATACTGTTTGGCGATCTGCACGGCAGCCTGAGCGATACCACGATTGCGCCGAAACGTGGCCAGCTGCGGATTGTGTGCCAGCGCCCATTGCACTGCCGCGCTGAGCGTCAACGGCTGTTGCTCGCTGGGTTTGGGCAACTCTTCCTCGGGCTGAGCCCAAACTCCGAATGCCAGGCAAGATAACCCCGCGAGCGCGGCCAAGCCCAACGAAACCAGATAGCAAATGCGAGGACGCTGTTGCATGGCACCTCCATCTACAAAATGAGGACATTTGGCAGGGTTTGCGCAACGCGGGCTATTCGAGCAGATTATCGAGGCAGCATCTTTGGTGTGAATTACGAAGAAGTCACGAGTTGTATCGGCCGGGAGAGGCGTGAAAGTCCGGGCTTTTTGGTGAACAAATTGTGAACGGGGATCGACGAGGAAGATTGGGTCGAGGCTCTAACCCGTATCGTTCCGAGTACCGAACGTGGAGGACGACAAACCGTGAAGCATTTTGAATAGCCCCCACGCATTCGGTCCTACCTGGACGAATACCAGATCCTTATCCCTCACGAACCGTATACGACCGGGTGATTCGAGGACTATTCTCGTGGCCCAGCCCCCAAACCAACGGAAGGCGTCCCGGAGGACAGCATTACTTCTGCAAAATCAGTTTGTTGCGCCGTGTGATCCGCAGTCGATAGAGCTTGCCGTCGTGTTCGATCCCGATCTCTTGGCTTCCTTGAAACAAATCCTCGGCCCGCAGGATTCGCGGTGAGGCCGACTTATCCTCTCGTTCGGACTTTTGTTGTGTCTTGGGCTTGAGATTCGACATCGTACTCTCCTTAGCGAGCGGCAGATTGCTGAGACATCGTTTCAACAACCGTCGGCTCTTCTCATTTTCGCGTGGTTCTTGCAGGCCCCTTGACACCAGATCGAGGATACCCTATCCTCTCAAATAGATATTGAGACTCAGTATCATCAACAAGTGCCGTTGATGATTATCTCACCGAGGCTGCTCCGCCGCCGTCGCGTCGGCCATCGAGCCGTGCATCCGTTCGCAACGCACCTCGCCATCCTTCACCCGAAAGGAGTGCGTCGCCGTGCGCGCGCGAATCGAACGAATTGCGTTCACCCCGATCGAGTTGCTGATCGTCCTCGCCATCTTGGCTATCCTGATCGGCCTACTGTTGCCTGCCGTACAGAAAGTGCGCGAGTCAGCCGCGCGCGGGCAGTGCATGAATAACCTCAAACAAATGGGGTTGGCGCTGCACAATTATCACGATGTCCAGCAGGGATTTCCGCCCGGATATTGGGCGACTTTGACCTATGCCGATGGTGCCGCCGACACGGCACCGGGTTGGAGCTGGGCTACCTTCGTCTTGCCGTATCTCGAACAAGACAACCTCTACCGTCAATTCCGATTCGATCGGGCCGTCCAGAACTCGTCGGGAATCGGGACTTTGGTAAAAGGATACTTGTGTCCTTCCGACCTGTACCCGATGCGAGCCTTTTCGATCCCAGATGGATTCGGCGATCCCATCTGTCAAGCGGCTCCCACCAGTTACGCCGCCTGTTGCGGAAGCGATGCCTCGGACACAACCGCTCCCACGGGCCTGGGCGTCTTGTACCGCAATAGTCGCACGCGGATCACCGACATCACCGATGGGACCAGTCAAACGATCTTGGTCGGCGAACGCGCTTGGTCGAACGCCAACGGAACCTGGGTAGGTGCGATCCCGAACGGCGTTATCGAACGAGGTCGAGACAACCCCTGTCAGCCGAACGTGCCCGGTGCCTGGTATCCGGCTGCAACCCTCGTCTTGGCGCACGCCCACGGGAACAATCCGCTCGTCGATGGCGACGGCAGTGCGGGCATGGACGATTTCTCAAGTAAACATCCCGGTGGATCGAACTTCCTGTTCGCCGATGGGTCGGTTCATTTCATCTTCACCATGCCCAGCGACAACCCGGACGGCAGTTATGCGCCACTGGACCTGGTGTTCCAAGCGCTGGGAACTCGCGCCAATGGCGAAGTGGTCGATTGGCCGACGATTGTGGGTAATTGACGCAAGAAAGGAGGTACCCAACATGAGACGCATACACATTCTGGTTGGTTTCTCGATCGTATCGCTAATCGGCTGCGGCAAAGCCCCGCCGCCCACGCGGGTGAATTATTGGGTCGAGGCGCTTCGCGCGTCCGACGCCAAGGTCCGCAAGAAGGCGGCCTTCACTCTAGGAAACCTCAATGCGACCAACTCGGCAGTTGCTCCAGCGTTGCAGGAGGCGTTGCGAGATACGGACGCAGCCGTACGCCGCGAGGCGATTCTCGCTTTAATGAAATGCGGTTCCGTTGCCGTCGATGCGCTGCCATCGCTCACCGACATGAGCCAACGCGATCCCGATTCTCTCGTGCGGACCTGCGCCGCCAAGGCCGTGCGACGACTCAAGGAAGGAAAGCGAAGCGGGTAGCGTATCCAACTTGCGCGCGCCTCCCGCGCGACCAGTCCTGGCCAACGAATGACCTCGCTTCCAATCCCCCGCGTTTGGAATTCACGCAAAACGCCGGGGATTTGGAACCGACACGCCGTGAGCCTCTTGCAAGGCTCGCTCTCCCGTTTCCGAGAGAGGAATCACAGAGTTGCGCCGGAGAAAAGCATGAGAAGCGAGTTGCGAATGTCTCGAAAGACGCTGAGGTTTCCGACTCTTCCTCGCTGTGGTTTCACGCCGATCGAGTTGTTGGTGGTCATCGCCATCATCACTATCCTGATTGGCCTTCTCCTGCCTGCGGTGCAAAAGGTGCGCGAGGCCGCCGCGCGCAGTAAATGTCAAAACAATCTCAATAGGCTTACCCCGCCAGCCAAGCACCCCGCTCATGTCGAGGATGTCGCCGCGGCGGTACGCTGGGCCTTCGATCGCGCCGAGGAGATTGGAGGCGATCCAAAAAGGTCTTCCTGATGGGGCACTCGCCCGGTTGCCATCTTGTGACTCTGTGCGCGCTCGATCCAAAGTATCTTTCTGTTGCGAAGCTGAAACACACCGATATCGCAGGCGTTGTAGCCTGGAGTGGAGGGGCATACGACCTGGTTGCCAAAGTTCGCGCGGGAGGTGCCTACGCCGATTACATCGAGAAAACCTTCGGCGGTTCCGAGGAAGGCTGGCGAAAGGCTTCGCCGCTTACCTATACCAAGAACGCGATGGAGGGACCGGCATTTCTCTTTGCGTCCGTAGAACGCGGCAGCGCTTCGCATCGAGCCGCCGAGCAAATTCAAAAGGCCAAAGGAAAGGTCGAGTCGCGCCTCTTGGAAAACCGCGACCACTTTACCGCCAATCACCTTCTGGGAGCAGCCGACGATTCCCCCGGCAAGATCCTGCTCGAATTCGTGGGGAAGGCAGGTCGGAGAATACCCTGAAGCGGCGAGCGAACCACCCCCCTCCGCGTCCCCACCGCTTGCTTCGCCGCTTGCGATGCGTATAATCTCTCTCGTCCGAGATGTCCCCGTAGCTCAACTGGATAGAGCGCTACCCTCCGGAGGTAGAGGTTACAGGTTCGAGCCCTGTCGGGGATATTTGTACACTAGGACAGATAAAGACACTGGCGGCATCCAAAAGTCAAACTGCTTCATTTTTTGCGTTTGTGTCGCCGAACGGTCAGGCAAGTCTCGGTTCGCGCTGGCGATATTCCAAAATCCATTGGGCGAGCATGCCGGCTGCCAGGGTGAGTGCCGCCCATTGATAGAACGTCAAGCCCAACCACCATTCCGGTTCGGGGCGGATGTACTCGGTCAGGAAACGATAGACTCCATACGCGATCAAATAAATCTTCAATCGCTGTCCGGGGAACCATCGGCGTTGCATGAGTTGCCAGATCACGAGCGCCATGCTGAAATGGAACAGGCTCTCGTAAATCTGTGTGGGATGGCATTGGACGAGTCGATACCCGTCCGCCGTTCGCACGCGGAACCATGCGCCCCAAGGCAGAGCGGTCTCGACGCCGTAGCAGCAGCCGTTGAAATAACAGCCCCAGCGGCCTATCGCCAGCGCCAAGGCTAGAGGTAGAGCAAAGGTGTCGCCGGTTTTGACGCGAACCTCCAACAGCCATTTCGCCAGTTCGACGGCGAGGTAGGCTCCGATCAGTCCGGCGACGATGGTTTTGCCGTCCGCCACCCACGTCTGAAAATCGAACCAAGCAAGAGGATGCGTGCCCAAGAACGGTACTTTTCCGCCAAGCGCGCCGCCTACGAACGCCGCCGCCGCCAAGACCGCGCGCTTCCAACGCGGCAGAACGAGCAATCCCGCTGGCTTAGGGATATACCAACGCGCCGTCAGAAATACGGCCATAGCCATAAGCATGAACGAAGCGTAGTAGAAGGGCATCTCAGGTTACCATCGTCAGGCGATGCGTTTTCTCGCGAGTCGGCTCCACCAACGGAGGCAGCGGCACATGGCCATCGCGATAGAGCGTATTGTAGGCGCAGAAGGGGACGACATGGCCGCTCGGCAAAAGATGGGCCAAACAGCATTTCATAACGCGGCGGGTATCGAAATTGTGCGCGTCGAGAAAGGCGGTCAGCGTAATGCGGAAAACCTCGCTGCCGTTGATCTTCTCGGCGAGCGCCTTGACGACAAACTCATCGAGAGACGGATCGGTAGGGCCGCAGCCATTGGGTCCACAACCGCACCCACCAGCACCGTCGAGATAGCTGGCCACGATCTGCCGGGCGCGTGCGGGAGTATAAACGATACTGTTGGCGATCAAATCCATGTGTTTGCGAATGTCGATGAGTCGATTGATGGGTACTGGCTTCTCGCCGCCACGATAGAGATAGGCCATCAAATGGCAGTTCGGATGGGCGCACGGCAGGGGGTAGAAGTCGCTTTCCGCCACCAGTCCCTGGGTCTGCGCCACGAGTCCTTTCACAACGTCCGGCATGGTGGCGCGGCGGTCGAGATCACGCGGGTCGAGGTGTCGGCCACAGTAGGTTGCCAATTGATAGCTGACGCCGCGAACGATCGGTCGTTTCAAGCCGAAATGCAGCACCTCGCCGACTTCGTGCAAATTGGTGTTGTGGTCGACGGTGCAGACGAGGGTGCAGCGTAAATCGTAGCGTTGCAGCATCTCCAATGCGGCCAATTTCGTTTGCAGCAACTCCTCTCCACGCAAAGTCGAATAGGTGCGTTCGCTCAAGCCGTCGAACTGCAGGTAAATTTCCAGGCGGTCGCGCATGGGGGCCAGTTGTTCGACCAGGGCGGCATCGTGGGCGAGACGGATGCCGTTGGTGTTAATCATCACCGCTTGAATCGGCTGCTCGTAGGCATAGCGGATCATGCGAACGAGTTCGGGATGCAGCGTCGGCTCGCCGCCCGACAGTTGCAGCACGTCGGCCACGCCTTCCAACTCGACGTAGCGATCGACCATGTGGCGATAGGTCTCGAAGTCGATGTTCTTTCCGCCCGGACCCGACTCGGCGAAGCACATCGGACATTTCAGGTTGCAATTGGTTGTTATCTCGACCAGCGCGATGCAAGTGTGCTGCTCGTGTTCGGGGCACAGACCGCAATCGTAGGGGCAGCCTTTGTCGGAATGGGTTCCATAGGCCAAGGGCGCGCGAGCCGGCTGGCTGAATTCGTGACGGTCGTAATAGGCGACATCAGAGCAGACAAGATCTTCGATCGGTCCATGTTCGGGACAGCGTTTGCGAAAAAAGACGCGGCCGTCGCGGACGATGATTTTGGCAGCTACCAGCCGGCGACAATGGGGACAAAGGCTGTGCGTCGTGCCAAGGTAGACGTAATCGCGCAATGGCATGGCGGGCATCTCGTGGGGTTGGTTCAAAAAACGAACCGAGAGCTATCGCGTGCTGGCGCAAGCGCAGATCACAAAGATCACGACGGCGGCCAATAGAGACGAAAAGAAGCCGACGAGCAGACCAAGGCGACCTATGCGCCTCCGCATGTGGTCGAGAATGGCATTGGGGGCGCTCGGCTTCGTATCCGGCGATGGCTTCAAACTCGGCATGGGTCTCCCTCCCGATCCGCGACGCCTACCCTTTCCACGCGAGTCCGTCGCGTCGCTGGCACTCAGCATATGCTTAACCCCCGCACCGACGCAAGCGGAATCGACGACCGATTGCGGCGCTAGATCGTGGAGGGCTTCCATCTCCATTCCTCTACCACCTTTTCTTCGAGCGGGAATCATCGCGTTGGCCGTCGATCTGGTATCATCTGATTGGGTAGGCCATCGAGTCTCGCGGTCACGGGAGTCACGAACATGAAGATGATGAAGGCGAAAATGAGCTTGGCACTCTCTCTGACGATTGGCCTCGCCTTCAACACGGGCATCTTTGCATCTCCGCAGTCGAACGATTCGGCCAACCTCACAGATCGCTTCGGCGACGCGCTGCCGGAAGGATCGTGGGCGCGGCTGGGTACCGTTCGCTTTCGCCAAGGCTTTTTCCTCTATCGCGCGGTCTATTCTCCCGACGGCAAGACGATTGCCTGCGCCGCTGCCGGTCGCGGGCTCTGTCTTTGGGACGCGGCCACCGGCAAGCTGTTGCGCCGCATCGGCCAAGCGACGCACGCCAACGCCGTCGCCTTCTCTCCCAATGGCAAGTTACTCATGTCGCAGGACAAGGGGACACCGGCCTTGTTCGAGACGGCGACGGGAAGGCTGTTAGGTCCGCTCCCTGGCGCGGCGGGGGGCGTGGCCGCCGTGGCGTTCGCGCCGGACGGCAAGGGAGTTGCCGTGGCGCGTTATAACGGCGGCTTCGGGGTATGGGATGTGGACGAATCGGCGAAGACGCGCAAGCGCTTCGACAAAGCAGAACCCTCGACGCGCTGCCTCGCCTTCTCGCCCGATGGGAAATGGCTTGCCACCGGTGGCGAGGACAGGATCGTCTACCTGTGGGATACGACCGGCGGCGAGGAGCGCGGCAAGCTGATGGGACACGAAAAAGAAATATCTTCTGTCGTTTTTTGTCCCGATTCGAATACGCTGGTTTCGGCGAGCAATGAATCCTCGATCTGCTTCTGGGATGTCAAGCGGCGGAAGAGTCTGCGCGCGGTGGACGGCAAGCACGATACGGTGACGACGGTCGCCGCGACGCGCGACGGAAAGACGTTGGCCTCCGGACACGGCGACGGAACCATCGCCTTGTGGAATGCGAGAACCGGCGAGGCGATTCGTCACTGGCGCGCGCACTACGCACGTTTGACGACGCTCGATTTCGCGCCGGATGGCGCGACTTTGGTTTCGGGAACGGTTTGGGGTAGTGGACCTCAGTTGTGGGAAGTGGCCGCTGGCAAAGAGAAGAACCCCATAGAGGGACATTGCACCCCCGTCGATCACCTCGCCTTTTCGTCCGATGGTCGAAACGTGTTGTCAATCGAACGCGACGGGTTGTCGTTACGCTGGGATTTATCGGGCGAGCGCCGGTGCGTGCGATCCGAACGTCCGATCTGGGCGACCTATGGACATGGATGCGCGATCTCGCCGACCGGAGGCACGGCAGCGACTTGGGCGTATAAGGACGATCTGATTCGCCTTTGGGATATGGCGACGAACAAAGAGCTTCATGCACTCGGCACGTTTAAGGACGATCAACAACGAGGGCGTGTCTTCCCTTCGTTAAGTTTTTCGGCGGACGGCAAGTTGTTGGCGTTCGCCGGCACGAAGGAACGTGTTGCCATCGTCTGGGACGCGGCCAGCGGGAAGGAACTTCGGCGCTATACGGGGTTTCCAAACAGGATCTCGTGCGTGGCCTTGTCGCCGAACGGCACACGGATCGCCGTTGGGAGCGAGTCCGCGAACGGCACTGAAACCATTGCCGCGTGGGATGTGACTTCGGGGAAGAAAGGAGTCACCTATTCAAGTGTGCAACCCGTGCATCATCTCTTGTTTTCGCCAGATGGCCGCGTGCTGGCGTCTGGCCATTGGAATGGACCGGCGCATCTGTGGGACGTGGACACGGGCCGCGAACTTCGTCCGCTGTCGGTCGCCGCCAGTGTGAACGGGTTGGCGTTCTCCGCCGATGGCAAGTGGTTGGCCGGTGCGGGAGCGGACTACGACCAAAAAATACACGTCTGGGAGGTAATGACGGGCCAGGAAGTGTACGTTTGGTCGGGACACATCTCCGGAGCGATGGCCGTCGCGTTCGCGACCGATGGCCGAATCCTCGCCTCCGGCGGAGCCGATTCCACGATCCTCCTCTGGGATGTGACGGGGCGCTCGAAGGAAGGACGTTTGTGTCCAGCGCGCTGGAAGCCTTCGGAATTGGAACAACGGTGGAAGGAGTTGGCGAGTTTTGTCGCTCCGAAAGCCACGCGCGCAATTTGGGATCTCGTCGCCGATCCCGAGCAAACGGTGGCTCTGCTGCGCCAGCGACTCAAGCCAATTGAGTCGGTCCCCTCCGCTCGCCTCGAACGCTTGCTCCGCGATCTGAACGACGACTCCTTCGAGACGCGGAGCAAGGCGACGGAGGAACTGGAGCAAATCGTCGATGCCGCCGCACCGGCGTTACGGAAGAGACTGACGGAAAAGCCCACTCTGGAAGTACGCCGCCGTATCCAACAGATCCTCGCCAAGCTGGAGCCGTCTTCGTCCACCGAGCGCTTACGCGCGTTGCGCGCGATTCAGGTATTGGAATACAGCGGCACCCCGGAGGCGAAGAAATGCTTGGAAACGCTGGCGAGCGGTCTCGCCGAGGCGCGTTCGACGCAAGAGGCCAAGGCGGCGCTGGCGCGTCTCGCGGCACGCCCTGACCTGAAACCTTGAATTCGCGCTTCGGAAAAAAGGAGCTTTGCCTCGGCATTCGCCGCCTCGAATTCGCTTGTGGCTTAGCGATTGCCGGAAGGAGAATGCTCTTAACCTCTCACAGAGACACCCGTTTTAATAGAATTAGGGTGCGAAAGAGATAGTTTTGAACCGTTTCAGGTGGGGTACCGAAGATGGAACACGCGCGTTCGGACGATCCGATTCTCGAACCGGCTATGTGGAAGCTATTCCGTAATTTCTTCAACCTAGCCGAGAGACGACGCCGTTGGTCCATTGAGGACGACATTCCGTGGGAGCAGTGCAATAAGAATCTCTCCCCCGCCATCGCCGATGTCGTCGAATCTTTCTGTGCCGTCGAGTTGTATCTGCCCGACTACCTCCTCCACGCCATTCCGTGGTCGCGTCCGAGTCGGGCCCGCACATGGTTTTACGCCAC
Organism: Planctomycetota bacterium; assembly: GCA_021807595.1. Classification (GTDB taxonomy): domain Bacteria; phylum Planctomycetota; class Planctomycetia; order Gemmatales; family Gemmataceae; genus JAJPHU01. The sequence goes on along the minus strand of JAKBCS010000036.1, from coordinate 7,322 downwards.
CTGGGGCTACGAAGAATCCAAGCATTCGATGGCCCTGAACGATTGGCTGCTGCGTTCGGGCCATCGCAGCGAAGAGCGCATGGCCGATCTCGATAACGACATCTATGCTCATCCGTGGAATATGCCGCACGATAACGTGGTAGCCATGCTAGGCTACACGATGGTTCAAGAGCGCGCCACCGCGTTGAACTATCGTAATCTGCGACGGCGCATCCAAGAGGCTGGCGGCGATCCGGCGCTTGAGAAACTGTTGATGTTGCTTGCCGTCGACGAACAGATGCACCACAGCTTCTTTATGGGCGCGGTGCGGATGTATCTGGAACTCGACCGCGACAGTACCGTGGAACAACTCCGCCGCGTGATGAACCACTTCTCCATGCCCGCCATCCACGCACTCGCCGACGGGAAGCAGCGCATGACGCGCATTCGAGAACTGAACATCTTCGACGACGAAGCGTACTTCAAAGACGTCTACGTTCCTCTCCTTCAGGAATTGGGAATCCAGCGGACGGAGATGCGCAACCGCCTCCCCAGCAAGAAATCCGCCCCGCTGTGATCGTTGGCTCGGTCACGGCGATGGAGGTAAACGGCGCGGTGGCGGTAACTCGTTGAGGAGCGAGTCGTCCTGCTTCGTCGCCCCATCTTGCTTCTTTTTGGGCGGGGCGGCTCTGTCGGTCGCCGCTCCGCAACGAAAGACGATGCGATACGACTTTCGATCGTATTTGGTGATCCGTTCGTAGGCACCGTTGTACTCGAAATGCTCGTAGGGTTTACGGCCGTCTTGGGCCAAGGGATTCTCGACGAAATCCTCTTCATTGACGATGACGTAGCCATCGGGGCATTTCTGCTTCATCAGATATTCGGCGCGGTTGCGATAGTAGGTTGGCCATTGATTGCTGTTGTTGGGCATGACGACGACGCCGCCCTCGGGCTTTTCTTCGGCGATGCGAACGGCCAAACAACCGCAGACACATACGGCAATGAACGGAAGTACGAAGTGGAGCATTCGCCGCGCCGAGATGCTGTCATGGTCCATGCAAACCCCTCCGCCGTACAATAAACGGCAGAGGCGTATATCTCAGGCGCGTGGGAAATGTCAAGGCAAAGGCTTGGACGAAGGATCGAGCAATCTCCCCTCGTTTTCGGGTTGCACGGGTTTAGCCAGCGTGCGATTCTACGTCCTCCGGGTTTTCGGGGACGGAACTTGATTCGCGCGGTATCATGCATTAGCGGTTCAAATCGATGCCCGAGGATCTCTGCGTGAGCGCCATTCAATGGGAAATTCGACCCGACGTGGCCGCCGCCCTGGCCGAACGGCGTCCGGTCGTCGCGCTGGAATCGACGTTGATCGCTCACGGTTTGCCTTGGCCGGAGAACTGGGAGACGGCACGCGCGGCGGAGACGGCCATACGCGACGAGGGCGCGATACCGGCCACGGTGGCAGTATGGGAAGGACGCCCCGTTATCGGATTGAATGCGGATCAATTGAAACAGCTGGCGCACCAGCCAAACGTGCGTAAAGCCAGCAGCCGCGACCTCGCCGCCGCATTCGTGCAGAAGGCGTTCGCGGCGACGACGGTGGCGGCAACGATGTTATTGGCCCATCGCGCCGGCCTGCGCGTCTTTGCCACCGGCGGGATCGGAGGCGTTCATCCAGGCCTTACCAACCACTTGGACATCTCTGCCGACCTGATGGAATTGGCACGCACTCCCGTCGCCGTCGTTTGTGCGGGAGCCAAAGGAATTCTCGATTTGGCGGCCACGCTCGAAATGTTGGAGACGTTGAGCGTGCCGGTCGTCGGCTACGGCACGGATGAGTTCCCGGCATTTTTGTTGACATCCAGCGGATTGCCGGTCGGCAGCCGTGTCGATTCACCGCAAGAAGCGGCGGCACTGCTCGATGCGCACTGGAGATTGGACGGCGCGGGGGTCGTCTTGGCGCAGCCGTTGCCGCGCGAGATGGCCTTGGAACCGAACGAGTTTCACACCGCCCTCGTGCGGGCCGAAAGTCGAGCGGCAGCCGAAGGCGTGTGCGGTCCCGCGTTGACGCCGTATCTGTTGGCGCGTCTGGCTGAGTTGACCGAAGGACGCACGTTGAAAGCGAATCAAGCCTTGATCGAAGCCAACGCTCGGTTGGCGGCGCGGATTGCCTGCTTCCTTACTTCGGGAGGATGATATGCGGCTCTTGGCCATCGGCGACATTCACGGCTGTTTGCGATCCCTGACGACGCTGCTCGACGCCGTATCGCCTCAATCCGACGACCAAATTGTTACCCTCGGAGATTACGTCGATCGCGGCCCGGATTCGCGCGGTGTACTCGATCTGGTCGTCGACCTGTACGAGGCTGGCCAACTCGTTCCGTTACGAGGAAACCACGAAATCATGATGCTCGAAGCTCGGCACCGAAGGATGCGCGGTTGGTTGGCATGCGGCGGGAAGCAGACTCTCGCCTCTTACGGCATTCCCATCGAGAGGATCGAGGTGTATGCCCAAGCCGACGATTGGTTCAACGATCACGAGGAGCTGTTTGCGAAAATCCCCGTCCGCCACTGGAAGTTTCTCGAAGACGAATGCAAGTCGTGGCACGAAACGGACAAACACATCTTCGTCCACGCCAACATCTATCCCGACCTACCGCTCCACGAACAGCCGGATTCCATGCTGTATTGGGAGAAATTGACCGAAGCGTGCCCGCATGTCTCCGGAAAGATTGTGGTCTGCGGTCATACCATGCAAAAACGTGGACTGCCGCTCGACCTGGAAACGAACATTTGTATCGACACCGGCGCGCACAACGAAGGCTGGCTGACGTGTCTCGATGTGCTATCGGGCCGTCTCTGGCAAGCGAACGAATTGGGCGAGGCACGCATGGGTTGGTTGGATCAATGCGATGAGTGGACGGACTAAAATGGGCAGTTCGATCTTGTTGGAAATACCCATCGCCACGGTTGAAGATGCTCTCGCTGCTCGAGAAGGCGGCGCAGATCGTCTGGAACTGAACTCCGCCCTCGCGCTCGGCGGCTTGACGCCTTCGTTGGGCGTACTGCTCGAAGTGAAACAAGCCGTGCCTCTGCCTGTCTATTCGATGATCCGCCCGCGTCCCGGCGGCTTTTGCTATGGCGAGGCCGACTTCCGCGTCATGTGGCGCGACCTCGACCTGATGATCTCACACGGCGTCGATGGCTTTGTCTTCGGTATTCTAAACGAACGGGGGCACGTCGATCTCCGTCGTTGCCGCGAACTCATCCGTCGCGCCCAAGGGAAACCAGTCGTCTTTCATCGGGCCTTCGACGTGACGCCCGATCCGTTCGCCGCATTAGAGCAACTGATCGATCTCGGCGTGTGCCGCATTTTGACCAGCGGACAAGAGACGAGCGCCTACAACGGCACAAGAATCCTCGCCGAGTTGATCTGCCGCGCGGCCGGACGCATCGAAATCTTGCCGGCCGCCGGCATCAACCGTTTCACCGTTGCCGATGTCGTGGCGCGCACCGGATGCACGCAGGTTCACGCTTCCTTGCGCGGTCGACGACTCGATTCATCCACAGCAGCACGGAAGCATGTCTCGTTTGGAGCGCTAGCGGGGGGCAGTGAAGAGTGGTACGACGCCACCGATGTCGAAGCCGTCCGCGCGCTGCGCGCGATCCTTACTTCTTGCCCGTCTGCTGAAGGAAATAACCGAGTAGGAATACGATGACGCCGATGGTCGAGAGCGTCAGCGATTGGCCCAATGTTAGCGGGCGCTCGGGGGAGAGATTGCCGACGATCGCCAGCGGCAAAAGGATCATGGCCACGATTTGCAACAAACGACCGAATCGATACACGATCGCTCCTCATTCGCGATTCTCGGATTCGAGAACAAACGCCTCGCGCTTTCTCAAAACCGCGACAAGAAGGGCGAAATCGCTTGCTATGATTCTACGGACAAACGATCTGCTCGGCAGCGTTCGCAAAACAGATCCTATCCCTTCCGCCGGAAGCGGCCAATCGGAGAAAAGTAATGGCACGCCGATTGCTCTCTCCCAACAATCCTTTGTTATTTGCCTGCTTAATTGGTGAAAGTGCTTGACATCGCTTTTACAACGACTACAAAACGGTTATACCTTATGCGCCTGTATTACCCACGGGAGGCTCCACGAGTGAGTTCCGCCTTCACTTTCGCCAGGATGGTGCGTGTTCTCGGCTTGGCGATTCCCTGCATGAGCGTCTTTTTCTCCGGTTGCGATTTCGGACTGGAAGAGTATCCGGCAAGCTTAACCTATCCCATGCGGAGCGATCCCATCGTCGTGCAGACGCCGAAGGAATTCCCTTGGGATACGTTTGCGCCAGGGCAGTTGGAAGGGCATATTGCCGGACTGAAGAAACTGGAAGGCGGACAAACGCTCGACCCGAACGAACTGTCCTCCAAGGACCGAAACGAACTTGAAAAGGTTCTCCTCAAGTTCTTCGGCACGCCGTCCCAACCGAAGGTCAAGTTTCCAGAAGATACGAATGCCGATAAGGCCGTTGCCGCCCTCCATCTCGATGACAAATCGTTGGCGAGAGGAAGCATTCTGTATCGCCGCCATTGCATGCACTGTCACGGTGTCAGCGGCGACGGGCGCGGACCTACCGGCCCTTGGGTCAATCCCACGCCGCGCGATTATCGGCAGGGGTACTTCAAGTTCATTTCCACAAAAACGAGTGTGAACGATCGCAAGCCGCGCCGCGACGATCTCCATCGCATTTTGGATCGCGGTATCGAAGGCACCTCCATGCCTTCATTCGTTCTGTTGGATGAGGCTCAAAAGGACGATTTGGTCAGCTACATCATTCATCTCAGTTTGCGCGGTGAGACGGAGTATCAAACGATGTCGCCGTTGGTCAATAAGGCGGGCATTGGCGATTATACCGTCACTGAGAAAGCCGAGCAGTTGGGGAAATTGTATTTGGAAGCCTGGGCCGAATCGAATAAGGAGTCCATTGAACCGGAAGCGTATCCTTATCCCGATACGAAGGAAGCATTGCAAGCGTCCATTCGGCGCGGCTACCAAGAGTTCACCAACGCGCAGGGCGCGGCAAGTTGCATCGGTTGCCATACGGATTTCGGTCGTCAAGTTCCGTTCCGCTACGACTTCTGGGGCACGCTGGTGCGACCGGCCAATCTTACGGCTGGAGTTTATCGCGGCGGGAGACGACCCCTCGACTTGTACAATCGCATCCGTGGCGGCATTCGTCCCTCGAACATGCCCGGCGCAGATCTGAAAGTGGATAAAGTCAACAAGATCGATCAATACTGGGATGTGGTTAACTTCGTGCAGGCGCTGCCCTATCCGCAGATGCTGCCCAAGGACATCACCGACGCAATCTACGGCAAGCGGTCTGTGGAAAGCAAAGACGCGAAATAGTAACCTCGTAGTCGCCCGAAGCGCGAGCAAGGGCATTGGGTTGAATGGGAAGAACTAGAATTGCCTTTCAGGAGTGATTCCGTGCAGCAAAAAGGCTGGAGTATCTTTTTCGGCGCGATCCTGCTGGGCGCGTTTCTTCTGTTCGCCGTCGCTCCGTTCGTCGGCTGGTGGCTGCCTGCCAATGTGTCCACCTTCGGACCCGATGTGGATCGACTGTTTTACATCATCCTAGGCTTTACCGGGTTCTTTTTCGTGCTGACCGGAGCGATCTTGGTCTATGCCATGTACCGCTTCGCTTGGCGTCCCAACACGAAGTCACACTACATCGAAGGCAATCATCGCCTCGAAATCGCGTGGACTGTCGTGCCGGCTATCATCCTCTTGTTCATCGCCGTCTCGCAGATTTCGACGTGGGATACCATCAAGTATTACGCGAGTATGCCCAATCCGGACTTGGTAATGCAGGTTACGGCCCGGCAATGGGATTGGAGCATGCGCTATGCCGACAGGCCGCAACCAGACAACGCTCGCACCTGGGCAGAAGTTCCCGCCATCGACGATATTTATTTGCCTTCCGAGTTGCACTGCTGGAAGGGGGCCAACGTCCGCATTTTCCTGAAGACGCAAGACGTCCTTCACAGTTTCTTTTCACCGCAGCTTCGCCTCAAACAAGACGCCTTGCCGGGCAAGACCATTCCCGTCTGGTTTAATGCGACCGAGGCCAATACGAACCACAACCCCAAGACGGGGAAATGGGAGATCGACAAGAACAAGCGATGGGAGATCGCCTGCGCCGAACTGTGCGGCGGCGGTCATTATCGCATGCAAGGGATGATCTACGTCCACGAGACGAAAGATGATTACTTGAAGTGGCTCGATGGAGCCAAGGAAGCGGCACGCAGTCGTCATCCCGAAAAAAAACCGCCCGCCGTCGCCAAGAATTGAGCGCCATTCGATTGAATCCGAACTGCCGGCCCGCTATGTCGGCAAGGGTTGCCATTCAGAGACTATTTGAGGATTGATATGAGCGTTAGCCATTCGCATTCGACAGAAGCCCACGCTCACCCAGAGCTGGGTTTTCTCCGGAAATATATTTTCTCCGAAGATCATAAGATCATCGGCATTCAATTCCTGTTCTCTGGGTTGATCTTCTTCTTGATCGGCGGGACGTTGGCTCTATTGGTGCGGCTGCAAATCGGATTTCCACAGGGAAGCATCCCCTTTATCGGACGATGGTTCCCCCTCAGTTGGGGCGATCGGATGTCGCCAGACTTCTACGCCATGATTTTTAGCATGCACGCCACGATCATGATTTTCTTCGTGATCATCCCGCTATTGACGGGTGCCTTCGGCAACTTCTGCATTCCGCTGATGATCGGTGCGCGCGACATGGCGTTTCCGAAGTTGAACATGATGTCGTACTGGTTTATGTGGCCGGCCTTTGCCATTATTCTGTCCAGCTTCTTCGTTGAGGGTGGAGCGGCCGGCTCCGGTTGGACCTCGTATCCTCTGCTGGCTAGCGCTACCATGCCGGCAGGTCAAGGCTTCCACTCGCCCGCTTCACCGCATTCCGGACTCGGGCAAATATGCTGGCTCGTCGCTCTGGCGTTCGTGGGCATTTCGTCCATGATGGGATCGGTCAATTATATGACGACCATCATCAATCTCCGCGCTCCCGGCATGACCCTGTTCCGCATGCCATTGACCGTGTGGTCCATGTTCATTACCGCCATCTTACAGTCGATGGCGCTGCCCGTTCTGACCGTGGCCTTGGTCCTGCAGTTGCTCGATAAGACAATCAACACCACGTTTTTCCTGCCGCCCGGCGGGGTGTCGTTCGGCAATCAGCATACCGGACCCGGCGGCGGACAAACGCTCTTGTGGCAGCATCTCTTCTGGTTCTATTCCCATCCGGCGGTCTACATTATGATTCT
>JAKBCS010000178.1 GCA_021807595.1 Planctomycetota bacterium | reverse complement strand
AGTGTGTGCGGATCGAATCCGGGTGCGACGCGGAGACAGCGTCCGCCGTCGAGAACGATGTCGATGGTTGCGGCGTTCGGTTTGGGCGGTTCGGGGACGACTTGGACGGGTAGGAATCGCGGTGTGTGGTCGGTTTGTTGGAGTCGTCGCCTCCAGGTGTAGAAGGTTTTTGGGCAGAGTTGTTGTTGGTAGCAGAACTGTCGCACGGACAGTCCGCTGCGTTGCTGTTGTTGCAGCCATCGCCGCCACCGTAGTTCTCTGCACCGATCGCGTGTGTTGTCGCGGGCCATAAAAATGCCCTCCTTTCGGAAGACATTCCACCACACCCGTCAAGAACGCCGTTCACCGGACAGACACGATTGGACTTCAAGCGTGTCAGCCACGTCCAGCCCAAGGCACGCAATAGCTTGAGGTTTTCCAGGCTGCTATGCCAGCCGTCGAAGATCGCGCACTGCGGCTGGAAGCCCCGCTGGCGAACCGTCTGGAGCATGGTACGGAAATGGTCGTTCTTGGTGGCATCCTTGGCGTCGTGGTAAATGCGGTAGTCGCAAGGGATGTGGCGGTCGCCATCCGTCCACAACAGCGACACGAGGCTGATCCCTTGGACGACCGCATGGTGTTTGCCCGACCAGTAGCGTCCGACCAGTTCGATGGCCTTGGCGTAGGGCTTGTCGAGGATGGAGTCATCCGCGACGAGGACGCCGTCGGTCAAGGTTACTTGCGTTCTCACCTCCTGTCAAAGCGTCTCGGCATCCGGTTCGAGTCGGTGCAACAGTCGGGTGAAGGCGTCATGGGCTGGCGGTCGAGGCTGATCGGGTTGCACTCGGACGGCTTCGGTGGCACTGCACGCTTTGGGGGTGGCGATCAGGAAGTCGATGTAGTCTTCGGGTTGCACACGCGGGGGATTCATGCACCCAAGATTACCGACCCGGCCTCGATAGCGCATGCCGAAAATCCGTCAACTGCGTAATACCTAATCAAATCAGCTGCGTTGGACCACTAGGTCGTGGTAGGTCTGAGAGTCGGTTCCGAAAGCTCCCCTCTCCCCTGTACTCGGGGGGTGAGGTGGCATTTTTCCGTGGGTTCTCGCCCCCTCACCCCAACCCCTCTCCCCCCGAGTACAGGGGGAGAGGGGCTTCTGGATCAGACTGTAAGTAGCGGAGTCGAGATCGTCCTTAATTCCCGCGGAGCTTTCGAGAAGAACTTCGACGGTGCGGCGGCGCGGTGCCCAGACGCGGAAATGCGTCCGACCGTCTCGCTGTACTTCTGCACCGATTGGTAGATGGCGAAGGACGTTGTCGTTCATGTTGTTGCTCTCTCCAAACGCAGTGCCATATAGCCCCCCGGCTCGCCGAAGGGGAAGGAGCCTTTGGCACAGACCCTGCCTTATTTCATAAAATCGCAAGAGACGCCCTTGGTGTACTTGCGCGCCGACAGCGATAGGAGAGACTGTGATTCGCCGGAACCGCAAATCCGAAATCTTCGCGCTGGAAGACGAACCGCTCTGGTACAAGGACGCCATTATCTACGAATTGCACGTCCGCGCCTTCCGCGACAGCAACGGCGACGGCATCGGCGATTTTCTCGGCGTAGTTGAGAAGCTCGATTATCTGCAAGACCTCGGCATCACTGCCATTTGGCTGCTGCCGTTTTATCCCTCGCCGCTGCGCGACGACGGCTACGACATCGCCGACTATACCAGCGTCAATCCAATCTACGGCACCATCGACGACTTCCAACGGCTGCTCGACGAGGCCCATAGTCGCGGTCTGCGCGTCATTACCGAACTGGTCGTCAACCACACCTCCGACCAGCATCCGTGGTTCCAACGCGCTCGACGTTCGCCTCCCGGCAGTTCCGAGCGCGACTTCTACGTCTGGAGCGACACGCGCGATCGTTTCAAGGACGCGCGCATCATCTTCAAGGACTTCGAGCTGTCGAACTGGACCTGGGATCCCGTCGCCGGGGCTTTCTATTGGCACCGCTTCTATTCGCACCAACCCGATCTGAATTATGACAATCACGAAGTCCACGACGCCGTCTTTCGCGCGCTCGATTTCTGGCTGGAGCGGGGGGTCGATGGGTTGCGCCTCGACGCCATTCCGTATTTGTACGAACGCGATGGCACCAGTTGCGAGAATTTGCCGGAGACGCACGCCTTCCTGAAAAAGCTGCGCGCCCACCTCGACGCCAGGCACAAAGATCGCGTCCTCTTGGCCGAGGCGAATCAGTGGCCCGAAGACGCCGTCGCTTATTTCGGCGGCGGCGACGGCGACGAGTGCCATATGTGCTTTCACTTCCCCGTCATGCCGCGCTTGTTCATGTCCATTCAGATGGAGGACCGCTTCCCCCTCGTGGATATTCTCCAACAAACGCCGGATATTCCCGCCCATTCGCAGTGGGCCTTGTTCCTGCGCAATCACGACGAACTGACGCTGGAAATGGTTACCGAGGACGACCGCGATTATATGTATCGCGTCTACGCTCAAGATCCGCAGGCGCGCATCAATCTCGGCATCCGCCGGCGCTTGGCACCGCTGCTGCAAAGCCATCGCCGCAAGATCGAGTTGATGAACGGACTACTGCTGTCGCTGCCGGGCACGCCGGTCGTGTATTACGGCGACGAGATCGGTATGGGCGACAATATCTATCTTGGAGATCGCAATGGCGTGCGCACGCCGATGCAGTGGAACGGCGAGCGCAACGCCGGCTTCTCGTCGGCCAATCCGCAGCGTCTCTTTCTGCCGCTCGTCATCGATCCGGAATATCACTTTCAGTCGATCAACGTCGAAACGCAACAGGGCAACGTGCATTCGCTGTTGTGGTGGATGAAACGATTGTTCGCCCAACGCCGTCTCCATCAGGCGTTTGGCCGCGGCAGCTTGGAGATGCTGACGCCGGACAATCCCAAAACGCTGGCCTTCGTGCGTCGCTGGCGGGACGAGCATATCCTGGTGGTGGCCAATCTGTCGCGTTTCGTACAGTGTCTTCGCGTCGATCTGTCGGCGTACAAGGGGATGTCACCCATCGAGATGATGGGCCGCTCGCCTTTCCCGGACATCGGCGAGACACCCTATTTTCTGACCCTGGGGCCTCATACTTTCTACTGGTTCTTGCTCAAGCCAAAGCCAGAGGCCGTTGCCGGTGCGCCCGAACCGCCGACCCTTGCCGTCGCCGGCGCGCACGGATGGATCGATGTCTTTCGCGGCCGAGCCCGACAGCGTCTGGAGGAAGCACTACCGGAATACCTGCGCGCGCGCCCTTGGTTTCAGGGGCACTTACGTTCGATCAAAAGCGTCGGCGTGCGCGAGGTTCTTCAGCTTGGACCCGACGAGAAGGGACCACGCCTGACCCTGGTTCAGGTGGACTTCGACGAAGGCGAGCCGGAGGTCTATCTGCTGCCGATGGCTTTCGCGCCGACACTGGCGGATGCCGCGGTTCCCGCCTCGCCGCCCGGACTCGCCATCGCTCGCTTGAAGTTTCGACAACTCGATCGGGTTTCCCAGCCCGATGCCGCCAATGGGCCTGGAAGATCCGAACCGCAAACAGAAAAGGCCGCCGAAGAGCCGTTGGGCTATCTTTACGACCCCAGCGGCGAACGGAGCTTCGGAGCGAAGTTGCTCGATTTACTCGTTCGCCGCGGACGCTTTGAAGGAGAGATCGGGGAGGTGCGCGGCGAGTCGGAAAGCGATTTCACCGTTGAGATCCCAGCCGCCGAACCGCGCGTCTTAGAGTCGTCCAATACCGTCGTCGTGCTAGGCGAACGCTTGATGCTCAAGTTGTATCGCCGCATCGAAGAGGGCATTCATCCCGAAATCGAGATGCACCGCGCCCTGGCGAACAAGACCTCCTTGCCGTCCGTGCCCGCCTTGATGGGAACGCTACAATACCGCTCGGAAAAGGGCGAATTGTCCACCTTGGGCATCGTACGAGAGTACATTGCCGGCGAGGGAGACGCCTGGCGTCTGACTCTGGACGCGCTGCATCGCTACTTCGATCTGATTCTGGCCGACTCCGGCAATCCACCGTCGATCGAAAGCCAACGGTCGGCGGTCGAATTGAGCGATCAAGAAATCCCCGTTCCAGTACGAGAGTTGCTCGGTGCTTATCTGGAGATTGCCCGATTGATGGCCCGGCGGATCGGCGAATTGCACGTCGCCTTGGCCTCGGTAACGGACGATCCCGACTTCGCGCCCGAACCGTTTACCGGCCAGTATCAGCGTTCGCTCTACCAATCGATGCGAGGCCGCATTCGGCAAACGCTGGCAGCGCTTCAACAGCGGCTCAATGCCTGGCCGGAGACGCTGCGCGAACCGGCGCGGCGCACGATTCAGAGCGAGGAGAAACTGATGCGGCTGGCCCATCGCATCCTGGATCGTCCAGTCGAAGCGCCTCGCATCCGCTGTCACGGTCATCTGCATCTGGGCCATTTGGTTTACACCGGCAAGGACTTTCTCCTCGTCGATTTCGAGGGGGAAGCGGATCGTTCCTTGGTGCATCGTCGCCGCAAGCGCTCGCCGGCGCGCGATCTCGCCTGCTTGCATCGCTCCTTGCAAGAGGCATCCTTGCAGGCATTGCGTCAGGGCGGAGTTCGCTTGGAGGACGTGCCGGCGTTGGAACCGTGGGCGCGCTTTTGGCAGCGCTGGGCCTCAGTCGTCTTTCTCAAAGAATATCGGGCCGTGCCGGGAACCCTAGCGCTGCTGCCGCGCGACCCAGCCACGCTAACGCTGCTTCTCGATTTCTACCGCCTGGGTTGGAACCTATCCGGCCTGCGCCAGGAACTGGGCGCGCTCAGCGACCGCGCCTCCATGTTGTTGCGCAATTTGATTCAGATGATCGAGCGAGCGTAAGGCTTTTGTCCGTGATGCCACGCCGGTTAGCTGCGACGCGGAGCCGATCGCTTCGGTCCCACGCTTCGCTCCGCGTCGCAGCTAACCGGCGTTGGGGAGTATCGCACGATCGACCCATGACAAACCATCGATCAGAGCAGATCGCTTTTCGGACGGCTTCTTACTCTATGGGGCGGAGCGGTTTGACGGGAGCAGTGAAATCGACGCGGAAGCGGTCGTTGGCGCGAACGCGGACGGTTTGGCTCTCCTCCGTCGTCTTCCCGCCGGCGGTGGGAGTACGGACGACGATGGTATAGAGCAGATTCTCGCCGGGCGGCAACGGTGGCGTGACGAACTCGCGGATCGCACCCTCGGTCGAGGTTTTGACCCCCTCGACCAACACCTCGGCATTCTCCGGTACCAGAAGCTGGAGATGGGCCACGTTCACTGGTCTCGGTTCGGCGGGGGAGTTGTTCGTGACGGCGCTTTGTTCTCGATACGGGATGATGCACCCTTGTTTGGAATTGCCCAAACAGGCGCGGGTAGCCGTATAAAGCTGTTCGGTGCCCGAACACGAAGGACGGCTTCCGGGTGTCATGTTGTAGCTCGGCCCATGCGAGTCGTAACTCCAGTAGCGATGGAAAAAACCGTAGTATCCAGCGCCGGCAAAGGCGCGGCGATTGAACGGATGAAATGCGCCTCCGTATAACCCGCCGGGACAGACGACCTCCTGATACCCCGGAGACAGCTGCGTGGACGACGAACCGTACCCGAGGCTGCCACGAATCGAACCGTCGCTGGCCGTGGCCGGTGCCGTTGCGCCCGGCGTCGGTTGGCCGTAGTCCACGATGGATGGAACTTGGGCGGCAGCGTTGATCGAGGCCAGCCCGAATGCCGCCACCCCCGCACAGTGGCAAAGAAGCGAGGACAACCGCAAGGACATGAACTTCCTCCTGATGTCGAACGGCCATGCGCTGTGTTGTTTTGTTCGGATCGAAGGAAGGCGAGACGGAAGGAAACCACGTCGTTTTTATAAATCGAGCCGGGAACGTGTCGGCTCAATTGATGCGAAACGATTTCCGTGCCGGCGCGATGAAATCGGCGCGAAGTTTCGAGAGGCGCTCACTCTTTTCGACTCGACAATCGCCGGGGTCCGACTACGTTGATTCTCCATGTGGCCTGGGATGCTCCAAAGGAGTGAATGATGCTCGATTTGCGGAAGGCGACCGGCGCGGAGGTAAGACGCCGCGCGCGAAACGGCGAATGGACGGGACCGACGCCGGGTTTGGCGGTCGGCTATGCACAGGCGAATCTGGCCGTCGTGCCGCGCGATCTCGCCTTCGATTTTCTGTTGTTCTGCCAGCGCAATCCGCGTCCGTGTCCGTTGCTCGATGTCACGGACGTTGGCTGCCCCGAACCGCGCTACGCCGCACCGGGCGCGGACCTTCGCACGGATGTGCCCCGCTATTGTGCCTATCGCTACGGCGAATGGATGGACGACCCGAGCGATCTGTTCGACTGGTGGCGGGACGATCTCGTTGGCTTCCTGTTGGGTTGCTCGTTCACGTTCGAGAACGCGCTGCAAAAGGCGGGCTTGCCGATTCGACATCTCGAACTCGGGTGCAATGTGCCGATGTATCGCACCACCCTCGCCTGTCGTCCGGCGGGAGTGTTCGCCGGGCCGATGGTCGTTTCGATGCGTCCGATGACGCCGACTCAGGCGAAGGAAGCGGCGAGCATCTGTCGGCACTATCCCCTCTCGCACGGCGAGCCGCTACATAGCGGCGATCCCGCCGCGCTTGGTATCGCGGACCTCAAGCGTCCGGATTTCGGCGACGCGGTGGAAATTCGCCCCGGAGAGGTTCCGGTCTTTTGGGCCTGTGGTGTCACGCCGCAAGTGGTGGCCATGAAGGCGAGACCGTCGCTCCTCCTGACGCACAAACCGGGACATATGTTCGTGACCGATCTGCGCGAGGAAAACATCCTCAGCGAGCGGGAGGCGCAAGCCCCCCTTTGAACATTTGAAGACCGGAGGGCAAACACTTCACCGTTCGCCGAGGAATACCGACTTCTTACAGTTTGCGTTTCATCACAAACTGAATGGTGGCCAAGACTCGCAGCTTATGGTCGCGTTCGCCAGGCTCGCTGAGGGTGGCGTCGAGTTGTAGCTTCACCGTTGTCTCGGCGAGGAGGGTTTGGCCGGTGGCCAAGTCTACGAGAATGCGGCCGGTCGCTCGACCGTTGACTGCGTCGCTCTTGCCGTGGACGATGCCGTCCATGCTGATGACCGCCTCTTCGCGTCCGTCGCGTTTGCGCACGCCCATGTAGGTGAAGGTCACATCGAGCTTGCCCGATTCGGCCTTGCCCGGCGTGTCGATGGGGAGGTTGCGCTCGGCGCGCCAACTGTCCAACGGCTTGGCTGTGCCGCTCGCCGGCAGCGATACCGACAGCGACTCCAAGCCCTGTTGGATCATCTCGTGAAAACCCTTCAACAGTTCGATTTGCTGCGGATTCGTCCGCCGCAACTGTAACAACGGACGGGGATCGAGGCTCTGTTGTGTGATGTTGCCCAAACGGTCGAGTTGCACCAAGGTGATCATCCTTGGAAGATCGTCCTTGATTTGTTGGAGTAAGCCGCTCGGTTTCGTCTCGCCTTTCATAATGAGATCGCGTCGGGGCGGCACGCGGTAACGGAGTGACAGTCGGGAACCGGAGGTGTTGGCAACCTCGACTTTCTCTCGAAAACCGGCGACAGTCTGGATGCGAAAAGCGTCGGCATCCTCATCGTCGCTGACCTTGAACACGTTATTGATGGTCAAATCGAGATCGCGCGTCGCACCTTGGGGATAGCGCAGCACGAGGTTGGCCGGTTTGCGATAGACGGGCTGCGTGGGAAGGCGAAGTTCATTGGCCGACGCCCAGTGCGTCTCCCCCTTGGCGTTGATCCACCTCGGCTGCTGATAATAGACCTTGCCCGACGGCAGTTCGGGCAGGGTCAGATCGGCTTTGCCTTCGGGGGCCAAATAGACCAGTTTGAAATACTGGCGGGAGGAATCGCCGGGTTTAGAGGGCGGCTGCGAAGTAGCGGGAGGTCGATGAGCGAGGCTGGGGTTCGCGGGCTTGTTGCCGGTCCAGATTTCCAGACCGACTTCCTTAATGAGATTGCGCGGATCGATCATGTCCATTACCGCCGGCACGACCAACTTGTTGTCGTCGAGGAAATACGGTTGATGGAAGGATAATCCAGAGATGCGACCGTCCAGAATGGTGTGAACCCGATCGCCGGGAATGGCGAAGTTGATTGCCCGGCCGGGAATGCCGGAGACGGCGACGCCCACTACCTCCCCGGTGTTATCGACCACAGGGCCGCCGGAATTGCCGGGGTCCATGCCGCCGTTGACCTGCACACGTTCCAGCGCGCCGCCTTTCTTCCGCAGCGACGACACCGACGAGGGACGAATGGTGATCTCCTTGCCCAGCTGCTCGCCGAGAGGAAAACCGAAGACATAAACCTCGTCCAGTTCGCGCAGTTCGCCGGCGGATTTGACGGTGAGCGGTTCGGGGACCGGCTTAGTCGGCGTGCCGATGTCGAGAACGGCCAAGTCCGAGGAACGATCGACGCCCAAAACGCGGGCAGTCGTTTTCCACTCGTTCGATTCCCCGCTGTTCACGAAGACTTCAATGGCCTTGGGACGCATACTTTCCGGCGACAACATGCCGACGACATGAGCGTTCGTCAAGATGATGTTTTTCGCGTCCTTCGAGCCGAAGAAACCCGTGCCAGAGGCACGGTTGCCGTCGCTCATGGTGACGCGCAGATAGACGGTGGCGTGTTTGACGCGATCGCGCTCATCGTCGGTGAGTCGGCGGTTCTTGTCCCGAACTGCGGGCCGTTCGCGGGGCTTCTCTACGACGGGGGGCGGCGCTGGCGTGGGATCCTTCACCGGAGGCGGAGGATCGGACGCTGGAGGGACGGGTTGCCCGGAGATCGGCCGGCCCGTGACGGGTTGTCCTGGATTCGGGGGTGCGATCGGAGGCGGCCCCCCTTTCGACGGTTGCGGCACTTCGAATTGAGCGATGGGAGGCGGATTCGTCTGGGCCAACGGAACTGGTTTGTCGTCTCGAAGGAACCAAAACGCAAAGACCCCGCCGCAGAGGAGAATCAGCAATCCAAAGCCAACGGCAGCGCCTCCGAGAATTAAAGGCATCGAACTTGAGCTAGACTTTGCATTTGGCTCATCGTCTTCGTCGCGCCGCGCGCGCGGCGAAGCCGTTTTCATCGGAGCGGGCTTTTTCACACCCGAACGAGCGGGAGAAGGGGCGGCAACGCGGGTATCGGCACGAACCGCCGTCCGCCGTTCCGATACCTCCGGTACCGCAAACACCGCTTCACATTTTTTGCATCGGACCTTTTTGCCGCCTTGTTGATCGGCTAACTGATACACCGACCGACATTCGGGGCACACCGCTTGAATGGGCATACAAGTCTCTCCTGGGCGACAAGAGGTATCACGAGGCGCTCGAGAGGCGCTCGACGTGAAAAAGAGGAATGTTCCTATCGTAATGAGTAAAGGGGGTGGAAAGCAAGCGAAAAATCGGAAAAACCTGACGTGCCTGAACTTTGTGGAGCGCCACAAAGCAGAGGGCGAGCGGGTCGGAAGCCCACCCATCCTTGAATCGGGAGGCATAAACCAACCGATTGCGACAAATGGAGGGATCACGACCCGCTCGCCGGGATTGCTATCGTTGAGAAACGGTTCAAAGTGCGGGCGATACTATCGGCCCATGCCCATACCGCCCATGCCCATGCCCATGCCCATGCCACCGCCCATACCGCCCATGCCCATGCCACCACCCATACCGCCCATGCCCATACCGCCGCCCATGCCACCACCCATTCCGCCCATGCCCATACCGCCGCCCATGCCACCACCCATACCGCCCATGCCCCCGCCCATACCACCCCCGCCGCCTCCGTAATAAGCGAGAGCGCCGCGCGGGTTGTAATATTGCAAGTAGCTGCCGAACATGACGGGATGGCCGGTCGTGCCGCCGAGTGCATTCTGTCCCATCCCTTGTCCCCCT
>JAKBCS010000177.1 GCA_021807595.1 Planctomycetota bacterium | reverse complement strand
GATCGATTGGCCCAACGCGCGGCGGTCGCCGCGTTATCAGCGCCCGGCCAGCGGTTGAGTCGGCCACAGGAGAGACGGCGAAAGTCGTCTCTCTTTTTTTTTCCTTTTCTTGGAACATTGCGGGTCCGTCATGCGTCTAATACGCACGACCATTGCCGAACTCACGGCCAAACTCGCTAGCCGAGGCGACAAGTCCCCCATCGGCCCAGGTCGGCGAAGATCTTAAATGATCGCCTCGTTTCGCCCATATCCCCTACCGAAGGAGTCTTGCGTTACTTCCCGACGGCGTGACTCCTCGCCCACCCCCCACGCGGTTCGCCGGACGGACACAAAGTTCGCTTAGTTTCGCCGAGAGCAGGCCCAGGGCCGGCGATGCGTTCGACCGGACGCTCGTGTGGCGGGACCATCTGTCAGCAAAGCCATGCTCCGCGATGTCCTTCGCGATCGCGTCGCGCATGGTTTCGGTAGATTTCGAGCAGCACGTGCGATTTTTCGCATAGTTCGTAGGTTAGACGATGCTGTCTTTCCGTCTGCCGGAGTAGAACCATGACGCAGCCGCGCATTAGTGTGTTTCCCAAATGTTACTTCGATGAATTGTACTCGCGCCGACGAGATTATCTCGAATGGCTGCGACAGGCGGCCACGCTCGGTGCCGAGGGCGTCGAGCATTACGATGGCTTTTTCGCCACCCTCGACGAAGCGGGTGTCGCGCCGGTTCGCACGACGTTAGAGGAAACCGGACAGATTTCGTCGCTGATGTGCTTCTCGCCCAATTTCACTCATCCCGATGCCGCCGAACGCGCACGGCAGGTCGAACGCCAAAAGACGGCCATCGATCTGTGCGTCCTCCTCGACATCCGCCATTGTCGCACGCTCAGCGGTCAACGCTATCCGGATCTGTCGCGCCGCGATGGCATCGAACGCACCGTTGAAGGCATCCGTCGATCTCTGGAATACGCCGAGAAAAAGAACGTTGTCCTGTGCATGGAGAACCACTACAAGGACGGCGCTTGGCAATATCCCGAATTCGCTCAGCCGGAAGACATCTTTCTCGAAATCATCGGGCGAATCGATTCGCCCTATTTCGGAGTGCAATACGATCCTTCCAACGCCGTCGTGGGCGGGTTCGATCCGGTGCCCTTTTTGGAGAAGGTGAAACGGCGAGTCGTCTCGATGCACGCCTCGGATCGCTACCTCGCTCCCGGTGCGACACTCGACGAATTGCGGCAGGCGGACGGAACCCTCGGCTATTCCAACAAGCTGTGTCACGGCGAAACGGGCAAAGGATTGAACGATTACGACGCCATTTTTCGCATCCTTTCCGGCGTCGAATTCTCCGGTTGGATCTCGGTTGAAGACGGCATGAACGGGCTCGACGAACTCAAACGCTCCGTCGAATTTCTCAAGAAGAAGCGTGCGGAATACTATGGGAAGTCAACGGAGGGAGCGGTAGGTTCGAACCGGATACCACGATAACGCGGCATCACAGGGTTGGTTCTCGATGCGTTCGTCTCGTCGTGGATAGCTCCCTGGCGTCCTATGCGCGTGAGATAATCGGACTATTGGCCCTTCGGCGTCGTCGTTTCCAGCGTCTCGGCGACTTCGTTCCAGAAATCGCGCCAGTCATTCGATTCCTCTTTCGGCAGCGCGGTCAACGCCTTGGCATCGCGGACTCCCGAAAGTGCGGAATCCCTCTGCCATCGATGGAGCGACTTGCGCGACGAGCCGCGCAGACTTTCGGAACCGCGCTCGCTGCGGGCTTGCAGCTGCTCCAGTTCGGCCCGCAGCCAGGCCAGACCTTGCTTGCGCCAGGCGGCACGTTCTGCATCCGTCGCTTTGTCGGCTCCCTCGCCCTTGCCGCATCCAGCGAGGACGGCAGCGCGGGCCGCATCGCCGCAATGGCTTTGGAGCAAGGCCGGAGCCTCGGCGAATGCGGCGCGATACAACTCGACGGCTTCGGCATGGTAGGCATGGGTCTGCGTACAAACGGATGCCAAGGCGATGCGTTCGTCGTTCGTCGTCGGGCGGTACTCGCCGCGGCGAAGGGCCGGCAGTGTTTTTTCGCACTGCATCTGATGGCGACAGCGACTCAGCCAGCGCTCCGACGGCTTATTCCATCCCTTTTGCCGAACCCCCAGTTCGTGACCTCGCGCCAACTCGGTGCAAGCCTCGGTCAAAGGTCCGCGCTCCTGGAGCGCGAGTCCGAGCAAGCAATGTCCCCAGGCATCTTCGGGATCGATGGCCAAAGCCTGCCGATACGCGGCGATGCCCTCTTCCAGCTTGCCCCATTCCTTCAAGATTTGACCGCGATTCAAGTGGGAGGAAGCGTAGTTCGGTCGTAGTTCGACCGCTTTCTCATACGCTCGGACGGCCGGGGCAAATTCGCCTTGGGCTCCCAGGGCATTGCCGAGATTGTTGTAGGCGCGGGGAAAGTTCGGCTGCAAACGAATGGCCTCGCGGAAGCAAGCCACCGCCTCAGCCAATCGCCCTCGCTGCGCGAGCGCGGTGCCGAGATTGTTGTGTGCCTGGGCATCGTTTTTTGCCGCCGCCACCCCTTCTTGATAGGCGTCGATGGCCGAATTGAAATCGCCCTTTTGCAGGTACGTCGCCCCGAGACTCGTCCACGCCTTCAGGAACTTCGGATCGACACGGAGGGCTTCTCGATAGGCGTCGATGGCCGCGTCGAGCTGTCCGGTGTTCGCCAAGGCTGTGCCCAGGTTCAACCGAGCGCCGAGGTGTTTGGGTTCGATGGCGACCGCCTTTTGCAGAGCGGCAATGGCTTTGTCGTTCTCGCCTCGTTGGATGGCGACGGTTCCCAAGTTGTACCAGCCCGAAGCGTTTTGGGGTCGAAGGCGCAGCGACTCTTGGATTTCCGCTTGTCCGCGCGCCGGATCACCCCTATTCACATAGAAAAGACCCAAATTAAAGTGTGGCATGGGCAAAGTCGGATCGAGATCGATGGCTTTTTTATAGGCGTCGAGGGCGTCCTTCGGGCGATCCTTTTTCTCAAACAACTGTCCCAACGTGTTGTAGTACCCAGCGTTGCCTTCATGGTGAACGGCTCGTTGGCATGCTTCGAGCGCTTCGTCGAAGCGTTCGTGCCGCATCAGCGCGAGGGCGAGATTGTGATGCGAGATTGCGTGGTCGGGGGCGATGTGAATGGCATGAGTGAAGGCTTCGCTGGCCTCATCGGTTCGGTCGAGATCGGCGAGCAGACTGCCGAGATTGTTGTACGCTTCCACATAATTAGGTTTGAGACGAATGGCCTCGCGGAATTCGGCGAGCGCTTCCTCGTTCTGTTTCTTGTCCTTGAGGGCGTTGCCGAGATTGTAGTGGGCTAGGGGATAATCTTTTTGAAGGTGCAGCGCTTCGCGGTATTCGGCGATGGCTTCATCCAAAGCCTTGTTACTCGCCAAGGCCACGCCGAGGCTGAGGTGCGCGCCCGCGCTCCGTTTGCGCACGGCGAGCGCGGCGGTGTAAAAGCGAACGGCCTCGACCGAACGAGGGGGCCGGCTCAGTTCGAGCTGGAGGGCGAGGCGAAAGTTGATCCAAAAATCGTCGGGGTAAAGTCGTTGGGCGCGCTGCAACAAGCGAATGGACTCGACGCTATCGCCGACGTTGGCCAGCGCTTGACCGAGTAAATACAGGGTGGTGGCCGGTAAGCGATCCACTTCTGGCGCGCGGGCGGCATCGGCCAAGGCATCGCGGTCTTGCGCCAGCATGGCGGCCCGCAGTCGTCGTCGCCAGGCATCGCCGTCCGCGAACCCGGCCACCTCCAGAAGCTGTTTGCGCCGAGCCGGGTCGTCGCTCGCCTCCGCCCAATCGTCCAACGCGGCGGCCAGTTCGGCGGCGATGGCCCGGCCGCGGATCTCATGGGCAGCTGCCTCCACCGATCGGGATTCGACATCGACCCCATAATCGGCGAAGGCTGCGGCATACTCGGCCGCGCCGTGGCGGTCAAAGTTTTTCGCTTGGCTTTTGTTCAATCGAATCGCTTCGAGTCGAGCCAACATTTGACGATCGCGCAACTCCGTCTCCAACGCGGAGGACAACCCTTCGAGTCGCTGCTGCATTGCGATCTCGCCGCGATCGAACGGTAGTTGCTCCCGTGCCGCGCGAACGAGGGCCAACGCCTCGGTCCAGGGACTCAACTCGCCGACGGGCGCGGACTTGCCCTTTTCGCGGAGGCGTTCGGCTTGGCGGAGTTGTTCTTCGATGCCGCGAACGAAGAGTTCGCGTTTCTGAGTGCGCTCGCGGTCCAACCAGAACCACGCGCCAATTCCTAAGAGGATAAAAGCCAGCGAGGCGGCCGCCAAAGCTACCGTCAATCTCCGCGACTTGCGTTCCCCCTCGGCCTTGGCTTCGGCAGCCGCGCGCTCGACCTCGGCTTCGTGCAAGCGTTCGGCCACGGAAGCTCGATACTCCGTGATGGCCAGCGCGACGACGCCCGCATCGTGGGGACGCAGCGAAGGGTTCGCCGCCAGACATCGCCGGGCGATGTCCACCAGCTCTTCGTCGGCCACACACTGATCCAGCCGTTCCCGCGCTCCGGTGAGATCGCCCTCCAATGCTTGCCGATAAACTTGGGGATGCGTCGTTCCGTCGTAGGGAGGTTTGCCGGTGAGAACGACGCAGAGTATCGCTCCGAGGCCGAATACGTCGCAGCGCGCGTCGAGAAGAGAACTATCGCCGCGCGCCTGTTCGGGGGCCATGAATCCAAGAGTGCCCACCACCGCACCGGCCAACGAAGTCGTCGCATCGGCGCGTCGGTTCGCCTCGATCTCCGCAGTGGCATCGAGCTTCGATTCCGATTGGGAGGTCGGATCGGCAGGCAATCCAGATGTCGCGGCGCGGCTGGCATGAGGTAGCAGCTTGGCAAGTCCCCAATCCATGACTTGGACTTCGCCGAAGCTGCCGACCATAATGTTCGACGGTTTCATGTCGCGGTGAATGATTCCGTGAGCGTGGGCGTAGGCCAAGGTCAAGCACACTTGCTCGAAAATGGCGAGATAGCGCGGCAGATCCGCGCTCGGCGAGGTCCGCGCTTGCAGCAACGAGGCGAGGGTTTGTCCTTGAATTAGCTTCATCGTGAAGTATGGTCGCCGATCGGGAAGCCAGCCGATCTCGTGAATCGGCACGATGCCTGGATGCTGCAACTGGCCGCAGATACGGGCTTCGTCCAGGAAACGCCGCACCAAACCTTCATCGCTCTGATGCTGTTCCAACAAGACCTTGACGGCCAAGCGTCGGCCCAGCTGCGTATCGTCTGCTTCGAGTACCACGCCCATGCCGCCACGACCGATTTCTCGAAGAATCGGAAAGCGACCTGCTTGGCCTACGGGGATAGGGTTTGCGACGGTCGGAGCCGACGTATCGACGCCGCCGGTCAATCGCAATCTCGTATCGCGCTCGCTGGCGGATAGCTCCTCCTCGTTCAGCGAAGGAAAGTACGTCTGGGTCGATACGGGATCTTTGGAAGGCTTGGACTGGGTTGCCGCGGTCGATTCGTTGAGATATGGATCGGCCATGCCAGCTCCGATGCGAGGCGAGAACCACGGACAACTCTCGAACCTTCGAGCGGCCGAGCGATCTTAGAGTCCGTTCCAAAAACCCCTCTCCCCCTGTACGCACGGGAGAGGGGGACTTCTGAGACAGCCTCTTTGCAACAATCGAGGCGAACGAAATCCTTACTTCTAAACTAAACAGAAGTAAGGCGCGAAACAAGGTTCGTTGCGGGCTTTGTGGGCAGGGTCGAGAGGAAGCCGCACGGACGATGCGATATAAAGAAAGGGACGGATGGCGTTCGACTCACTCGGCGGATGATGGGTATGACTCCACGAAACGGGCTTTGGTTTGTAACCGTGTTTCTGTTCTCGGTCGGCGCGGCATGCGACGGACGGAAGCCATCGACCGCCGACATGCCCTCCGTTCCCACGGAAGAGGAAAGCCCCGGCCTTTTCCGCGACACGACCTCGTCGTCGGGGATCAATTTTACCTATCGCAACGGAGAAGAGGCCGAGCATCGGTCGATTCTGGAATCGCTCGGCGGCGGCGTCGCTTTGCTCGACTTCGACGGCGATGGTCGGCTCGACCTCTTTCTGCCGGGAGGAGGGTTCTTCGTCGGCGAGGAGATACGCGGCTGGCCGTGTAAGCTGTGGCGCAATCTCGGAGGCGGCAAGTTTGAAGATGTCAGCGCCCGATTGCAACTCGACGGCCCATGGTTCTATAGCCACGGGGCGGCGGTTGGCGACTACGATTGCGACGGATGGCCCGATCTGCTTCTGACCGGATGGAATCGCCTCGCCCTGTTTCACAATGAGCCGGTCGATCTCGCCGACACAAGCAAGGGACGGCGACTCGTCGATGTATCGCGCAGCGCGAGGTTGAACTCCAGTCTGTGGAGCAGCAGCGCCGGTTGGGCCGACTTCGACGGCGACGGTTATCCCGATCTGTATGTGTGTCATTACGTCGATTGGTCGTTCGCCAAGCATCCCCCTTGCGGTCAACCGCGCGACATCTGCCCGCCCAAGCTGTTCGACGGCCTCGCCCACAAGCTGTTCCGCAACAACCGCGACGGCACGTTCACCGATGTCAGCGGCGAGGCATCGCTTCGACCGGGCGGGCGCGATGCCAGCAAAGGACTCGGCGTCCTTCTGGTGGACTTCAACGGCGACGGAAAACCCGACATCTACGTCGCCAACGATACCGCCGACAGCTTCCTCTACATCAATCGTTGTTTGCCGGGACGCTTTCGTTTTGAAGAGAGCGGTCTGTCCAGCGGCACGGCGCGCGATCTCGGCGGTTCTCCCAACGGCAGTATGGGGGTCGATGCCGCCGACTACAATCGTATCGGACGCCCCTCGCTGTTCGTCACCAATTACGAAAACGAGTGGCATGCCCTTTATCTCAACCAGTGCGACGGCGGGCGCATACTCTTTCAGTATGCCTCGCCCAAAGCCGGTATCAGCGCTTTGGGCCAAAACACCGTCGGCTGGGGTGCCGGGTTTCTCGACGTGGAGCGGCGCGGATGGGAGGATCTGTTCGTCGCCACCGGCCACGCCATTCGCCATCCGCGCGGCGGAGGCGATCCGAGGCAACGGCCCATTCTGTTGCGAAACGAAAGGGGTATCTACAACGACATATCGCACCGAGGTGGTCGATATTTCCGCGAGAAGCATCTGGCGCGCGGCGTTGCCCTGGGCGATCTCGACGACGATGGCCGCATCGATTTGGTCGTCGCGCATCTCAACGCGCCCGTGGTGCTGCTGCGCAATGAGTCGGCGGCGGACAACCATTGGCTTGGTATCGAACTGGTAGGCCGCAACCATGCCGACGTGGTCGGAGCGCGGCTGATTTTGGAATACGAAGGCCAGAAGCAAACGAAGTTCGCCAAGGGCGGCGGCTCGTATGCCTCCTCCAGCGATCGCCGCCATGTGTTCGGTTTAGGCCAAGCAACCAAGATCGACGCCCTCACCGTGATCTGGCCCAACGGCGACCGACAAGCCGCAAAGAATCTGTCGTTGGATCGCTATAATAAAATCGTCCAGTCCAAGGAGTAGACCGCTTACCGTGTCACACAGGTCGAGAATCCGCCCCTCGTTTGCCCAAATGTGCTGCGACGAGTTGCGATTGGTAATTCTGCTCTGCGACAGAATCGAATCGCTTTCCCATAATGACGAATGGCAGGTCGGTGGATCGGCGTGACTCGAATGGGGAGATGACTTAGCGTGTCCGGCGAAACGTCAAGCTATGCGGAAATGGCTCGAACCATCTCGCCGGTGCGAACGCTGCGCAAGTATCTCAACATCTTCCGCGTCTCGCTCATCGAGCGCATGACTTATCGCGGCGACTTTCTGATCGGTACCATACTACGCTTCTTTCCCGTCATCACGACGGTTCTACTTTGGAAGGCCGTCTTCGCGGGGAACGAACATCGCAGCATCGCCGGCTTCAACGAGCAGCGCATGATCGCCTATCTGCTGCTCATTCACATTAGCCGCATGTTCTCCTCCATGCCCGGTCTGTCGGGGGCGATTGCCCGCGACATCCGCGACGGCAACCTCAAGAAGTATCTGTTGCAGCCGTTGGACATGATCGGCTATCTGCTGTCCTACCGCGCGGCTCACAAGGTAGCCTACATCACCACCTCCGCCGGACCCTACGCCGCGCTATTTCTGTTCTGCTCCGGCTATTTTGTAGGCTTGTGGCCGGACGCTGCGACGTTGGCCGCCTACCTTGCCTCATTGATCCTGGCGTTTCTGATCGGCTTTTTCTTCGAGACGTGCATGGGCATGGCCGGCTTCTGGATCTTGGAAGTCTCGTCGCTGTTGTGGGTGGTCAACACGGTGAACTACTTCGTCTCCGGGCAAATGTTTCCGCTCGATCTCCTCGGCCACCCTTGGGACGTGCTGCTGAAATGGCTGCCGTTTCAATACATGGCCTACTTCCCCGCTGTGGTCTTTCTCCGCGAGATCGAGGGGCCGAAACTCGTCGAGGGATTGCTGATGGAGTTGGCGTGGGCGGTGGTTCTGATCGCTTTCTCGCGGATGCTGTTCGCGCGCGGACTGCGCCGCTACAGCGCCTACGGAGGCTGACAAACGTGACTCGTTACTTGCGCTTGTTCGCAGCCTTCGCGCGCTTCGGTCTGGCCGGAGAGATGGCCTTTCGCGTTAATTTTCTCGTCAAGCTGCTCGTAGAAATTCTCTGGCTGGGGATACTGCTTGTATTCTACTGGAAATTGTTTGAATTTACTCCCAATATCGCCGGCTGGAATCGCAGCGAGTATTTCTTTTTCGTAGGCTGCCACTATGCCTTGGCCGGCGTCGTCGAGACGTTCTTTCTAACCAATTGCACGGAGTTCGCCGAGTTGGTGCGCACCGGCGATCTGGACGGATATTTACTCAAACCCATCGACGAACAATTCCTCGTCAGCTGCCGTTGGATCGACTGGTCCACCTTGCCCAACATCGTGCAAGGAGTGGGCATTATGGCCGTGGCGTTGACACTCATACCGTGGACGTTCGATCCGGTGAATTTCGCACTGTTTCTCTTGCTCTTCGCGTGCGGCTGTGCCTTGGCGTACAGTTTCCTGCTCATACTCTCGTCTACCGCCGTGTGGTTGGTTCGCAATCAGAATTTGATGGAGATGTGGTGGCTGTTCACGACGCTGATGCGTTACCCGCGCGCCATTTATCGAGGAAGATGGGCCAGTCCGTTCGGCTTCTTTTTCACGTTCCTCGTTCCAGTGTTGATCGTGGTCAACGTGCCGGCGGAGACGATGGTTAAATCGCTGGATTTGGGATTCATCGTATGGACCATCGTTGCCTCTCTGGCCATGCTCGTCCTCAGCCGTCGATTCTTCCGCCGAGCCTTGCAATCGTATCGCAGCGCCAGCAGTTGAGCATTCGAAATGCCGGCTCGATTTTCCTTGCCTTAGGGCGAGCCGGACAGTTAAAGTAACTGAGGTCGTGCGATTCGAGTGACATCCTCATACGAAAGCGCCGTTATGTTGGCTACCAAGGTTTTGTGTCCTCACTGCCGCAAGCATCTCAAGATGTCCAAGCCGATGACGCCAGGTCATCGCGTCTTGTGTCCGCGTTGCGGTCGTTCGTTTCCCGTGCCTAGCGATGCCGCCCTCGATTTGGGTGACAAGCCCAGACACAACGGGGAGCGGGTGGAGCAGCAGCCGGCTTCCGACACCGAGTTGCCTGCGACTGTGGGCAATCGGCAGAAGGTGTTGATTGGCGGGATTCTCGGTGGACTTTTGGTTCTCTTAGTGGCGACGTTCGGCCTGGTGGTGTTCTTTGCCACTCGCAAGACGCCAGACGATGCTCCCATGGAGACGGCCGTTTCCACTCCGACCGAGGAGCCGATCTCGCCGTCCCTCGCTCGCACCTCTCCGGCACCTCTGCCTCCGTCCCCCCAAGAGCCGGAGTTGGAAAACGAATCGCGCTTGGTTGTCGCCGATTCGCCCACCGAGCCGAAACAAGAATCGTGGCTACCGCCGGAAGA
>JAKBCS010000176.1 GCA_021807595.1 Planctomycetota bacterium | reverse complement strand
GCTCGGACAAGTCCGAGACCAGCGCGGCGACGGCGCGGTCGTACTTAGGCAGCAGCTTGTCTTTCAATTCGCGGAAATTGTTGGCGTGCGTGTCCCAGCCGCCCCCGGCCTGAATGGTCACGAACGTCACGCCGGCCTCGACCAACCGCCGGGCCAGCAGACAACATTGGCCCAGATCGTTGCGGCCATACGTCTCGCGCAGCTTGGCCGGCTCCTTGTGAATGTCGAAGGCGTTTTGCGCTTTCGGATTCGTCACCATCTCCATGCCGTCGCGGTAGAACGTGTCCAATCCTTGCATGTCGCCGCGGGCGTCGATGTCGCGGCGGATGCGGTCGAGATCTTTCAACAGCTCGCGGCGTCGGCTCAGGCGCGAGGCATCGACGCGGCCCGGCAGCTTCAAATTGCGCACCTGGAAGCCGCTGGAATTGGGATCGCTGTCCGGCGCGAACGGATTGTACGACGCGCCGAGATACGCCGCCTTGCCCAAATTCAGGACGCGCGGCAGATTCACATACGCCGGCAGGGTCGGTTCATTGGGGCCGCGCATCTTGGCGACGACGGAGCCGCACGAAGGATAGATGTTGTCGTTTACTTCGATGGTCGGTTGATAGCCGGTCAGCATCCACTGCGCGCCCATGCCGTGGCCGGCGTTGGTGTGGTAGGCCGAGCGCAGGATGGCGAGCTTGTCCATGATCCGCGCTTGATGCGGCAGATGTTCGCCGATGACGATACCCGGCACGTTGGTCTGGATCGGCTTGAACTCGCCGCGAATCTCGGCCGGCGCGCTCGGCTTCAGGTCGTACATATCCAGATGGCTGGGACCGCCGGCCAGCCAGACCAGGATAACGGAGCGGCGCGGCGTCTCCGTCGATTTCTGCGCCGCGCGCAGACGCAACAGCCCCGGCAATGTCAATCCGCCAAGCGCCAGACTGCCGACTTTCAGGAACGAACGACGGCTGACGATATCGAGCATGACTATCTCCTTCTCGTACCCACGTTCTGCGTGGGAACGCAAGTATCGCCGCTCTGCGGCGCGTTTGACGGGACGCAGAGCGTCCGAGCGTGCGTTCCCACGCGGAGCGTGGGAACGAGGGCATTCCTTGGACGGGACGCAGAGCGTCCGAGCGTGCGTTCCCACGCGGAGCGTGGGAACGAGGGCATTCCTTGGACGGGACGCAGAGCGTCCGAGCGTGCGTTCCCACGCGGAGCGTGGGAACGAGGGCATTAGGCGTCAATGGTTAAACATAAACTCTTTCGTATTCAGAATCGCCCACAAAACGTCTTCCAGTGCCTGCTGTTTATTCGCCGCACCTTCGAGGTGCGCCAGCGTTCGCTTCAATTCTTCGGCACTCGGACGCCGGGCGTAGGCGGTCAAATACAACTCTTCGAGTATGTCGCCGAGCGGCTTCTTCTCTTTCATCAACCGCGCCAGTCTACCGTCGCCGGCGGCGATCTTCGACTCGATCTCGTCCGAGTTGCCCAGCAATAACACCTGAGCGAGCGTCGCGCCGGTGGAGCGTTCGCATTCGCAGCCGGTGACGCGGCGCGGGCGGTCGAAGGTGTCGAGAAAATAGGAACCGAACCCCTCGTGGGGAAGATCGACGGCGCGAGCGTTGGACCCTACGCCGCTGAAATTGCCGCGCGTGCCGGTGGTTTGATCGATGGCGTCGAGCAGCACCTCCGCCGGCAGACGACGGGCATAGTAGCGTGCATAGTTCTGGCGGTCGTTCTTGTTGTGCGGCGTTGGTTCCGAGGATAGCTGATAGACCCGGCTGTTGACGATGGTGCAGATGATGTGCTTGACATCGAACTTGTGCTTGGTGAAATCCTGGGCCAGGGCGTCGAGCAGTTCGGGATTGGACGGAGGATTCGTCTCGCGCAAGTCGTCCACTTCGTGATAGAGACCGCGGCCGAGGAAATGGCCCCACAGACGATTGACCAGAGCGCGGGCGAAAAAGGGATTGTCCGGTTTGGCCATCCAGTCCACCAGAGCATGACGCGGATCTTGCTCCGGCGTGAACTTGGCGCTGGGGCCGTCGAGGTATTTGGGTTCCGGGGTCTTGCCCGTCAGCGGATCTTTTTCGCCGGTGGTCACGTTCGCCGAGGCGAAATAGGGCGGCGGTTCGCCGAAGCTCTTGCGTCCCAGGCGCGTGAAGAAACCGGCCAAACCGTAATAGTCTGCCTGCCCCCAGCGTTCGTAGGGGTGATGATGGCAGCGTGCGCATTGCAGGCGCACGCCCAGGAACACCTGCGCCGTGTCCGCCGTCACTTGATGCAGTTGATCGTCGCGGCTTTGCCAGTACCAATTGATCGCGGGCGATTCTTGCCATTCTCCCGCCGCCGCCACAATGCCGCGCACGAACTCATCGTAAGGGCGATTCCGGGCGATGGAGTCCTTGATCCAGTTGTGGAAGGCGTAGGCGGCGTTGGTCGAGCCGGCCAGGTTCGAGTTGCGCAGGATCGTGCCCCAACGCATGGCGAAATAAGCGGGATAGTCCGGCGAATCGAGCAAGCGGTCGATGAGCTTGGCGCGTTTGTCGGCGGCGGTGTCGGCGAGAAAAGCCCGCGCCTCGGCAGCGGTCGGCAGGCGTCCGCACAAATCGAGAGTGACGCGGCGTAGGAAGACGGCGTCATCCGCGAGGGGTGAAGGCCGGAGACCGAGTTTCTTCCACTTGGCCAATGTGAGATCGTCGATGTAATTGGCCGGTCGGAACTCGGCGATCTCTTTCAAGCGTTCGCCGTGCGGCACCATCGCCCGGAAGACGGCGACGTAGCCCAGGTAACGCGCCATGATCGCCGCTTCGCCGCTCATCTGGAGGGTGTGAACCAGGCCGTCGGCATCGACGCGAGCCACGACATCGAGATTGCTGGCGTATTCCGCTTGCCGGGTGACATCGCGGATGCTGCCGTCGCTGTACTCGGCGCGCACGGCCAACTGCTGTTGCCCGTTGCGAGCAAGCACGCGATCCGCCGGAGCGATCCGGAGTTTGACGACGTGGGGCGCATCGGGAGCGGAGCTGGGCATGCCGGAGGCGATCCAGCTACGGAAGAGCCGATATTCATTACCGTCGCGCCGCATCCGCTTGCCGCCGCCGTGCGGCAACTGCCCCGTCGCCTTGAGCAGCAACAGACTGAAATCGGGAGCGGCGGGAAAGACGCGCCGGCCGCGCGCCTCGTTGACGATGGCATCGCGGTCGAAGGCGGCGTCGAAGCCGAACAGCGACAGCTTGAATCCGTTTTGTCCGCTGGCCTTGCCGTGACAGCCGCCGGCGTTGCAGCCCATGCGGCTCAGAAGCGGCACAAGCTCCCGTTTGAAATCCACCGGACGATCCGCACCCGCACCCTGAACGCGAACCGGAATTTCGAGCTTGTCGCCATCGTGTTGAATGCGAATCAGAGTGGAGCCATCCGCAATCGGAGTGACATGGCCGTTGACATCGACGCGGGCCACCGCCGAGTTGCCGCTTTCATAACGGGCCTGCCGCGTCACATCCCGTTCGCCGTCGGCTGCAAGCAATTGCCAGCCGGCGTATCCATCGGTGAACGAAATCGACTTGGTATCGCAGGTCAGCGAACCGGCGACGCCGCGCGCCGCGGTGCAGAGCATGACAAACGACAAAACCGGCAAGATGCAACGATTTCGCATGGTGCGACGAAGCCTCGGCGGGAGAACGACTCGTTGGCAGGAACCCAAGGATCACAACAAGATCGAGGGAGCATCGCTCCGGCAGGTCTGATAGATGTAGCCTACACCGGAGACAGCGCCAAGGCAATGCAAACCTTGCCGATTGTCGGAACGCCGGAATGCGATATGGATGTGAGTGCCTAGAGATACAGCGCTTCTCCCCTCGCCCCTGTACCTCGGGGGAGAGAGGCAAGAGATCTCGGAAAGCTCACCCCCTCACCCGCTGGGTACAGGAGGAGAGGGGGCTTTTGGGACGGACGCTTACACACACCGTCCTGCCCCCGCGTTCTCCGCGGACGTGGGAGCCGTCTACTTTGCCGCAGCCCACGCCTTGCCGATGTAATCCATCATCGGTTGCATCGCTTTTAGGTCCGTTCCATGTATCGATTGTTCTTGCGAGTACATTGTTTGCAGGGACTTTTCGATCCCGGCATCACCGCCGGTGAACTCGTGGATCAGGCTCATCCACCTCCGGGCGAGCGCTTGCACGACTTCACTCGATGGATCGCTCCCCTTTTCCATTTCCGTTCGCACTTCGTCCATCAGTTTCGGCCATTCGTCCTCGACTTGCCGAATGCGAGCTTTTCCGACTTGCTCGCCGCGCACTTTCAATTGTTCCAACTGCTCCGGTGAATAATACTTCGCGATCACGTTCATCTCCTCGATCGTTTGTAATAGTTCCTCGACGGAGACTGTCTCCGTCTCGCCCCAGTGGGCAGCCAAGAATTCCAATCGATCGCACAAGCGCCGTTGGGCTTCCATCCGATCGCGCGAGTGCGCGAGGTGCCGCTGAATCAGGGTCAGAGGCGAGAAGTCGGGACTGTCCAGACAAGCGCGCACTTCCTCCAGCGCAAAGCCGAGTTGTCGCAGCGACACAATCTGTTGCAAACGGGCAACGTCGGCGGCGGTGTAGAGGCGATACCCCGATTCTCCGCGAAAAGAAGGCGTCAACAGACCGATTTCGTCGTACCAATGCAGGGTTCGCACCGACAACCCGGTGCGTTTGGCGATTTGACCGATTCTCCACGGCGGTGGACGCATGGCGATTCCTCCTTCTCCGCTCATGGTACGGCCCGACGCAACGTGAGGGTCAAGGGAGAAATCGAAAAAAAGGGTCGAAGCGCCTGTCGGCGCGGAGGGCCAATCGGGAACACCGTGGCCGGAGTAACGGTCAACCGTGTAAAATTGCCACGAGAGCGCCGCGGAGGCAGCTCGGAACCACGAACCACGCTCTACGGATAAATGAAATGGCAGATGTCACGGAAACGCAGTTGGTCGTCCTTGGTGCTGGCCCCGGCGGATACGCGGCGGCGTTCCTGGCCGCGGACAGAGGCATGAAGGTCACGTTGATCGACGCGCGCGAACGGCCCGGCGGCACCTGCCTTCACGTCGGCTGCATCCCCTCCAAGGCCTGCCTCCATGCCGCCAAGCTCATTACGGATGTCCGCGATGCCGCGCACATCGGCCTCAAATACGGCGCGCCGACGATCGATGTCAACGGAGTGCGCGGACATTGGCAGAAAGTGGTGGAGACGCTGACCGGCAACCTCAGCCGCCTGTCGAAAGCGCGCAAGATCGATTACATCGTGGGGCAGGGCAAGTTCGTCGACGGTCGAACCGTTGAGGTTGAGGGACGCGGGTGCTATCGCTTTGAGAATTGCATCGTGGCCACCGGCTCGGTACCCGCGCGGCCCGCGAACCTCAATCTCGCAAGTCCGCGAGTCGTGGATTCGACGGGAGCGCTGAAACTGGAAGACATCCCTCCTCGCCTGCTGGTGGTCGGCGGCGGCTACATCGGCCTGGAGATGGGTTACGTCTATTCCGCGCTTGGCAGCAAGGTCACGGTCGTCGAATTGACCGACGGCCTCCTGCCCGGATGCGACCGCGACCTCGTGTTGCCGTTGCACAAACGCCTGGAAAAGATGTTCGACAAAATCCATCTTCGAACGAAAGTCGCGCGCTTGGAAGAGACTCCCAAGGGCATCCGCGCGACGCTGGAAGGCGAAGAGGTCGCCGACAAACAGCCGATTTTTGAGCGCGTCCTGGTGGCCGTTGGCCGACGTCCCAACAGCCGCGACATCGGACTCGACAAGGCCGGCGTGAAGATCGACGACAAGGGATTCATCGCGGTGGACGAAAAGCGGCGCACTTCCGCGGAGAGAATCTACGCGATCGGCGATGTGGCCGGCGAGCCGATGTTGGCCCACAAGGCGACATACGAAGGCAAAATTGTCGTCGAGGTGTTGGCCGGAGAACCCGCCGTGTACGACGCGCTCGCCGTCCCCGCCGTAGTGTTTACCGATCCCGAAGTGGCGTGGTGCGGCCTGACCGAGACCGAAGCCAAGCGCGCCAACCGCGAGATCAAGCGCGTGCGCTTCCCGTGGGCTGGTTCCGGCCGAGCCATGACGCTCGATCGCACCGAAGGGTTGACGAAACTGATCGTCGATCCCGAAACGGATCGCGTTCTCGGCGTCGGTATCGTCGGCGCGGGAGCCGGAGAGATGATCGCCGAGGCGATGCTGGCCATCGAAATGGGAGCCTCCGCCCGCGACTTGGCCATGACCATGCACGCGCATCCGACCCTCTCGGAAACCATCATGGAAGCCGCCGAGTCGCTGTACGGCATGGCCGTGCATCAAATGCCGCCGAAGAAGTGACGGCGAATCGACTCGCCAGTCGCAAGAAGAAGCCAAGAGATATCGGTTTATCGGACGGTCGCGGGAGCAAATCGGCTTAAAAGAGCCGCTCCCTCACGGTTTCGGCTTGGACGGACCCGCGCTTCTCGGATCGCCTCTCAGCGCGAGAGGAGTACCGTTGGCGTCGGGTCCGCTTTGGGATTGCCCCCGAATAGAATGTGGCGCGCCTGACGCAACGTCTCGCTCGCCGACTCCAACCATTGCCGCGCGGCCTCCGGCGGCACGAAGGAAGCGACCAAGGCCAACATCATGAGACTAAACGTCACCAACCCCATCAACAGGGCGATCATCGTATGGAGCAGCACCGAGCCGCACACCATGACCCAGCGCGTGCGCCGGTTCCAGACCAAGAAGGGGAAGCCCAACTCCAAGACCAGAGTGCCCACCGTGCCGACGGTGCAAAGGATCTCCCACATCCACCGATGCGCGATGAGAAATTGGATCGTCTCGGTGTAGCCATTCACTTCAAACGGCGCGAAGGAATAGTTGAGCAGGAAACCGGCCGGCGCGGTGGCGTTCCACCACGAGGAACCCAACAGTTTCGATGTACCCGCCCCGGCATAGATGAGACAGAAGTTGATCTGAATGGCGCGCGTCAGCAATCGAGCCGACACCAACGGCTCCGGCGGTGCAGGAACGAACTTGCCGCCCAGACGCTTTTTGTCCGCGCGGAGTTGCAGCCAGCGATCCAACGACAGGGCCGCGCCGCACGGCGCGAACATGAGATAAAACAGACCGATATTGGTCATGGTGTCCATGCCGAACAACATGCCCTGCAAGCGCTGAATGTACATCAGCGATCCGATCCAGGCCAACTTGCTGGTGATCGGCGTCCACAGACCCAGCGCGAAGAGCAAAAACACCAGCAGGATGCCGTAGTGGATGACGCGAATCCAGAAAGGATCTTCGACGTGGTAATAGATCGACCACATCGTTTGTCCTCGGAAAATCCTTCCGGCACTGTCGTCCCACGTCCAACTCGGTCCTTGAATGGTGTTGCCGTGGCGAAGGAAATCGGTCACGCCGCCTTCGCCGGCTTCTTGGGTCCAGCCCGAATTTCTCACCCAAGCATAGGGACCAAGGTAGTTCTCCAGTCCGACGCTGTACATCAAGTGGACGTACAACACGACGACGCCGGTGGCAATGCGGACCAGTCCCAGCGAAGTCGGTTCGAGTGGCTGGAAGAAGAAGCGATCGATCGCGCGGATACCGAATACCACGGGATGTTCGCCATCGTCCTGGCCGGCCGCGATCTCTTCGGACGCGCCATAATTGGAAGTCGCACTCATGGTGTCACACCTACTTGTGAGGATTTCTCAAGCGAGACTGCGAGGAAGGCTCGCTAGTTTTCCCTCTGTCGTGCCTGGATCTTATCGCTCTGGGTCGCATGAAGTTCGACAAAGTCGATGATCTTCGTGTTCTTTTCGGATGCCGGCCATGAAACGAGAAACTCGCCGTCGGTCGTCACCGAATAGGTGCCGGGGTCGGGATAAGTGTTGAGTACGCGAACTTTGGGTACTTGCCAATACAAAAAAGGATCTTTGGGATCGAGCAAGTGTCCTTCGGGATCGAACTTGCCCATGTAGAACGGCGCGAAGGTTGTATCGTCCAACGGATTCAAGCCATCGTTTATATCGCGCGGCGTGAGAAGTTGATGGATGACACGGTAGACGCGCACCGCCTTGACCGGGTTCTTCGAGTCGTCGGGATCGGGCGAGGTATGGGCGATGTGCCGCGCATACGAAGCGATCAACCGTTTGGCGATCTCTTGCGGTTCGGAATACTGTTGGAGCAACGGGGGCAGTTTGTACAGCAGCTTCAGCGGAGCCGGCCTGCCGTCTTTGTCGACGAAGGGGGCGAGCATTGCCGCCCTGTGTCGGCGCATCATAATCGTCTCGCCGGTTTCGTGGCGAAGATAGTGCAAGGAAAGCCCCAACAACTCCGCTCGATAATCGGCCAATTCTTCTTTGTCGAGCCGCTTCTCCAATTCCGCCACAAAGAGTTCTTTCGTCACAAACTCTTCGTTTTTCATCGGTTCCAGCTTTTTCAGCACCGTTTCGGACACACCCGCCTTGCCCAACTTGCTCAGCGATGTG
Organism: Planctomycetota bacterium; assembly: GCA_021807595.1. Taxonomy (GTDB): domain Bacteria; phylum Planctomycetota; class Planctomycetia; order Gemmatales; family Gemmataceae; genus JAJPHU01. The sequence continues at coordinate 1,661 of JAKBCS010000176.1, read as the reverse complement.
TCGGACAGAGTGTAGCGATCTCCCGGCAAGAGGAGCAGCTTGCGGTTGTATTTCTTCTCCATACTGTCGATCTGACTCTCATCCATCGGCGGCAAACCGAGAATGGGATTGTAGGCGCTTTCACATGCAGCCAACATGCGTTGGTGGTACAGTCCCGTGGGACTCTCGGCGCGGTTGGGAATCTTCACCCACCGCGCTTTGCCATCGGCATACTCGACGTGGAACCACAACAGTGTCGGCGGTCCCGGATCGGGCGAGTAGAAGTGATAGGCATTGGTCAGGTAGGCGAACGTGAGATAATGCCGATATACATACGTCCATAACATCATGGAGATCCACGGCGCGGATTCTCCGCGCGGCGGCACGGCCGTGACCGATGTGACGATGCCGCCGAAGTGGAACAGCAGCAAAAGGACGGCGACGACGCGCCTCCCCGCGCGCGGCAACAACACGATCCCCGCTCCGGCCAACGCCAGACCGATCAGCGTGCCCAAGAAGACGCGCCCCGAATCCCAACGCTCATCCATCGACAGAAAAGCGAGCAAGCAGACGAAGGCAGATGCCGCCAACAGGCCCGACGACTCGGCTCGATCTTCCATCTGCCAACTCGCCGTGCGCAGACGCTGCGACACCGCTATGCCCGCCAAGAGAACCCCCGCGCCCAAGCACAAGAGGCGCGGTGCGAGAGAAACGGCGGCAAACAGAGACAAGATCAGGCCAAAAATCGTCCACAGCAACCCCGCCAAGAGCAGGGGCCAAGGCCGGCGAAATGTCCGCAAGGCGCGGGAAAGAGGCGAGAGAGGAGCTGCCGAATCACGCGTCATGTCGAGCCACCTTTCTCCAGAGGCGACGAGAACTGCTCTTCCTTTAAGGATACCCGATTGGATCGGGCAAGCCACGGAGGACGGTAGAAAAATCCGGTCGAGTCCTCGCCCATCGGGGTCATCCATAAGGGGAACGCCTTTTGCAACGATTCTTGCGCGGCCAACGGTTGACCGCAACTCCGCTGTTGAGGCCTTGAAGGCGAAGCGAGTGCGCCCCGTTCGCAACAAAAGTGAGGAAGCGATGAATTTTGCCAATCCTTCTCAAACTTCCCACACTGCTATTGACTCCCGATTTTTCCTGTTTTACTATCTAATCCAATCACTACAATCGATAGCGATGCAACTGACGGCCCCCCACCGTCAGACTCGCGTGGGAGGAGGGTTAACAGCTTGGATGCACCTTCGGCTGCCGCCGATGCTCTCGGGTCAAAAGGCGGCCCCTTCTGTTCTCCTATTCATCCTTGACCACCGTTGTTGTGGATTGTCTCAGACGGGCAGCCTGAGGCGAGGAGAAGTTCTCTTCGCTAGGGATGCATGGGTTGTTCCAATTTTGGGAGGAGCGTTCGATGTACAGCATGGTTTTGATGGCGGCGTTGACTACTGGCGTGGATATGCCGGATCTCGGACGACGCGGCGGTAGCTGCAACGGGTGCAACGGCGGCGGCTACGGGTGCAACGGCGGCTGCTACGGGCGCAACGGCGGCTGCTACGGGTGCAACGGCGGCTGCTACGGGTGCAACGGCGGCTGCTACGGGTGCAACGGCGGCGGCTACGGGTGCAACGGCGGACGTCGAGCAGGACGTCGTCACGGTTGCTCTGGCGGTTGCACCGGGGTAG